>JAGARD010000025.1 GCA_017622415.1 Clostridia bacterium | reverse complement strand
CTGTAAACGGCTACATCGAGGAAATGGTGAACGGACAAAAGGTTATTAAGGTTTTTTGTCACGAGCAAAAGGCAAAAGAGCAATTTGACAAAATGAATGAGGAGCTTTGCTATAATGCCACCGAAGCCAACAAGTTTGCAAACGTGCTTGGTCCCGTTATGGGAAATATGGGTCACATTCAGTACGTTTTAATCGCGGCGGTTGGTGCTATACTTGCAATTACAGGCTTTGGAACTATTTCGGGAGTAGAGTTCGGCGGTCTTTCGGGACTGACCCTTGGCGATATTGCCGCATTTTTACTGCTTAGCAAAAGCTTTACAATGCCAATTAATCAAATTTCACAGCAAATTAACTCAGTTGTTATGGCACTTGCAGGTGCATCGCGAATTTTTGCCCTTTTGGATGAAAAAAGCGAGCAGGACGACGGCTATGTTATGCTGGTAAACGCAAAGGAAACCGAAAACGGCATTGAGGAAACCGAGACCCACACAGGAATATGGGCTTGGAAGCACCGTCACGGCGACGGCACCGTAACCTACACAAGGCTTATGGGTGATGTTAAGCTCACAAATGTAGATTTCGGCTACAACGACGAAAAACAGGTGCTTTATGATATTTCGCTCTATGCAAAGCCTGGTCAAAAGGTTGCCTTTGTTGGTGCTACGGGTGCGGGAAAAACCACCATCACAAATCTTATAAACCGCTTTTATAATATAAAAAACGGCAAAATCCACTATGACGGAATTAACATTAATAAAATTAAAAAAGAAGATTTAAGGCGTTCGCTCGGCGTCGTTTTGCAGGATGTTAACCTATTCACCGACACCGTTATGGAAAACATACGCTACGGAAAGCTCGATGCTACAGACGAGGAATGTATTGCCGCCGCCAAGCTCGCAGGAGCAGACGGATTTATACGTATGCTTCCCGACGGGTATGATACCGTGCTTGAGGGTGACGGCTCAGGGCTATCCCAAGGTCAAAGACAGCTTATTTCCATTGCCCGTGCCGCCGTTGCCGACCCGCCCGTTATGATAATGGATGAGGCAACCTCCTCAATTGACACCCGCACCGAGGCAATAGTGCAAAGAGGTATGGATAGGCTTATGCAGGGCAGAACGGTTTTTGTTATTGCCCACCGCCTTTCCACCGTTCAAAATTCCGATGTTATTATGGTGCTGGATAAGGGCAGAATTATTGAACGCGGAAACCACGACGATTTAATAGCCCAAAAGGGTAAATATTATCAGCTTTATAATGGATGATAGAGGCTAGATACTAGATACTAGATGCTAGACAATTAAACCTGTAGGGAACGACCTCAAGTGTCGTTCCGTATAAATACCGTAATTTATATTTTTGTAGGGAATGACACATAGGTCATTCCCTACATAGAAATCACAATAACCGAATTTTTTAAAACAGATTATTTTGAAAAATTAGAGCAAGAAATAAAATAGCTTATGAGAAACCGCCCCGTGCAACCATTTGAATTGCGTGGGGCGGGCTTTATAATTTATTTAAATTTAAGTCTACTGCCAAGAGTACCGCAAAGCAAAATATAAAGTACCGCACTGCCTATAATTTGTACAACATTCCCCCACACCGAAAGCAGAGGTGACACCCAGTTGCCAAATATAAGTGCTTCGGCTATGTAATATCCGCCAACCGTTATTAAAAGTGCTGTAAAAAGGGCGAATGTGTTGCGTTTGCAAAGCATTTTGGGGGCTTTTGATGTAAAAATAAGTGCTACCGATATTTTTATAATTACGGTAAAGAAAATCCACTCGGCACCACCGCAAAAAAGGTCGCCCAAAGCACCGCCTATGCCTGCCGCCGCCACTGCATAAGGTGTAGGCAAAATTGATGCCGCCAAAAATATAAAAGCATCGCCAAAATGAATATATGCCGAATTGGCTCCTATTTTAATGGGAATGCGAAAAATAAACGCCGTAAAAACTGCTATTAATGCGGCAAAAAGCGAGGCGAGCACCATATAAAAAACAGAATTTTTATTTTTCATAAAATTATCCCCTAAAAATTTTGTTATTATAATTTTAACATCTGTTTTTTTAGTCTACAAGAGCAAAAATACAAAAAATCAATGCATATTTATTTAAACAGTTTGGTTATTTTTTTAAATTGCTGTTATTTCACTGCGATTTATTGACAATTAAACGGGGTGTGTGTTATATTATTATAATAAGATAATTATACCTTAATAATAGGAAAATGTTGATTTTACCGAAAGGATTTTTAATATGGATTGGACCGAAATTAAGATTAAAGTGCCTACCGAGGCAACAGATGAAGCCGCCGCTATTGCCAATATGACGGTATCGCACGGAATTTACATTGAGGATTACTCTGATTTAGAGCAGGGTGCAATGGAAATCGCCCATATTGATTTAATTGACGAGGAGCTTGTTAAAAGCGACCGCACCCATTCAGTTATACATATTTATCTTTCCAAGGAGGTTAATCCTAAAGAAAGCATCGAATACATAACCGAGCGTCTAACCGCTCTAAACATTGAGCACGAGCTGGGCGAAATTGATATATCTGAGGAAGAGTGGGAAAACAACTGGAAGCAGTTTTTTAAATGCACCGAAATTGGGAAAAGGCTTTGTGTTCGCCCAAGCTGGGAAGAATATGAAAACACCGAAAACCGCGTTGTGCTGAGCATTGACCCAGGTGCCGCTTTTGGCACGGGCACCCACGCCACCACCTCAATGTGCCTTGAGGCGTTAGAAAAGCTTGTTACTCCCGACATTACCGTTTTGGATATAGGCTCAGGCAGCGGTATTTTATCCATTGCCGCAATACTTCTTGGTGCAAAGGATGTTGTGGGTGTAGATATTGACCCCGTAGCCGTAAAGGTTGCAAAGGAAAATGCCGCACTGAACGGTGTTGCCGAAAAGGCAAATTATGTTTTAGGTAATTTGGATGAAGAAATAACCGACACATTCGATATTGTTGTAGCAAACATTGTTGCCGATGCAATTATAGCCCTTTCCTCTTCGGCAAAAAAGCGTATGAAAAAGGGCGGATACTTTCTGTGTTCGGGCATAATTGATATAAGAGCCGACGAGGTAGAAGCCGCTTTAACCGACCGCGGATACGAAATAGTTGAAAAAATGACAAACAACAACTGGGTAGCATTTTTGGCTAAATAGGAGTACGAAATGATAGAATTTGACGAGCTTAGACTAAAGCTTGAGGGCTTTAGGGATGAAGTAAAGGCTTTAGAGGATGCCCTTGGTCTTGAGCAGTTATCCAAAGAGATTGAGGAGCTTGAAAATCAGACCACAGCTCCTGGCTTTTGGGATGACCAAAACCGCTCGGGCGAAATTTTAAAGCAGATAAGCGTAAAAAAGGGTAAGGTTGAAATGTCATCCGATATAAACAGTCAGTTTGATGACCTTTTAACCCTTATAGAAATGGCGAATGAGGAAGAAGACCTTTCGCTTTTAGAGGAAATTACCGAGGGCGTAACAGAATTTGAGGCTAAGCTTTCTGCCGCTACACTTTCCACACTGCTCACAGGCGAGTATGACAGCAAAAATGCTCTGCTGACCTTTCACGCGGGTGCAGGCGGTACCGAAGCACAGGACTGGAATGAAATGCTTGTTAGAATGTACACCCGTTGGGGCGAGGCTCACGGCTTTAAGGTTAAAATGCTTGACTTTTTAGACGGTGAAGAGGCTGGCCTTAAAAGTGCGGTTTTACAGGTTGAGGGTGTAAACGCCTACGGATATTTAAAGGGCGAAACGGGTGTTCACCGACTTGTTAGAATTTCTCCGTTTGACTCCTCAGGAAGAAGACATACCTCCTTTGCTTCCCTAGAGGTTATGCCCGAAATTGACGATGATGCAGAAATTGACATTCGCCCCGAGGATTTAAAGGTAGATACCTACCGTTCGGGCGGTGCGGGCGGTCAGCACGTAAACAAAACCGAATCGGCGGTACGTATAACCCACATTCCAACGGGAATTATTGTTGCCTGTCAGAATGAACGCAGTCAGCATCAAAACCGCGAGGTTGCACTTAAAATGCTTAAATCCAAGCTTATTGAAATTAAGGAACGTGAGCATTTAGATAAAATTGAGGATATTAAGGGTGTTCAAAAGGAGATTGCTTGGGGCTCGCAAATACGCTCTTATGTATTTATGCCCTACACCCTTGCAAAGGACCATCGCACCAATTTTGAAAACGGAAATATAAACGCCGTTATGGACGGCGATTTAGACGGATTTATAAACGCATACCTAAAGGCTTTATCCTTGGGTGAAATTAAGTAGTAGGTAGGTAATAAAAATTGAAACACATTAAAGTATTTATATTTTCTGCCTTTGCCCTTGTTTCGGCGGTAACACTTCGCACAATTCAGCTTCTTTTTTTAACCGATGCCAAAACAGGCTTTTACAAAGAGGGTATGGAGGGTATAGGCACCGCACTTATGGTGCTTTTAATAGGCGTAATTGCCGTTGCTTCTACCCTTGTTTTTATGTTTAGCAAGCAAAAGCTTTCCCCCACCCCGTCTTCATCGGCACTTTTGGGCTGTGTGGCACTTTTTGCGGGAATTGCCAATATTGCCGAGCCCTTTTTAAATGAGATTTCATTCTCGGCTGTGCCTGCTGTACTTTTGGGGCTCAGAACGGTTATGATTATTGCCTCAGGTGCGGTTTTTTGTTGGTACGGTATAGCAATACTTTTCGGAACAAAACTTCACGCATCGCTTTGTATAATCCCCATAATAACGTGGGTTATAAGGCTTATGTCATCCTTTATATGCTTTACGGGAATGTCTAATATCTCTGAAAATCTTTATGATGTTTTAATGCTTATTTCCACCCTTATTTCTCTTCTTTTATTTGGAAAAGCCGTTTGCAAAATCTCAAAGTCCACTACCAACCGAAAGCTTTTTGCCTCGGGTATTGCGGCGGTGCTTTTTACATCCGTTTCCTCACTTCCCTGCATTATAGCCTACATTACAAGCGATTTTACATTTGTTCATATCCCCGTTGACAGCCCGATTACAGGTCTTTTTATGGCTTTATTTATAGCAGTTTATCTTTTGGATATTTGCAAAGCTAGAGACTAGATGCTGAATGCTGGATAATTAAACCGACGGCTTGTGCTAAGCACAGGTCGTCGGTTTTTTGTGCGGAAAATTGAAATTTGATAAACAGGTTTACCTATTATATTGTAGGGAACGACCTCAAGTGTCGTTCCTAAAAATTGCGGTATTTACGCGGAACAACACATAGGTTGTTCCCTACGTTTTGAAAGGTGCTTAGCCTTTCAACCTACAATTTATCGGTCTTTAAAACCTGTAAATCCCCTTTTTCTTATTTTAAATTATTACTGCCTATTGTCACTTCTCCGCTTTGAAGATGGATTATTTCGCCCAAATCCGATTTCACAATAAGTCGAAAATGCTCGTCAATACCCTCTACTCTGCCCGATTTTTCGGTGCCGTTTTGGGTGTAATTAATATTTTGACCGACAAGCATCATTCTTTTTTGGTACTGCTCCAAAGTGCTTTGGGATTTTAAATCTCCGTAAAGCTCAAAAAAATTGTTTACGGTAGATGCCACAAGTAGGTTTGCATCAAAGCTCTCATCCTCTGCGAAAAGGCTTCCCGCAATATTCTTTATATCCTCAGGATATCCACTCTTAGGCGTAACCAGATTTATTCCTATTCCAAGTATTACATATTCCGCCGAGCCATCGGCACCAAACACCGCCTCGCTTAAAATTCCGCAGACCTTTTTATCATTTAAAAAAATATCATTAACCCATTTTATCTTGGGCGATTTTTCGGTAATATCCTCTATTGCACGTGCTACAGCAACCGCCGCTACGGGGGTTATAAGCGAAATGTCCTCAGCATTTATTTTAGGACGCAAAACTATACTGAAATAAATGCCCGATGCTTTGGGGGAATAAAAGCTTCTGCCCATTCTGCCTCTGCCGTTCGTCTGTGAAAGGGCAACAATTATATCACCCTCTGCCGCACCCTCTGCCGCTTTTGATTTTGCTAAAATATTTGTTGAATTTAGTTTATCATAACAGCTCACTTTGGAAGATATTTTAAGCAACTCTTTTATGCCGTCAGCCGACACCTTTTTTTGGCTCATTTTTATTCGCCCCCTTACATATTATATATAATAACATATTTCGGGGGTATATTCAATAAAAAAGGTTATGTAAAAAAACAGAGGCTGGATAAGTAAACTGATAAACTATTATTTGACGGTTAAAATAGCCTTCCCCTTGACGGGGAAGGCTTATAAACTACTATTTATCGGTTTAATTGTCTAGCATCTAGTCTCTAGCATCCAGCATCTAAAACGCCCTGCGTTTTAAATCCCTCTGCCTGTTAGCCCGAAGCTCACAGAAAGGGCTCTATCTACCTTATCCATCATAGAAACATCCAAAATTCCCATTTTTTCCTTTAAACGGCGTTTATCAATAGTTCGCACCTGCTCTAAAAGCACAATGGAATTTTTTTGAAGCCCTGAGCCCTCTGCCTCGACACTTATGTGGGTTGGAAGCCGTGCTTTATCCTGCTGGCTGGTTATAGCCGCCGCAATAACGGTTGGACTGTATTTATTTCCCACGTCGTTCTGGATTATAAGTACAGGTCTTACACCGCCCTGCTCCGAGCCGACTACAGGACTTAAATCGGCGTAATAAATTTCGCCACGCTTAACGGTCATTTTAAGCATCCTTTCATAAAATAGGGTTTAATAATGTAATAGATTTTATATCTGCTACTATTTTTAACCCGCGAAATATATTTTAATCAGAAAAAGGAATATTTTTTATATGATTTCCATATTCTATATTATGCCGAATACTTTTTTATGTAACCAAGCTATCAAGACAACAAATTATTAACTAAAATGTAAAAAATACCACAAAAAAAGGACTTATAAAAAATTGCATAAAAGCAATTTCGGCTCGAAAATTCGCTCCTTGCACTACAAAAATGACCGTTTTTTGGCTCTTTTGCACTAAAAATATGGGTCAAATTAGGTGCTTTCCACCACTTTAAATAAAAAATGGTCAAATATTACTATTTGTAAAGAGAAAATTACACCCTTTAAGACAAATTTTTTCACATTATCTAGCATTTTGCACAAAAGAAACTCTAAAAGGTTACAAAACGTCCCTTTTAAACAAAAATGTTACAGGTTTGTAACAATTATTTCGGGGTTTTGGGGCGAAAAAGTTTGGCTATTTTGCATACCAAAAGGTGATTTTTTTTGCTTGACCCCACAAATGTTTTGGGTTATACTGCTTAAGGTGCAAAAATGAGCACCAAAAAACTACCGATATTTAAATCGGTTTTCAGCAGAAGCAGATGCGTTTTTCCGTGCGTCTGAACAACATACAAAATAAAAATTTAAATGTTGGCACTGCTGTAATTACGGAGGTTTATTAATGAGTACAATTAAACTTATGATTGTTAAGTGTGTAACCGCGCTTTTAATCAGCACCGTTATGGCTTCAAGTCTGGTTGCTTTTGCGGCGGCAAATCCCCACAGCACCGTAACAATCATAGACGGCGAAAAAAAGGTAGAGCTTAATACACATCGCACCACTGCTGAAGAAATTTTAAGCGAAGCTGATATTTCCCTTGCACTTGGCGATAAGGCAGTTTTAAAGGCAGAGGCCGACGGCACATCGGTTCTTACCGTAAGCCGTGCATTTGATGTATATGTAACCGTTGGCAAGAATACTAAAATGGTTAGTATGACAGGCGGTACAGTTGCAGATGCTTTAGAAAATGCCAACGTTACACTTAGCGAAAGCTCTGTTTGTAATTTAAAGCTTGACAGCGTTCTTACTAAGGAAACCTATATTGACGTTGTTGACGTAAAATCCGTTACCGAAAGCTATGAGGAAACTATTCCCTTTACTGCAAAGGTTGAGTATTCCTCCTCCCTTGAAAAGGGCAAACAAAGGGTAACAGGCGGTGTAAACGGAAGCCGTACCGTAACGGTTAAAAAGACCTACAAAAACGGCTCGCTTACCGAAACCGAAACCATTTCCACCGTTGTTACAAAGCCCGCCGTAGCCAAGGTAACAGTTATTGGCACCAAGACTACAGCTAAAAAGCCTGCTGCTAACAAGGCTCAGGCAAACGGAACAAAGCCTTATTCTTCGATTAATACTATTTCCAGCCTTAAGGCTCCCGCTTCCTTAACCCTTACAAAAAATAATATTCCTACCTCTTATAAAAAGAAGGTAACGGTTGAGGCAACCGCCTACACCGACCATTCGGGAATACCCTGTTCAACAGGTGTAATGCCAAAAACAGGTTACATTGCGGTTAATCCAAAGGTTATTCCCTACGGCACCAAGATGTTTATTGTTTCTAAGGATGGCAAATATGTTTACGGTTATGCAATTGCAGCCGATACAGGCGGATTTATAAGAAAAAGGCCCACCAATGTAGACCTTTTCTTCAACACCAAAAGCGAGTGCCGTCAGTTCGGCCGCCGCGATGTGGTAATATATTTCCTTTAAAAATTAATATTGTTATGAAACAAAAACTGCAATGAAAATTCATTGCAGTTTTTTAAATTTATGAAGATGTGTTTGATAAATTAGAATTTGTCAACTAATATTTTGTGAAGCATTATCACTTATCGTTGGCAATTAATAAAATCCTCTAAAAGTCCTGTAAATAAAGGGTTTTTCGCAAACAACTCGTTTCAACTTGTTATGACTTATTATTTCGTTTTAACCTTGTCCGAAAGTATTATAAGGGCAAAATCAAGGGCAAAAATCAT
>JAGARD010000024.1 GCA_017622415.1 Clostridia bacterium | reverse complement strand
GTCACCTTCGGTGACAGCTCCCCGCGTGGGGAAGCCTTTTATTTTAACACTATTATTTGATATGTATTTTATTCAGAAAAGAACGCACTCTCTACCGCATCGCATATTGCGTGATAAACAGGTAGGTGATATTCCTGAATTTTATAGGTTTCGGTGGCGGGTACCTTAATGCAAAGGTCGGAATTGATTTCAAGTGTGCTATGCCTTTCGCCCGTCATTCCAATAACGGTAATGCCCAAAGCCTTTGCAAGTCGGGCGGCGTGATTAACGTTTTTAGCGTTACCCGAGGTGCTTAAAGCTATAAGCACATCACCCTTTTTGCCAAGACCGAAAACCTGCTGGGCAAAGATATATTCAGGGTTAACGTCGTTGCAAAATGCCGTTAAAAGAGCCTGTGATTCGCAAAGGTTTACTGCGGGAAGTCCGCACTGTAAATTTGCAATAAGCTCATCATCCACAAGGGGATTTTCTGCCTTTAAGGCTTCGGCTTGCTTAGGTGCTACAGGTCTTTTTTTCATAAAGCCTTTCATAAGCTCGCCAACAATGTGGGTGCAGTCGGCGGCACTACCGCCGTTTCCGCAAAGAAGCAGCTTTCCGCCGTTTTTATAGCAGTCTATTATTTTCTCGGTTGCTGTTTCAATATCATTTGCACATACCGAAAGCTCAGAATACTTTTCTATAAGCAATGCTACACGTTCGTTCATTATTCTTTACCATCCTTTCTGAGTCCATAAACACCAACAGTCAAAGCGGCGTAATCTCCAATTCCCTCTAAAAGCTTTGCGGGTACAACCTCGCAACAGCTCCACGAAACCGCAAGAGCCTCTTTTTCAATAATTTCCTTACAAGACTCCCAAAGTCCCGCTCTGGAACGGGTAAAAATACTGCCAATAACTATTTTTTCGGGATTAAGCAGGTCAATAAGAATTGAAAGTCCGCGACCTAAATATTCACCGCAAAGTCTGTAAACCTCTATAGCGGTAGGGTCACCGTGTTGCTCGGCGGCTATGGCTACCGATTTTGCCGTAATTCCCTCGGGTGCGGTGTCGGGATTAAAGTAAAGGGGTGTTTCGCCCCTTTGGTATGCCGCAAGACCTAAGGTGTAGCCAAGCTGTGCAATACCTCCGCCACTGCAAAAGCCCTCAAACGAGCCGAATTTACCAAAGCCAACGGGACCGTTTTCGCTGAGCCTTATGTGACCCACCTCACCCGCATTGCCGTTTGTACCCTCGTAAAGTCTGCCATCCAAAATAAGACCCGCACCAAGACCTGTACCAAAGGTTAAAAACACCATATTGTTACATTCCTCGCCCGCACCGTAAAGCCACTCGGCAAGTGCACAGGCATTAGCATCATTTTGCAAATAGGCAGGAATGTTGTAACGCTCGCTAAACAGCTTTGTTATTTCCACCCCGTGAAGATTGGGCAGATTAGGGGGGCAAACGATGGTGCCTGTAGTAGAATTAAGCGGGCCGCCACAGGAAATACCTATTACATCAGCACCGTATTTGGGTATAAATTCATCTAAAATTTCATAAAACTGCTCCATCATTTCATCGGCGGTTTTGGAAATATCGGTAGCAAATCCGCGTTTGTCAATAATCTCTAGGCTGTTGCCCTCAGCCGTACCTGCCGTTACGGCACATTTTGTACCGCCAACATCAATTCCAATAAGCTTTAACATTATTTTTCAACTCCTTTATTTTGTAAATCCTCTGTTAAAAGCTCAATAAAGCTGTCACAGTAGTATTTTGGATTTTTAAGTATCTGCTGCTTAAGGTGGTTTGCCTGTGACATATTGGGAAGCATTATACTAAAGGAAAGCAAAGCCTCTTCCCCTCCCGAAACGGTGTAGGTAAGCAAAAAACCGCCTTTTTTTTCTTCAATTTTAATATCGGTATCACGCTCGGCTTTGTAGCGTGCCAGCATTTTAACAACTGCAGAGTATACCTTTTCCCTAAGAACCGCCGAAACGCTATCCTTAAGGGTGCTTGAAAGGGATTTGCCCTTTTCGGTAATTACCACCATATCCTCCGATTTTTCGCTTTTTGAAATGTAATTTTCCTTTTCAAGCTCAAAAATCGCGGTTTGTGTGTCAAAATAGTTTGCAATTCCCTCATAATGAAAAAGCTGAGCCGTTTCGGTAACGGGAACAGCCTCATTAAGTGCTGTGAGCATATAGCAAATAAGCACCTTTAAATCACCGCCGAAGAACATATCCTCGGGCACTATTTTTTCAAAATTATTTTCCCTTGCCATTTTTATCTCCTAAAATTAAAAATCCTTTGTTATGAGTGTTGGCTCACCGTCGGTGCCGATAAGCACGTAAGCTTTTTTAAGTGAGCATCCGCATACCGTAAAAAGAGGCTTTAACTGAGCCGTTATAAGGGGTAAAGGGTCTGCTTTACCACCCGCCGTAATGACCAAGGTAACATCTCTT
>JAGARD010000023.1 GCA_017622415.1 Clostridia bacterium | reverse complement strand
TTCGCAAAGGAAGTTGGAAAGATTAAATGCAGTTTCAAGTACGGCATCAATATCATTTAGCGGATTTTCGCTGTTTTCAGATGCTAATTCGGGAATAATTGAAATGCTGTTGTTAATAGGCAGACTGTAATCCTTAACCATAAGATTATCCTGCTTACTGCTCAGCTTCCAATGAATACGGTTAAGCTTGTCACCGCCTACATAATCTCGAATGGCAAAAACCTCAGAGGGGTCGTCGCCCTTTTTGGATTTTGAAAAAACATCTGACTCCACACCTAAAAGGGTATTGGGACGAATATCCATAGAAATGGGATTGATTTCGGGTAAAAAGGTTATTTCACAGCTTTGCTTTATTTTGTATTTAAAGCGGAATAAACGGAAATAATCATACATATAAATGTTGTTTACCGTAACCTTTACAACACCAACGTGGTCGGATTTTATATCAAAGCTTGAAACTTGGTTTGTAAGGGCGTGAAGCGGAAAGGAAATTTCGGTTTTTTCGGTTTCATTTGAAAAAGCTCCGCAGTATGTAATGGTTGCACGCATAGTGGGTAAAGCAACAAAGGAAAGATTTTTTAAATGAATTTTCATTGAAACGGATTGCCCTTTGGTAGAAATAGCATCGGGTGGCTCTACGGTTATTTTTGTAAGTATTCTTGCGAGCAATAAAAGCAAGAATAAAAACAGCGGTAGGGCAAGGGTTACAATGAACAAAATTAATGACAGCGAATCAACATACATAATCACAAAAACACCTGCGATTATAACAAACGCCGCATATAGTATTCTTATTATTGCCATCATAAAACCTCACATAAAAACAAATCTAGGAAAAATGAATTTGAATTATCCTTCGATTTTTGGAAGGGGAACGGTTTTAAGAATGTCATCAACAACGGCTTCAACCGTGGTACCGTTTACTCTTGCTTTGGGACTTAAAATTACACGGTGAGAAGCCGCATCCAAGAAAACAGCGGCAATATCATCGGGTATAATATAGTTTCTGCCCTTAATAAAGGCGTACGCTCTGGCAAGGCGGGCGGTGGCAATGGAGCCGCGGGGGCTCATACCAAGCTCCAACATTTCGTGATTTCTTGTAGCCTCGGCAAGCTCTGCAATGTAATGATAGTTAGCATCGCTTACAAATACCTGCTCGGCAATTTGTTGCATTTGGACAATGTCCTCAGCCGAAGCGACCTCGTTAACCGCCTCTAAAGGATTACGGTTTTGCTTGCTCTTTAAAATTTCATATTCTGCCTCAACATCGGGATAACCCATAGAAACCTTTACCATAAAGCGGTCAAGCTGCGATTCGGGAAGCATCTGAGTACCAATGGAGCCAATGGGATTTTGCGTTGCAATAACAATGTAAGGCTTAGGAAGTTCTCTTGTAACGCCGTCAACCGTTACCTTTCCTTCCTCCATAACCTCCAAAAGCGCAGACTGAGTTTTACTGGAGGTACGGTTAATTTCGTCAGCGAGGAAAAGATTGCAAATAGCAGCACCCGGCTTGTAGGTGAAGCTGTCGGTATCCTTGTTGTATACCGAAAATCCCGTAACATCAGTAGGAAGTACGTCGGGGGTGAATTGTAAACGCTGATGATTAAGATTCATAGCTCTGGAAAAAGCAAGAGCCATTGTAGTTTTACCAACACCTGGGATGTCATCAAGTAAAACGTGACCTCTTGCTAAAAAGGATATAAGAAGTCTGTCGATTATATCATCTTTACCGATAATAACCTTTTTAACTTCTTTAGAAATTGCAATAGCTTTCTGTTGAAGCTCATTAAATTTTGCTTGATCGCTCATAGTTTTATCTCCTTTAAAAATACATTAAACTTAATAAACACACATTAATGCATTATAACATTTCGATATTATCATAAATCTTGTTTTTTTACTAGATATATTTCAAACAAAAATAGCTTAAAAATTTTATATATATCTGCTAAGTTGTTAACAAAAAAAGGGTATGCAAAAAAATAGATGTTATATAAATTGTAGTTTATCGCTGAGATTTGCGGTTTTATTTTGCCTTCCCCTTGACGGGGAAGGTGTCACAAAGTGACGGATGAGGTGAAAAGAAAGTCAGCACAAACCTACACCTCATCCACCGCTAACGCGGTC
>JAGARD010000022.1 GCA_017622415.1 Clostridia bacterium | reverse complement strand
GTAGCTTTTCAGTTTTTTCTTTTGCTATCTGCTTATTTTCGCCGTTTGCAAAAAGATAAAATTTAAGTTTTGGCTCTGTGCCCGACGGGCGGATAATTACCGAACAATCATCAGTTAGTGTAAACTGCAAAACATCTGATTTCGGCAAATTATTCACACCTACAGAATAATCTGTAACCTTTAAAACTTTAAAACCACCGAAAGTGGTAGTGATTTTACGCATAGCCGACATAAAGCCACGCATTTTTTCCATTCCCACTTCACCCTCAAAGGTATAGGAAAGAAGCTTGTTTAAGGAATAACCGTACTCTTTATAAAGCTCTGCTAGTTTTTCAGCAAGGCTTACACCCAAAGCTTTATAATAAGCACACATTTCACAAATAAGAAGTGCCGCATTTACGCCGTCCTTATCCCTTACGTGAGAACCGCTTAAATATCCACAGCTTTCTTCAAAGCCGAATATATAACGTTCCTTTTGTCCTTGACTCTCTAGCAATCCGATTTTCTCGCCTATAAACTTAAAGCCTGTAAGAACGTTAACCATTTCTACCGAGTATGTTTTGGCAATTTTTTCTGCAAGCTCGGTGGTTACAATTGTTTTAACGCAGATTGGGTCCGTAGGCATTGTGCCCGTTTCGGTTTTTCTGCCACAAATATAGTCAAATAGCAGTATTCCGACCTCGTTACCCGTAAGTAGCTTGTATTTATTTTCCTCCCTTACCGCAACACCTACTCTATCGCAGTCGGGGTCGGTTGCAAGCAAAATATCGGCATTATTTTCTGCCGCATATTTAAGTCCAAGCTCCATAGCCTCGGGCAGTTCGGGATTGGGGAATGGGCAGGTTGGGAAATTGCCGTCGTGAGCCGCTTGTTCCTTTACTACGGTGATGTTTTTGTAACCGTTTTGCTTTAAAATATCGGTTACAGGCTCCATACCCGTTCCGTTAAGGGGTGTATAAACAACCAATATGCTTTTATCCACAGCTTTAGCAAGTGAAAGCTCATTTACCGAAGCAATAAATTTTTCATACACTTCTTCGGGTACTGTGTTTATATTATCCCCTGCTTTTTCGGGCAAGGAATTAAAATAATCCAGAAGTGAAATCTCGTTATAAATTTCGTCTGCCGCTTTGGTGGTTATCTGGCAACCGTCTGCACCGTAAACCTTATAACCGTTATAAATTGCGGGATTGTGCGATGCTGTTATCATAATACCTGCATCACAGCAAAGCTCCCTAACCGCAAAAGAAAGAATTGGTGTTGGCAGCGGTCGGTTAAACAAAAATACGGTGATATTTTTTGCACTTAATACCTTTGCCGCAGTTTCGGCAAAAAGCTTAGATTTAATTCGAGTATCATAACCAATTGCAACTCTTTTTTTACCCGAATTTACCTTTAAAATGAAGTTCGCAAGACCCAATGTGGCACGGGCAACGGTGTACACGTTCATACGGTTTGTGCCTGCACCTATTTTGCCACGAAGTCCACCTGTGCCAAATTCCATTTCCTTAAAAAAAGCATCGTTTATTTTGTCAAAATCGTTTTTTATTGCTTCTAATTCGGTAATAAGGTCAATATCGGCAACTGCCTTTTTACACCACAGTTCAAATGTGTTAGTAATATCTATCATTATAATTCCTCGGTACAGAGTGCTATAAGGTCATTAACATCAGCGTTAGCAACGCACTCAACGGTGTCGCTTGCACCGTAGTAAATTTTAACCTGACCGTCATCCTCTAAAATCATACCGCCTGGGAAAATAACATTCTGTCTAAATCCTTCATCTGCTTCAAAAGGAAGCTCGGGTGCAATGAGAGGAAGCTTGCTCATACCGATTACCTTTGAAGGGTCTTCTAAATCAAGAAGTACAATTCCCGCAGTATAACGCTTATTCCACCAAGTATCCCAACCTTCTTGACCTCTGCCTTCCTTTTCAATATCAACTGCGTGGAAGGTAGCAAGCCAGCCTTTTTCGGTTTTGATTGGGGGTGCTGCAGGACCGATTTTATCGTTTGCAAAGGGAACGTGCTCTACCGCCATAACCATTTTGCTTTCTCCCCAGAATTTAAGGTCGGGAGATTTAGAAATCCACATATCAAAACGGTCTTTGCCGCCTCTGCTGTATACGGGGAATGGTCTTTCAAGACGGTAATAATATCCGCCGATTTTTTCGGGAAATAATACCATATTACGGTTATCGGGTACAGTTGCACTTACAATTTCATAATCGGTAAAGTCCTTATTTACCTTTGCTATAGCACCTCTTATACCGTGGCTGGTATCCATTGCGAGGCAGAGATAAACTTCCCCCTCAATAACTGTAATTCTGGGGTCATACAAACGCTCAATATCTGCAACGCCGTCATCCTTACCACGCATATTTTTACCATGTTGATAGTCAATAAGCGGAACTTCCATTACCTGCCAATTAGTGATACCGTCATCACTAAAGGCAATTCCCACAGAAGTACCCTTAAAGCCGATTTTTTCGTTTACATATTTTTCATTATCGGTGCCGTAGTCGTTACGGAAAGCCATAACATATTTTCCGTTCACCTTTTCAACACCTGCGTTAAAAATCAATGTGGCATCGTAAGGAATATCATCCTTTGTTAAAACAGGTTTTTCTAATTTTTTAAGACAATCTGCACTTTTTAAAATCGGTTCCCATATAGGCATATAGAACACCCTCCTTTAATATTTGATTATATTATATCATTTTTATAATAAAAATCAAGAAGGAAATTTATTATTGACACCATTCTTCGCTAAAGCTTTTGGTTTTTAATTACTATTCCCCAGCCTTTTCTATACGTTCTTTTAGTACATTAACCTCGTGACCGTGGATTTGATCCTCAAATTGGAATTTTCTTGTTTTGCCTCTAACGTCGGTAAATTCAAAGAAAAAATAATATCTAGTCTGGGCTGCCTCATAATAATGTGCTCTTGTGCGGATAACCTTTTTAATTCTTCTGCAATTTGTAATTTCGGTATATTCATAGTATTGTCCGTTAAAGGAATTGGTTTTGCAAAAGAAACCCTTTCACCAATTTTTACAGTAAAAAACATATTATTGTTTATTAGGTAGATAAGAATAAATAG
>JAGARD010000021.1 GCA_017622415.1 Clostridia bacterium | reverse complement strand
CTGTAAAAAATAGATTAAGTTTTGTTTATTCTGTTTTAGAAGTTGCAGATAAACAAGGTTTTTTAACAGAATATATCCTGCGAAAGGGCAGAATTTCCCTAGGGGAAACTCCATCCTTTGCAAAATAAGCTAAAATTTTTGTTTGGCTTATAATAACATATTTTTTAAATTTTGTCAAGGGTTTAAATATAGAATAATTATATTTTAAGACGTTTGACGTGAACGCTTGGTGCGGTCGGGCTTTTCCTCGTCATCAAAGACATTTTCAAGCCATAACACCGAAAGCTCTATCCATTTATTAAAGGAGGGGAAAAATTTGGTGCAGGTTTGTTTATCACCCGTTGCAAGACCGTGACCGCCCTCGGGGAAAATGTGAAGCTCAAAGGGGATATTGTTATTGTCCAGTGCACGGGCAAAATCCATACTCTCTTCTACCGAAACGGCATCATCCATAAAGGTGTGTGTTAAAAATGAGGGCGGAGTATGTGCACCTACATTAAGGCTTACATCAAGCAGTTTTTCGGCTTCTATGAGGTCGCGGTCGCCTGCAAGACGGGCAATGTGGGGCTTCATCCAACTGCGGGTGGTAATAACTGGATAGCATAAAATAAGTGCGTTGGGCTCATTTTCACCATTTTTGCAATCAGCTTTTTCCATTACCTCGGGCAAATTCCAATGCACACCGAGCGAGGCGGTTAAATGTCCGCCTGCCGAAAAACCGCAAACGGCAATTTTATCGGGAATAATACCCCACTCCTTAGCATTTTCGCGGATTATTTTTAAAGCCACCGATAAATCAATTAAAGGCTTTGGAAAAACGGCATTTTCACCGACGGTGTAATAAAGCACAAAGGTGTTATAGCCCTTTGCCGAATATTGCAGGGCAATGGGGTCAGCCTCTCTAGGGGAGCACATACCGTAACCGCCGCCGGGGCAAACCACTACTGCGGGTCGGTCAAAGCCATAATTCCATTTTGGCACCTTTTCGTGAAGATAGCAGTTTAAGTAAACATTATTTTCTGTGTCAATATCAATTCTTTTAAAAATCATTTTCTAAGAATCCTTTCGGCTTTTAAAATTGCGGCTTGGGTTTTGGCGTCCTTAATTTCGCCGTTCATTATCATTTTTATTGCAACGTCAAGCGGGATTTTTTTCACATTTAAAAATTCATCCTCATCGGGGTTGGTTTCGCCGTAGGAAAGCCCCGTTGCTAGGTACATATAAATTATTTCTCCGCAATAACCGGGAGAGGGATAAAGCTCGCCCAAAAAGGTGTAGCTTTCGGCGGTAGCACCCGTTTCTTCCTTTAGCTCACGCTTGCCTCCCTCCAATGGCTCTTCGTCACCATCACGTTTGCCTGCGGGAATTTCCAAAACCACCTCGCTATAAGGATAACGGAATTGCTCCACCATTAAAACCTCATTTTCCTCGGTGATGGGAACAACACAAATTCCGCCGTTATGCTCTACAATTTCGCGGGTGGCAGTAGCACCGTTGGGGAGCAGAGCCTCATCTACACGCAAATTAATTATTCTGCCCCTAAATTTATAATCAAATGATAATTGTTTTTCCTCTAAATTCATAAAAAATCCTCCTAAAAACGCTCACTAAAGCATACTATATAATATGATGCAAAAAGGAGCGGATGATTATGGAAAGTAAAATTCACGGGATAGAGTACAGCTATTTTGAAATAAAAAGGCTTATTTCGGTTATTGCCGCAAAATATCCCTTTATTAATGTAACCAATATAGGCAAATCGGCAGCGGGAAGAGAAATTCCGCTTTTAAGCCTTGGGGCATCGGGAGATTTTACCCTTTTTATTGCAGGTGATGACCCGTCTTGCCGAATTACAACCCTTATGCTGTTTAAATTTATTGTCGAGCTTAGCGAAAAGATTTTAGCAGGACAGCAAATGTGCGGAATAAATATAAGAAAGGCTATGTTTGGCAGAGGGGTGGCAATTTTGCCTCTGCTTAACCCCGATGGATACGAAATAGCCCTTAGAGCTGAGAATGGATGCGGACCTATGGCACATAAAATATCCAGACTTTGCGGAGGCGATTTTTCAAAATGGCGTGCCAATTTAAGGGGAGTAGAGCTTTCACGCAACTTCTTTCCGAATTTCGAGCAAAGAAGAAGTGAGGAGCGGGCACAGCATATATCGGGACCGCGTTTTGAGGGATTTAGCGGATACAGACCTGAATCAGAGCCCGAAACAGCAGCTCTTGCTTTATTTTGCCGAAACAAAAATGTACGTCAGCTTATAAATCTTTCTTCCTTTGGGCAAACGGTTATGTATAGCGGAAAGCCCGTACCTCCGCCCAGAAGTGTAAAAATGGCTGAGGTTATGGCTGCAGTTACAGGCTTTACCGTAACACCGCCAATATCGAACATGGATTTCTGCTTGGGGGATTGGTTTACATACGAATTTAACCGACCGGCTATAAGTGTAAAAATAGGGGCAGGGTCAGTACCGCCCGTAAGCGAGCTTACCTATTGGTATGCACGCCTAAGAGAGCTAATGACCCTTTCCTGTTTGTTTTAAAATTCTTTGTGGAAAGCCGACATTGTAAGGTATGCCATATAAACGTCTAGCTTTGATACCGTTTCAAAGGGTGCGTGCATAGAAAGCACGGGAACACCTAAATCTACAACATCCAAACCTAAATTTGCAACATATTTAGCAACGGTTCCGCCGCCGCCTGCATCTACCTTGCCAAGCTCACCAATCTGCCATACAATTTCGTTTTTATCAAGCATACTGCGAACCTTACCTACATATTCTGCAGATGCGTCAGAGGTGCCACCCTTACCGCCCGAGCCTGTGTACTTGGTAATAACAACGCCGTAATTAAGGTAGGAAGCATTTCTAGGCTCCATAACATCCTTAAAGGTGGGGTCGGTTGCGGCATTAACGTCGGCAGAAAGGCAAACGCTGTTTCTTAGGGCTAAGGTAGTGGATTTACCCTTTGCGCGGCAGAGGTCATCCATAATATGATAAAGGAAATCGGAATTAAGACCTGTGTTGCCGTCCGAGCCTGTTTCCTCTTTATCCGCTAAAACGCAAATAGCGGTTTTCTTTGGGATTTCAAGCTCGGTTATAGCCATTAAAGCGGGGTAGGCACAAACGCGGTCATCATGACCGTAGGAGCCTATCATAGAGCGGTCGAGGCCTAAATCCTTTGCCTTGTAGGCGGGTACGCACTCAAGCTCGGCAGAAAGGAAATCGGCTTCGGTAACGCCGTACTTTTCAAAAAGAATATTTAAAAGATTAAGCTTTACAAGCTCACTCTCGCTGTCATCCTTAAAGGGCATACTGCCTATTAAAACATTAAGCTCCTCGCCTCTTATTCCTTGTGATAAGGGGCGTTTGCTCTGCTCGGACGCTAAGTGGGGAAGCAAATCATTAACAACAAAAATGGGGTCGTTTTCATCCTCGCCGATTGTAACATCAATTACACTGCCGTCCTTTTTGGCAAAAACGCCGTGGATTGCAAGGGGAACGGCGGTCCACTGATATTTTCTGATACCGCCGTAATAGTGGGTTTTAAGAAGACCAAGCTCAATATCCTCATAAAGGGGATTGGGCTTTAAATCAAGACGGGGAGAATCAATGTGAGCGGCAGTAACGGTTGCACCAAGCTCAATATCCTCCTCACCCACAACAATAAAAGCGGCAGCCTTTGAGCGATTGTTTATATAAAGCTTTTCGCCTGCATTATAGGATTTTTTAGGGTCAAATTCCTTGAAGCCTGCCTTTTTTGCAAGCTCTATAGAGGTTTTGACCGCCTTGCGTTCGGTTTTTGAATTGTTTAAATAATTTTTATAGCCTTCAGAAAAATCAAAAGCGGCGGTTTTTACCTCATCAGTAATAACCGAATAACCGTTTTTCTTTTTGTTAAAAAGCATTTCCTTAAGTTCTTTTGTTTCCATTTTTTTACATCTCCTTAAAATGTTTTAAAAGCTTTATCGCTTGCGAGCTAAGCTCTGCTAAATTCCCGTTATTACATATAATATATTTTGTGCGGTTTTTGTAAAAATCATCGGGCTTTGTGGCTTTTAGTCTGCTTTCAAGCTGAGCAGGGGTTAAATTATCCCTTGCTTTTATTCTTTTACGGCGGATTTTTTCATCTGCCAAAACGGCTATTACCGCATCACATTTTTTATCCTCACCGCTTTCATAAAGGGTGGGAGCATCTAAAAGCAGATATTCGGCACCGATGGATTTAAGATTATTTATTTTTTCGTCAATAGCATTAGCTATAACGGGTAGCATTATGCCATTTAATTTTTCGGTTTGCTCCGATGTTGCAAAAGCCTTTTCGGCAAGAGCCTTTCTGTTAAGCTTTCCGTCTGTAACAACATTTTTAAACTCATTTTCAAGAGCGGCTAATAATTCGGGATTATCGGTAACCTCTCTTGCAACCCTGTCACAGTCAATTATAGCGTAGCCCAAAGTAGCAGCAATATCCGAAACGGTGGTTTTACCTGTACCGCTTGGGCCTGTAAGTCCAATTATTTTCATAAATCTACCACCTTAAAGCCTGCGGCACGAATAAGTCGGTTGTAAACTGCAAGACCAACTCCATCCTTAAGAGGTGCGTGAACAATTACCCTTTTGTAGCCTTTTTTATCAATATCCCTTAAAAACTGGAATAAAAGCTCGGCTTGTTTTTCGTGGTTGTCATTAGCACCAAGGGAGATATGTGGTAGATTTAAATTCACTTCATCCTCATCATAGCAAAGGGCAAAATCAAAATCATCTTTATGGATGTTGCAGTATTCACAAAAGGCATTTATACTGCCCACCGCCATAATAACCTCGGCTTTGGGGGCATAGTGCTTGTACTTCATACCTGGTGATGCAACCGCTACACCCTTTTCGGGCTCGGCGGTAACGGCGGGGTCAATAACAAGGTCGGGGATTAAGCTTTTAAGCTGTTCTACCGTAATTCCGCCTGGGCGAAGAAGTCTTGGCGGATTTACCGCAAAGCTAACAACGGTTGACTCCACACCAACTGCACATTTTTCGGAGATTACAATAGCATCTATTCTGCCGTCTAAATCGTCAATAACGTGTTCTGCGGTGGATGGACTGGGCGAGCCTGAGCGGTTTGCCGACGGAGCGGCTAGTGGAAGTCCCGATTTTTTTATAATAGCTCTTGCAACGGAGTTTGCAGGAAGGCGAACTGCAACGGTGTCAAGACCGCCCGAAACGGATGACGGAATAACATCCCTTTTAGGTAGAACCGCCGTGAATGGGCCGGGCCAAAAGGCATCCATACATTTTTTGGCTATGGGGGTTATGTTTTTTGCGATTTTTTCAAGCTCGTTTATTTCTGCAATATGAACTATAAGCGGATTATCGTTTGGTCTGCCCTTTGCCTTAAAGATGTTTTCCACAGCCTTTTCATTAAAAGCCGATGCCGCAAGACCGTAAACCGTTTCGGTAGGAATAGCAACCAAGCCGCCGTTTTTAAGTATTTCGGCAGCTTTTTCTATTTCGGTTACGGATTTTTCGTTCATTACTTTAAGGTGTAGGGTTTTCATATTATCACTCGGTTTTTAAAAATTATTCTTCGCTTGATTTTAACATTTCTGCACGATAGTGGGTAATAAGACTATCAACAACCTCATCCAAATCGCCGTTTAAAATTTGGTCTATTTTATAAAGGGTAAGACCAATTCTGTGGTCGGTAACGCGACCCTGAGGATAGTTATAGGTTCTAATTCGCTCACTTCTGTCGCCTGTACCAACCTGAGCACGACGCTCACCTGCAATGGCTTCGGTTTGCTTTTGCATTTCGGCCTCTAACAGACGGCTACGTAAAATCACCATAGCCTTATCCTTGTTTTTATGTTGGCTTCGTTCATCCTGACATTCAACAACAACACCTGTAGGAATGTGTGTAATACGGATTGCCGAGTCGGTGGTATTAACGTGCTGACCGCCCGCACCGCTGGAACGGTAGGTATCAATCTTTAAATCGGCAGGATTAATATCAAAATCAACCTCTTCGGCTTCGGGCAAAACGGCAACCGTTACGGTTGATGTGTGAATTCTGCCTGAGGTTTCGGTTTCGGGAACACGCTGAACTCTGTGAACACCGCTTTCATACTTAAAGCGAGAGTATGCACCGTCACCGCTTATCATAAAGCTTACTTCCTTAATACCGCCAAGCTCGGTTGCGTTCATACTTAAAACTTCGTGCTTAAAGTGCTTGGACTCGGCATACATTGTGTACATTCTCATAAGTGAGTTGGCAAATAAAGCCGCCTCTTCACCGCCTGCACCGCCGCGTATTTCAATAATAACGTTTTTATCGTCGTTAGGGTCGCGGGGGAGAAGAAGAATTTTAAGCTCCTCAAAGCAGGTTTCCATTTTCTCTTTGGAGTCTTTATATTCTTCCTCGGCAAGCTCCTTGAAATCCTTATCCAGACTGCTGTCACTAAGAAGTTCTTTAGCCTCCTCAAAGGCTTCCTCAGCCGCAATGTACTCGCGGTATTTTTCCACAATTGGGGTAAGGTGCTTATGCTCCTGCATAAGCTTTTTATAAAGATTATTATCCGAAACGGTCTGCGGAAGCATTAATTCCTCACCGATTTCGGTATAACGCTTTTCAACGGCCTTAAGCTTTTCTATCATATATTCTGCTCCTTAAATTTATTCTTCGCTTATAATACTTTTTATACGCTTTTCTATTTTAGAGCGGGGTGCCATTATCTCGTGAGAGCAACCCATACAGCGTAGTTTAAAATCCATACCTATACGCAGTACGGTAAATCGGTTATCGCCACAGGGATGTGGCTTTTTCATTATTATTTTATCGCCGACCTTAATATCCATTTTTCGCACTCCTTTTCCAACATAATATTATACCCCAAATGTCAAAAAATTACAAGTGTTTTGTTTTAGAGGCTGGATGCTAGATACTAGATGCTAGATACCTAAACCGATAAACTGCAATTTATTGCTTAACATTTTATCTTAATTTTATAGCACTTGCTATTGATATAACAAAAGAAATAACCGTCCAACAAAAGTTAGGCGATTATTTCTTCTAACAACTTGGACAAACCGTCTATACGGTATGCCTTATTTCATTTATATTATACATCACATTTGTGAGGTTGTAAAGCAATGCAAGTGATAATGTAAAAGATTATTCTTTATCTTTTATATATTCGGCTATGTCCTCAAGCTTGCAATCAAGTAGAGAACATAGCTTGTTTAAGGTTTTTGTTTCTATATTTTCATTGGCTTTAAGTCGCCTTACGGTTTTACTGTCTATTCCGCATTTTTCACGCAGTGCATAGGTTGAAATACCTTTTTCTTTCATTGTTTTCCATAGATTATCAAAAATTATCATATCATCCCCACCTTGACGATTTATATTATGGGGGTTATAATCTAAAATATTAAGGGGATATAATCCCCATATAGGGGGGAGAAATATGCCATATATGCTTTGTTGGTGCTGTGAATATTTTGTTTTTTCTAAAGAAATTCAAACCGATAAAGAAACAGAATTTTACGGGATATGTAAAAAGAATGGTGAAATATGCTTTTCACAGGCTTGCGTGTGCGAAGATTTTATTTTAAAAAGCGGACTGCATACAACACGAATAATACCCGATTTTTATAACAAATAATATAGGGCTTTAAAAAAAATAAAAATTTTTTAAAAAAACACTTGACAAACGTCCAAGTGTTTGATATTATAATAACAGTAATGATTACTATTTAGATTTAAGGAGCTCAAGGAGATGAAAAGATATTCAAAGCAACGTGAAGTAGTTTTAGAAATTTTGCGTTCCACAAAGCTCCATCCAAACGCTACAACAATATATGAGTGTGCACGTGAGGTTATACCTAATATAAGCCTTGGTACGGTATACCGAAATCTCTCAGAGCTTAGCTCGGCGGGCGATATACTAGCCTTTAAGGCATTTGACGGAAGTGAGCATTATGATGCCACCTGCGAGCCACACCCACATCTTTGCTGTACTGCTTGCAGTCAGATAGTTGATTTGGATATTCCCTTTGTGGAGGATTTTGCAAAAAAAAGTGCCACACACACAGGCGCAGAAATTGAAAGTCACAATATCGTTTTTTATGGTAAATGTTCCGATTGCTGTAAATCTAAAATGCAGTAGCGGTTCATATATATTAAAATAAAATTAAAAATTTGGAGGATTTTATTATGAAAAAATATGTTTGTTTAATTT
>JAGARD010000020.1 GCA_017622415.1 Clostridia bacterium | reverse complement strand
ATTTACAGTCTGGTTGTTGCCTATAGTGGCTAAAATTAAACGCATAAATATTGCTCCTTAATAAACTAATTACACTCTGCTTCAAGGGGACCTGCAAGGTCTTTGAGGAAGAAAAGTCTGCCGGGCAGGGTGGGAATATAGCTGGAAGTAATCCAGGGGGTTTTGCCGTGACGGAGGGTCATCCAAAGGGACATACCCTGCCACTGCATACCTCTGCCGAGCGTACCGTCGGCACCGCCTATGGCATAATCTGCCTTTAAGAACAGTCCAGGACCTATTGTGTTGGCACGGCAGGGCACCAAAGTAGTCCTTGATTTAAAGCTGGTAAGGGCATTCTGCTCCACGGTGAGGGGGTGGATTTTAGCCGCAATTCTGTATTCGGCATTTTCCCAATCCTCGGCGGTAGCGTAATCGGCGGCAAAGGTAGGCTCCCAAAAGGCAATGTGACACATTCTGCCAATACCGTAAACCAAAACAAGCTTTGCACCATTCTCTTTAAGGGCAGCTATTTTTTCTGGATATGTAGGCAGATTTTCCTTTGTAGCGAAATTACGCTGATTTTTTGGTACAGTAAGCTCACCTAAGGGATTAAAAAGTGCCTGCTCCATAGCATATTGGAAAGAACCGTGGTTATCAGAGGCAAGAGTATTACCCTCTGAATCTGCCCATTCATCCATATTAAAGGTGTAAACGTGCTCGCAGGATATATTCCATTCTTTAAGGAAGTAAACAACCCATTTGTACATACCCATAGGGCCAACGGGCAGAATAAAGGCGATTTTTTCATTTCTTTCTTTAGCCAAACGTATCTGCATTGCAATTTCGTGACCCATATAGGTTTCAAATTCTCCGAGGCTATCGCACTGAATGGGAGTAAAACCCTTGCTCCAAAAGGCTTGAGGCTCGGTGATGGTTTCAGGCTCACCAATGCAGGCATCAATTTTTTCAAAGTCCCATCCTTCGGGGTAAAATCCTTCAAGGGCAGAGCCCTTAACTGTGCTGTTAAAATTCATAATAACTTTCCTCTCTTAACTTAAGGTAAAAATCTTTTTGGTAAAATTTTGGGGTATACTAAGCACTGCGAAAATGCCTCTGCATACTGAGAATTGCACTGAAGTCCGCGATATCTTGCACAGGTTTTAACAAACTCGGCGAAATCTATATTATCGTGGTCACGCATTAAGCAACTGTTTTTCAAAAAATTCTTATATTAACTTTAACAGTGCTCTTAATCAGATGCGTTGCAGTCAAGCAGCTATGATGATACGAAGGGAACATAAAACCATTAGCGAAATAGCCTATGCCACCGGTTTTGGAAGTATCAGAAGCTTTAACCGTGCATTTATGGAGGTTTATAAAACCACACCAAATGAATTCAGGAAAACTATTAAGAAATAATGTTTATTTTTCGCAGTGCTTCTTAAGAATATATGCAGGGATTGCAGACCAACCATGGCAAAGACTTGCAGCCTTTGCAAAGTCCTCTTCTCCCCTGGTGGATTCCCAGAAGGTTGTAGCACCGCTATAAACCATCTTTCCCCAAATTTCTTCAATTTCATCTAAAATAAACGGTAAGTACTTTTCTTCATCTTGTAGCAATGCCTCATATTTATAATACATAAGACTTAAATTTGTTTTAATTAAGCCATTTGTTTTATCGGCAAGTTTATCTCTAAGTTTTTCATCACTACTTACTCCGCTTATTAAAGCTAAAGCCTGTGACAACTCACAATAATGATTAGGATATGTACCGCCCAAAAAGGTTACGTAAAGCCCTTTTTCAGGATTATAAAGCTTATTATGTGCATTAACCTTAATAAGGTTATACATATTTTTATAATCCTCAATTAACTCCTCTTTACCTACTACATTTGCTAAAGCCATAGCGGTTTTAAGCATTGCACAAAAGCCAAAGTTAAGCGGCGCATCTATTCGAACCTTACCCTCATTTACTTTTTGAACTCTTTCATTATCTTCGAGCCCAAAATCCCAATCATAGAAATTCCAAACACCATCGCCGAAAGGAGTTTCTATAACGCCATTTTTAACCCAACCCTTAAAAGCATTGATT
>JAGARD010000019.1 GCA_017622415.1 Clostridia bacterium | reverse complement strand
TCAAAATTGCTCAGGTGTTAAAAACAACACCCTCTAAATTATTGGAAGAAGATTAATATATATGTAAAAACACTCTGCCTTAACAGCAGAGTGTTTTTCGCTATAAATATTTTTATTAGTCTAAAGGCTTCATCGTCGGAAAGAGAATTACTTCTCTGATAGAATCGGCGCCTGTAAGAAGCATAACGGCTCTATCAATACCGATACCCATACCGCCTGTTGGGGGCATACCGTACTCAAGTGCTGTGAGGAAGTCTTCATCCAGCATCTCGGTTTCGTCATCGCCACGGTCACGAAGCTCTAACTGCTTCATAAAGCGTGCACGCTGGTCGATAGGGTCATTAAGCTCGGAATATGCATTAGCAAGCTCGCTGTGGCATACAAAAAGCTCAAAACGCTCGGTAAGTCTGGGGTCTTCGGGAGATGCCTTGGTAAGGGGGGATACCTCTACAGGGTACATTGTGATAAAGGTAGGCTGAATAAGCTTTTCCTCTACACGCTGGTCAAAGCAGGCATACAGTGCATTACCCCAAGTTTTATCGGCGGTATCGGCAAGCTCTACACCGATAGCGGCAGCGGCGGCAACAGCCTCGGCGTCGTCGGTGATAGCATCAAAATCAATGCCAACATACTCTTTTACTGCCTCTACCATTGTCATTCTACGCCAACCGGGTGTGAGGTCAATCTTTTCGCCAAGCCACTCTACATCATAGGTACCTAAAATCTCTTTAGCGGCACCCGAAATAATGCCCTCGGCAATATCCATCATATCGTGGAAATCGGCATAAGCCTCATAAAGCTCAACGGTGGTGAACTCAGGATTATGCTTGGTATCCATACCCTCGTTACGGAAAATACGACCGATTTCATAAACCCTATCCATACCGCCTACAATCAAACGCTTTAAGGGAAGCTCGGTAGCAATACGCATATACATATCCAAATCCAAGGTGTTGTGGTGTGTAATAAAGGGACGTGCGGCTGCACCGCCTGCGATGGTGTTAAGTACGGGGGTTTCAACCTCAATATACTTTCTGTCATCGAGATATTTACGCATAAACTTTATAAACTGAGAACGGATAATAAAATTACGCTTAACCTCAGGATTAACGATTAAATCCACATAACGCTGACGGTATCTGGTATCGGTATCCTTAAGACCGTGGAATTTTTCGGGAAGAGGTAAAAGGGATTTGCTAAGAAGTGTTAAGCTCTTAGCGTGAACAGAAATTTCCTCTGTTTTGGTTTTAAACACAAAACCCTCAAAGCCTATAATATCGCCAATATCATACTTTTTAAATGCGGCATATTCTTCCTCGCCAACATCATCACGACGAACATAAGCCTGAATTTTGCCTGTTGCATCCTGAATGGTGCAAAAGCTTGCCTTGCCCATAATACGGCGGGCAATCATACGGCCTGCTATACTAACGGTTTTTTCTTCAAAATCACCGAAATTTGCTTTAATATTTTCAGAATCGGCATCTACATTATATTTTGTTATTTTAAAGGGGTCCTTACCGTTTGCTTGAAGGTCGGCAAGCTTATCACGGCGAACCTGCAAAATTTCACTTAACTGCTCTTTAGTAATTTCCTCTGCGGGATTTTGTACCTGCTCAGACATTTTAAACATCCTTTCATTTTGTAAAAAGGGACAGGAATACCTGCCCCTAAAAATTATTGCTTTTCGATGGCAAGTATTTTAAATACTATCCTTTCTCCATCTAATTCTACCTCTACCTCATCGTCAACCGAGTGACCGATAAGTGCTTTACCAACGGGAGATTCATCCGAAATTTTATCATTCATAGGGTCAGCCTCGGCAGAGCCAACAATTGAGTAGGTAAATTCCTCCTCCATATCGGAATCGAAAACCTTTACCTTTACGCCGAGTGCTACTTTGTCAAGTGCGATGTCATCTTCTGAAATAATTTCATAATTTTTAAGCATAGACTCAAGCTCTACAATACGAGCTTCGATTTTTGCCTGCTCATTTTTAGCATCATCATATTCGCTGTTTTCTGAAAGGTCGCCGTAGCCGCGTGCTACCTTAATACGCTCGGCAATATCCTTTCTGCCGTTGGTTTTTAAATTTTCCAACTCATCCTGAAGTTTTTTAAGGCCTTCCTCGGTGAACTTGTAAATTTTAGCCATAACTCAATATTTCCTTTCAAACTTGTTCAAACAAAATAGAAAGCCGGAAATCCATCCGACTTATCCAGTGAACATAATACATCTATTATAAACACTAAATCTGCTTTTGTCAAGGGTTATTTATATGCAATTTCGCATAGGTTTTTTGTGCAGTTTACCACATAAACGGGTGTTTTTTACTTACTATGACAGTATATGTGATGAATATTGGTTTTATAAGCTGTTATTTTAAGTTTTTTCTTGACTTTTATTTTTAAAACTGATATAATAACAAGGCTATTGAAATAATAGCTCCTTGCTTCGCCCAAAGGGTGAGGCCATAAGTCCAAAAGGAGGTGCAACAAAATGACCAATAAGTACGAAGCAGTCCTCATTTTTTCTGTATTAAATAAGGACGAAGCCGCCATTGCAGCAATGGTAGAAAAGTTCAAGGCTTTAATCGAGGCTAACGGTACGGTTGAAGGTGTTGACGAATGGGGTAAACGCCGTTTGGCTTATCTGATTGATGATGAGACCGAAGGTTACTACGCCATTTACACATTCGAGTCCGCTCCCGAATTCCCCGCTGAGCTTGAGCGTGTAGCTAAGATCACTGAAGGTGTTCTTCGCGTTATGACCGTTAGAAAGTAAGAAAGGAGCAAAATTATGCTTAATGTTGTTGTTTTATCCGGCAGACTTACTGCAGATCCCGAACTGAAAACAACCGCAAACGGAATCAGCGTATGCAGCTTTTCCATAGCTGTTGAGCGCCGTTTTAAATCCGGTGAAGAGCGTCAGTCTGACTTTATTAATATTGTTACTTGGCGTTCAAGTGCTGAATTTGTTTCCAAATACTTTAAAAAAGGTCAAATGATCGCCATCCGCGGCTCTATTCAGACCCGCAGATACCAAGATAAGGACGGTAATAACCGCACTGCATTCGAGGTTGTTGCTGATGATGTTCAGTTCGCTGATTTTGCAAGACGTGAGGGTGATGCCGCTCCCGTGGCTTCTGCCCCTGCCGCAACTCCCGCCAGCTTTTCAAACGCTAGCGCAGGCGATTTCACATCTATCGATGAAGTTGATGAGGATTTACCATTTTAATTAATCCCATCTAAAATCTACCTAATATTCAGAAAGGAATGACTTCTGCAATGGAAAAGAACGAGAGACCCGCACGCAGAAAGGGCCGCAAAAAGGTTTGTCACTTCTGCGTTGACCGCGTTGAGGTTATCGATTATAAGGACGTAGCACGTCTTCGCAAGTTCGTATCCGAGAGAGCTAAAATTCTCCCCCGCCGTGTAACAGGCACTTGCGCAAAGCATCAAAGAGAGCTTACTACTGCTATTAAGAGAGCTCGTCAGGTTGCTTTACTTCCTTATGTAGCTGACTAAATACTAGACGCTAGATAGTAATTAAACCGATAGCTTATGCCAAAAGGCATAAACTATCGGTTGTTTTTTATGTGTAATTCCTAATAAATCCAGTTTTTTTACTTTATCACTAATTAAAACGAATAACCCGAAAGGCTATAATATGCCATATTGCTCTGTCTTACGTCTAGTCTGCCAAAGCAAGCACATACGGGAACGTTTGACTTAATATGAAGTGCATACTGCCCGAAAGGAATTTGATACTGTTCTTTTCCAATGGGATAGTCAAGACGCAGGCAGGTTGTTCTTTCTGCACCTAGGTCTAAGGTGATATTATCGTATGGTTCTTTGTCCTCAAAAATAACCTTAATGCGAATTTTTGCAGGCTTCTTTCCGACATTTGTAATCATAAGAGCCTCGTGACCGAGGAAGTCGGGGTTATCGCCGTGAGGGGGAAGATCTCCGTCACAAAATACCCAATTCTTTTTTCCGTTCATTTCTTTTTACCTCCTTTTATTTAACGTAGTTGAAAAGCTCTTCTTCAAATTCAGGGCAAAGAGGCTCTGCCCCGTTTTCTGTAATAACATAGCAGGTTTCAACTCTTAAACCGTGAAGGGTGGGATGACCAAAGAATGACACATCAACATTAACTATCATATTCTTTTCAAGTGCGTCGTCACTGTTAGGACCGAAGAAAGGTGCTTCGGCTTCCATAAGTCCCATAGTATGAGCAAAGGGACAAACAAGATACTTGAGGTATCCGCCCTTATCGTAAAGCTCTCTGCCAACCTTATCAATCTCACGACCTGTATTGCCTATTTTAAGCATACTTTTTGTAAGCTTCATTACCTCAATCATATCAATAAGGCATTTTCTTTGTTCGGGTGTATATTCTCCGCTAACGGGAACGGTGTGACCAAAAGTACCTGCATATCCGTTTATGCGAGGAGCTATACCAAGCATTACCATTTCGCCGTTTTCCATAACCTTATTTGTAGCAGTAGGAACAACAGCATTTGAACGTATACCGCTTCCAACAATAGTTCTGTATGCAAAGCTATCAGCACCGTTTTCGCGACAAACAGCCTCACCCGCTGCTGCAACCTCGTATTCCTTATTGCCCGCCTTAACCTTTTTTGCCATAGCCTTATATGCCTTGCAAGCGAGCTTTGTAGCCTCTTTTATCTGCTCTACTTCCCAATCGCTTTTTATGTAACGGAATTTGAGATAGTCCTCTGTTAAATCAACAACCTCGCATCCTGCAAAGCCTTTAACAAGATCCTCGTGAACGGCGTAAGGCATATCTGTAGTGCCTACAAGACCAACCTTTTTTACAGGGAATTTTTTGCTGAGCTCTGCAAAAAGGTCGCTAAAGCTTATGATTGTTGCAAGAGGATATTCCTCATCGGGAACCATAAATACTGGGAAGCAACGAACATCGGTAATTGCTGAGTCCTGCTTTGCAAATGGCTCGCTTTCGGGCCCGCCAAGAAGCATTGTTGTTCCATCTCTGCCTACTAAAACAGCACCCTTTTCAAACTGTCCGCACCAACCTGTGAGATACCAACCGTTTGCAACGTTGAGCTCGTCAAAATAGATAATAGCAATATCTGTATTCTTTTCGTTGAGAAGCTCAACCACCTTTGCTACTCTTTTTTCGGTTTCCTGTTTGTTGTAATAAGCCATAAACATTTCTCCTTAAATTATTTTTTATTTTCACGGATTGAATTCAAATTCATCCAATGGAAACATAGGTCGTATTATTCTTTTTAGTCCAAGCTTTGATAATTCAACACAGCTTGCACCCTCGGAAAGGGCAAAAAGCTCTCTGTCCGCAAAGGGCTTTAATTCTGTAAAAAGATACCCAAGCTTTACAACGACTATATCGTAATCGGAAAGGGCAACCTTTGCGGCATCAAAATTTCCTTTTTCTATAAATGCACTTCTAAGCTCGGTAAAGACTGCATCAACATTTCCAAATCTGACGGTTAGGCTTTTCCCAATTATCTCTTTTGTCCAGCCAAGTATTTCTCCGTGTGACTTTATTTTGCCAAGGGCTCCGAATTTATCAAGCCATATTTCTTCCCCGTCAGGCATATCCCAGCAAGTGTTAACCGTATGAAAATCAGTAATACCCGCAACGCAGACTCTTTTTTTAGGTGACGCTTTAAGAAAGAGATTAAGAATTTCTGTTCTATCCCCCTCGGCACCTGCGGTAGTGTTGTCACCGCTATCGGTAATGAAAATTCTTTTCTCATTACCCTCCAGAGCACGCCTTACACATTCCTCTGACTCTTCTGCTTCAATAAGGAATTTATAATCCCGTCTTGTATTCCAAAGCTTTAGGGCAAGCTCCTTTGCTAAGGTTTTTGCTTTTTCGTAATCAAGTGCTGTAACAACGGTTGAGGCGGATGTGTTTGGGGCATCTATCCAACAGTGTCCAAGAAAAAGATTAGCACAGAGTATATCAGCCTTTTTTTCCTGCTCCTCGGTCAAAGAAATAAGACTTTTTAAAGGCTCGTATGCCGTTTGAAGTGTGTCATTCTTTAAAAGAAAAGGAACTCTTTGCATATATGAATAAGGCTTTACGGAATTTTCAAGGCAGTAGCAAAGTGCCTCGGCGGCTCTTTTTTGGCACTCTGCCTGATCGGTATGCGGAACGGTTTTGAAGCCGCTGATAATATCCGCATAATCACACAGCTCATTAGTGATATTGGCGTGTGCATCAAGGCTTATGGCAATTAGAGCATCCTGCTTTTTAAGAATTTTTCGTATTTCTTTAAGCACGTAAAGCTCACCGCTTCCGATTTGCTCAACCTCCATACTTCCGTGAAAAAATATATAAACGGCATCTGCATCGGAATTTTCCCGAACAGTATCGAAAATCTGCTCGGTGTAATATTCATTTATATCCCTTTCCACCGTACCAGAAGGAAGAGCTACAGCATAAATTGACGGAATAACTGTGTGTCCGTATGATTCAAAAATCTCCTTAACCACAAGCTTTTTAAATATATCATCACCCTTAAAATATTCAAAATCAGATTTTTTTGGATGATATGATGCAAAGCTGTTTGACTCACACTGATAAGAAGCAACAATAATTTTCAAAGCGTTTCTCCCCAAAATATTATTTTCTTTGTAATTGAGTATAACATTCGATTTTTTTAAAAACAAGGTAAAAAATGCTTTTAAAATGGTAATAAATAAAACGCTGGATTTTAAAATGTGATTTTTATCTTTTTTTCGTGAAGTATTGAAAATAGAAAAAAACTGTGCTATACTCACATTATCAAATGGTTTTAAAAGGTGTTTTATGAAAAAATATTTCAATTACAAGGTCAATAAGGTTATCAGCGTAAAAAACCTTATAACAATAGAATATCTCAATATATCAACTAGCTTTTCATACCCCGAGGAAACACACGATTTTTATGAATTTGCTTATGTTGACAGCGGAAAGCTTTCGTGCTACCTAAATAATGAGGAGTGTGTGCTTTCACAAGGCGAGTTTTTACTTATCCGCCCCGAAACGCTACACTCCTATGGTGCGATTAAAGACACACCCGCTGTAATATTTATTGTTTGTTTTAGGAGCAATTCCGAAATACTAACAGTTTTTGACAAAAAAATTCCTCTTGATAAAAACACAAGAAGAATTGCTTCGGATATTTTAAACGAAGCAAAGAACGCATTTTCGTTTCCGTTCAGCGGCAGAATTAAGGCGCTTGATTTTCCTGTTTTCGGAGCTCAACAGCTAGTTGAAAATAACATTGAAAGATTTCTTATACATCTTGCCCGTAATGTGATAAACCAAAACAGCGATATTAAAATCATTATGAACAGCATAGAGTTTGAAAATACGTTGGTGAACGATATTATTGCGTTTCTTAAAGAAAATGTAAGTGTGCGTATAACACTTGATGATGTAAGCAAACACACCTTCTGTAGCAAAACTCTTCTTAATAATATTTTTAAGAAAAACACGGGAAAAACCATTATAAAATATTATACCGAGCTTAAAATACAACGTGCAAAGGAATTATTGCGTGAAAATTTTTCACCGTCTGAGGTTTCTCTAAGCCTTGGATTTGAAAGCCCCACCTACTTTACCAAGGTGTTTAAGAAGTATACAGGCATAACCCCAAGTGCCTACCGCAAAACTATAGTGTGACAAATTAAATTCCAACCAACAATATTTCCATGATATTATTAGCTGAATGAAGAATAAAAAACTGCAATAAACGTGTGAAAAAAGCACGTTTATTGCAGTTTTTTGTTTTTTTATTTTTAAAGGGATTTAATAAATTTTTTTAAATTCCCGTTTTTACTATTCTACAATTTTAATTGTTTCGATAACAGGTTGCTCAGCTTTGGAGATTGTGCCGTTATTATCGGTAGGATTTGCATCCTCACAAACTGCATCTACAACATCAATACCGTCGGTAACTCTGCCGAAAGCGGCGTAATTACCATCTAAGAAAACGCTGTCTTTATGGCAAATGAAGAACTGGGATGAGCCTGAATTATAAGCTCTTTTTAAATCGCTTTGTGCTTCGGCGGGTAGGTCGCTTAGTTTGTATCCCATTGAAAGATATTGCTCATAACCCGAGCCGCTTCTTGCCATTGAAATTGTACCGCGAATGTGTGAAATGTTGTTAGTATGACCGTTTGCAGAAAACTCACCAACTACTTCATCATCCGAGCCACCTGTGCCGTTGCCAAGCGGATCACCACCCTGCATCATAAAATCTTCCATAATTCTGTGAAATGTAAGTCCGTTATAAAATCCGCTTTTAGCAAGCTTTACAAAGTTTGCAACTGTTTTGGGTGCTTCATCGGCATACAAATCAAGCTTAATAGTGCCATAATTTTTAATAACAATTTCAGCTTTTACCAAATCTTCAGAAGTTTCGGTATTATCATTTGCGGCGCTATCTTGAGCATCTGCTTTGCCCGAACTGTTAGTGGCAGTCAAGGTGGGGTCTTTAATGGAAGATGTATCTTCCTTATCACAAGCGGAAAATGAAAAAATCATAACAAAGGTAAGCACTAAAGCTAAAATAATTCTAATAGCATTTTTCATTATTTTATACCTCTTTTAAAAATTAAGCCGCCGTGGTCGCCACGGCGGCTGACATATACTTTTTAATCTACAATTAGTTGCAGATAGTGGCTTCGGTATCCTTATCAAAGAGGTGGATACGAGCAGGCTCAAGAGTAATCTTGATAGTGTCACCAGGACGAGCGGTGTTAGAGGGATCAACACGTGCATTGATTGAATGGCCCTCGCAATTCATAAAGAGGTAGGTTTCGGCACCCATAAGCTCGGTAACCTCAACATTAGCCTCAACAATACCCTCGGGGAATTTCTCAATCAAATCTGTCTCATTGTGAACGTGCTCAGGACGAATACCAATAATAACTTCCTTATCTGCATAAGGAACAAGAGCATCGTTAGCGTTCTTCTCTGCGGGAAGCTTAATCTTATATTTAACACCTGCACGGGTTTTGGTATCTTCAGAACCGAACTCTACAAAGAAGTCCTCGCCATCTTTAAGAACTTTACCTTCGATAAAGTTCATTTGAGGAGAACCGATAAATCCTGCAACGAACATATTGCAAGGCTTATCATAAAGGATTTGAGGAGTATCACACTGCTGAATAAGACCGTCCTTCATAACAACGATACGGGTACCCATTGTCATAGCCTCGGTCTGGTCATGAGTAACGTAAATGAAGGTTGTACCTAATTTCTGATGAAGCTTGGTAAGCTCGGTACGCATCTGTGCACGAAGCTTAGCATCCAAGTTGGAAAGAGGTTCGTCAAGAAGGAATACCTTAGGCTCACGAACGATAGCACGACCGAGAGCAACACGCTGACGCTGACCACCCGACAAAGCCTTGGGCTTACGCTCAAGAAGATGCTCAATATCCAAAATACGTGCAGCCTCTTCAACTCTGCGGCGGATTTCCTCTTTAGAGGTCTTACGGAGCTTAAGACCGAAAGCCATATTATCAAAAACAGTCATGTGGGGATAAAGTGCATAGTTCTGGAACACCATTGCAATATCTCTATCCTTAGGGGCAACGTCGTTTACCAAACGGTCGCCGATGAAAAGCTCACCGCTGCTGATTTCTTCCAAGCCTGCAACCATACGAAGGGTGGTTGACTTACCGCAATCTGAAGGACCAACAAGGATGATAAATTCCTTATCCTCAATCTCAAGATTAAAATCCGAAACAGCGATAACGCCGCCGGGATACTTTTTGTAAATGTGTTTAAGTGACAAACTTGCCATTAGAGTGACCTCCTAAATATTTGACGGTATACTCCACCGCCATATTACTTATATATTATATCAATCCAAGCCGAGAATTACTATACTTTATTTATCCAAATATTTATATTGACATTTGTAGATTTTGCATAAGTTTTTAAGATGCTAAAAAAAGTTGCATAAAATTTGTTTTAAATCGCCTTTTTTTTTGCATTTTTTATACATTCAAGCTCGTTAACAGTTAGTTCACGAACTTCGCCTTCCAAAAGGTCTTCGGGAAGTGTGAGCCCCGCAAAAGAGACCCTTTTAAGTTCATTTACCCCTAAATCAAAAAGCCCGAACATTCTTTTAATTTGGTGATATTTACCCTCGGTGATTGTTACAAATGCTGTATGCAAATCGCTTAAAATTTGAAGTGTAGCCGAGGAAAGCTTTGTGCCGTCGGCGAGGGTAAGTCCCTCTTTGAATTTGGCGATTAGCTCCTCGCCTACCTCGCCATCTAAGGTCACCAAATATTTCTTGGGGACTTTTTTGTTCGGAGATAAAAGCTGATGTGCAAAATCGCCGTCATTGGTTATAATAAGCAGTCCAGTGGTATCCTTGTCCAACCTGCCTACAGGAAACAAATCCCTACGGCAAAGCTCATCAGGAATTAAATCTATAACAGTTTGTTTATTTTTATCCTCGGTTGCGGTTAAAACGCCCTTTGGCTTATTCATAATAAGATAAAGGTGTTTTTTGTAGGTTATGGGCTCACCAAAAAGGCTGATTTCGTCCGCCTTTGGGTCTACCTTAAAGGCTATATCTCTAACCGTTTTACCATTAACCGATACCTTGCCCTTTAAAATTAACTTTCTTGCATCCGAGCGGGAAACTCCGCCACCTGTTGATATAATTTTATCCAGTCTTTCCATTTAAATTCCTTTCAAAAATACTAAATGCTACATTGGTGCAAGCGGATTTATAAATCCGTTTTCTACCGAAAGTGCCGAAATATCACCGCCGATTATTTTTTCATCAACCACCAAAAGATGGGCGTAAACATCGGTGCGATTTTCATAAATCAAACTATATGTATAAAGAGTAGCCTTACTCCCCGTATATTTTTCAAGGTCATACCCAGCCTTTTGCTGAATTGCTTGATACTGCTTATAAATATCACCAAAAACGTATGGGATTTCAATTTGCTTTGCCTGTTCGGGTATTTCTCTATTAACCTTATATCCCATATTTTCAATAAAGGCTATGCGTTCCAAGGTATCGGTTGCGGGCTGAAGTGCCGCCACATCTGCCTTGTCCGACGCCTTAAAAATAACAAGGCTGAGCAATATAACAACAAGCACCGAAACAAGCAAAATATTTGATATTCTCTTTTTTGTTATAATAAATCCAAACATAAAAACACTCCTTTTGATATATAAATATTCAAAAGGCAGTGGGATTATGAAATTATATATTTTCTAAAATACAAACTGCGTGAGCGGCAATTCCCTTACCCTCACCCGTAAAGCCCAGACCCTCCTCGGTGGTAGCCTTAACGCTTACAAAGGATATATCAACACCCAAATCTTCGGCGATATTTTTTCGCATCTGCTCAATAAAGGGTGCCATTTTAGGACGTTCAGCAATTATAGTTGAGTCTACATTACCTACCCTAAAGCCGTTTTTGTTTAAAAGCTCTACCACCTGTCGGAGCAGAAGTCTGCTATCGGCATCCTTAAAGGCGTTATCGCTTGGGGGAAAGTGCTTTCCAATATCGCCGAGTGCTGCAGCACCAAGCAAAGCATCGGAAATTGCGTGAAGCAAAACATCGGCATCGGAATGGCCTAAAAGTCCCACTTCTGACGGAATTTCCACACCGCCAATAATACATTTTCTGCCCTCAACCAATCTATGAACATCATAGCCGTGCCCTATTCGCATTAAAATTCCCCCTTTATTGTTTTTAAATATGCCTTTGCCAAAATTATATCCTCAGGAGTTGTTATTTTTATGTTTTTATAGTCTCCCATAACGGTGTAAACGGGAATATTTGCCGCTTCGGCTATGGAGGCATCGTCGGTAAACTTAGATAAATCCTCCCCCGCTTTTTCTAAAGCGGTTTCAAAGCTTTCTACCGCAAAGCCCTGCGGAGTTTGAATACTTACAAGATTTGTTCTATCTACTGTTTCAGTAACCTTACCCAAAGTGCCCACTTTTTTTATGGTATCCTTAACGGGAACGGCGGGAACGACGGCTGAAAATTCTTCCGCGGCATTTATAACCCGATTTATAACCTGTTCGCTTACAAGCGGTCTTGCACCGTCGTGAATTAGAACAGTTTTTATGTTTTGGTTTTTAGTAAGCCTTTCAAAGCCTTTTTTAACCGACTCCTCACGGCAGTTACCCCCCGTAATAACATCGGTTACCTTTAAAAAGCCGTATTCATCGGCTATTTTTTGCAAATCCAAAACCATATCCTCACGGGTAACAAGCACAATATCCGAAATTAAAGGATTTTTATTAAAGGCTGAAATGGTGTGGCAAATCACGGGCTTTTCCATAAGCGGAGCTAAAATTTTATTCACACCGCCCATACGGGATGCCGAGCCCGCCGCAACAATTATAACTCCAACCGAAGATGTTTGGTCGGAAGTTTTTGTGTAAGCTAGTTCAAAGGTTTTAGTAGACATAATAATATTCCATTCTTTTTATTTTAATTGTTCAATATAAACATCAATTAAACTATATATCCAATCATTTAAATTGCTGAATTCATATCCCAATATTTTTGCTTTATCTGTATTTATACTATATTCAACCTCGCCGTTATACGGTGCTTTATCTCCGCTATTATCCAAAATAGCTTTTTTACCTGTTTTTTCTTCTACATAATTTATTATTTCTCTTAATGATGTTGTTCCTACAGAGCAACCGTTTATAGCTCCCGTAAAATCGGTATTAACCAAATACGCCATAAATTCTCCGGCTTCTTTTGAATTGATAAAACCCATTTGATAATCAATATTATCAATATACATAGGGGTTTGCCTTATAGTATGTTCAACATAAAAATATAATCGTTTAGTATAATCATCTTCACCTATAACAAACGGATAACGTACGGCAATTGCATTTTGTTTAGGATATTTTTGAAAAAGTGCACATTCAGCAGACCTTTTTATAACATCATAAGGGTATTCTAATCTTTTACACCAAATTAATTCTTTAGTTAAAGGATTCCAATCTTCTTCAATACAGTTAAGATGTTTAGGCTCATAAACAGCAGTAGTAGACATTAAAATATATTTACTACAATTTATAACATCTAATACATATTTTAAGTCATAAGAGCAGTAAGCGATTTTATCAATAACAACATCAAAAAATTTATTTGATAAAGCATTTCGCAAACTTTCAGGATCTGTTCTTTCAATCTCAATGTACGAAACTTTATCCCCGAACACATTTTTAGTATTACCGCGTATTGCCAATGTTACATTATGCCCTTGTTCTAGCAATGTATTTACGGTATGTTTTCCAAAAAAACGTGTGCCACCTATAACTAAAATGTTCATATGCTGCTCCTTATTCAATATCTTTCAACAAACAAAACTTTTAATCTTGATTATTATCTTCTTTATGCCAATTTTCTAATACCTTCTCTACCTCAGCTATCAATTGCTCTTTATTAGGCATATATAATACATACTTCGATGCAAAAAGATTATTTGAAAGACCGCCAAGAGCATACTCAGCATCGATACTATTTTTTTCGGTACAAAGAATAATACCTATTGGTGGATTATCATCGGGATCATTTACCTCGCTTGCATAATAATTCAAATACATGTTCAGCTGACCCACCGCCTCGGGCATCAATTTGGTAGTTTTCAGTTCAACTAGCACATAAGAACGCAAAATTTTATTATAAAAAACCATATCAACATAATAATGATGGTTTCCAACAGTTACACGTTGTTGCGTTCCTACAAACATAAAACCTCTGCCTAGTTCAAGCAAAAACTTTTCAATTTGCCCTACTAGTGCCTTTTCAAGGTCACTTTCAAGAAATGGCTTGTCTTCGGGAAGTCCCAAAAACTCAAATACGTAAGGGTCGCGAATTATATCGGCAGGCTTGGAAATTTCATTACCCTTTAAAGCCAACGATAATACTTTTTCCTTATTATCCACACCGCCAGATAGCAGCAGCCGCTCAAAAAGAGAGCTTTCAATTTGACGGCGAAGTTCACGAACAGACCAACGAGAGTTAACGCACTCCTTTTCATAAAAACTGCGTTTTTGCTCATCAGATATAGAATGAAGTTCACAATAATGAGACCACGATAACTGTCCAGACGCCGTCTGGACATCTTTATGCGTCAAATAAAATTGACGCATATTTGAAAGATTAGAACGTGAAAATCCTTTTCCAAACTCTGTTGTTAGCGCTCTGGAAAGTTGGCGAAGAGATTGTTTCTCATATTCCGCATCTCCAAAGTGCAAAGCTTCATCCTCAACAATAATTTTACCTATTTGCCAATACGTGTGAAGCAGTGTTGTATTTACTGTTGTGGCAATCTTGTTTCTAGACGATTCTAACAAAATTTTAATTTGTTCTACAAGATTAGTATTTATAAGTTCATTCATATATTAGCCTCCAATAATACCCTACTACATCACAATATAACTAAAGGGGCACCAACGGTACCCCTTTTAAAAGCTATTTTTGATAAGGGGATTATTCCTTATCGTCACAGTCGCAATCGCCTTCACAGCAATCGCAGTCGCAGTCAAAATCAAACTCAAGATTTGTTCCGCAGTTGGGGCAAGCAATTTCGCCCTCTGCCAACATATCCTCATCTAAATAAACAATGTCGTTACAAGCGGGACAGGTTACTTCATAAACCTCGTCATCCTCATCTTCGTAATCCTCTTCATCGTCATAAACGTAGTCCTCTAAATTAGAAAGGTCTTCATCAACAGCGTCAATCTGCTCGCAGAGCTCTGCACAGCCGTCCTCTAAATCCTCAACGGTTAAGGCAACATCCTCTAAAAGCTCGATAATAGCCTTTAAAACCTTGCTGTTTTTATCGTTAGCATCAAGCTCTAAACCCTCTGCAAGACCTTTAATATAAGCAACTTTTTCACAGATAGTCATAATTTTTACTCCTTTAAATATAAATTATGCGCGCTCCATATACTCGCCTGTACGGGTATCAATACGAATCATATCGCCCTCATCAATGAAGAGAGGAACGCGAACCTCAGCACCTGTTTCAAGAGTAGCGGGTTTGGTAGCGTTGGTAGCGGTATCACCCTTGAAGCCAGGGTCGGTCTGAGTTACCTGAAGCTCAACAAATGTTGGGGGCTCAACGCCGAAAACGTTACCCTTGTAGGAAAGGATTTTGCAAACCATATTTTCCTTAACAAATTTGAAATTATCGCCCAAATCGGACTGATTAACAGGAATAAGCTCATAGCTTTCAGGATCCATAAAGTAATAAAGATCACCGTCGCTGTAGGAATACTCCATTTCCTTACGCTCAACAAAAGCGGTAGGATATTTATCATTGGGGTTGAAGGTTTTTTCAACCACCGAACCTGAAATTACATTTCTGATTTTTGTGCGAACAAAAGCCGCACCCTTTCCTGGCTTAACATGCTGGAATTCAACGATTTGATAAACATTGCCCTCCATTTCAAAAGTTACGCCATTTCTAAAATCGCCGGCACTTACCATAACTTATACTACCTCCGTATTTTTATGAAGTGGTTGCCCACAACATTCACTAAGTTTATTAAGTTAGTATAATCCATACTAACCTTTATATAATTATAAGGCTTTTGGGGGCTTTTGTCAAGTTATTACATCCATTTTTTGTAACAACAACCATATCTTCTATGCGGACACCAAATTTGCCCTCTAAATAAATGCCCGGCTCAATGGTTATTACCTGACCTTGTAGCAGATTTTTTTCATTTTTAAAGCTCACTGTGGGGGCTTCGTGAATTTCAAGTCCTACTCCGTGCCCTGTGCTATGGGTAAAATATTCACCGTAGCCTGCAATTTTTATAATATTTCGGGCGGCTAAATCAATTTCGCTTGCCTTTATGCCCTCACGCACTGCATCTATGGCGGCAAGATTGGCACTTAGCACGGTATTATAAACCTTTTGCATTTCGTCGGTGGCAAAGCCCACGGCAACCGTTCGGGTCATATCGCTGTGATAGCCCTTATACACCGCACCGAAATCCATTGTTATAAATTCTCCCGATTTAACTACCCTATCGGTCGGCACGCCGTGGGGCATTGAGGATTTTTCGCCCGAAACGGCAATAGTTTCAAAAGAAACCATCTCGCTGCCCGCAAGCTTCATACGGTACTCAAGCTCGGCGGCAATTTGGGTTTCGGTAACACCCTCGCGGATGAAGTTAAGCGTTTCTTCAAATGCTTTTTCAGCCATACGCTGAGCCTTTATAATACAGTCTATTTCATAATCGTTTTTTACAAGGCGAAGTGTGTGCAAAGTATTTTCAAGCTCATCAGATGGGTAGACTTCCTTTTCAAAAAGTCTTTCAAAGCCTTTTACATCAGCAACTGTGTTGGCCGTTTCCACTAAAAGGGTTTTAATATTATCCCCTAAAAAATCCTTAACCTGCTCGGATAATTTTGTAAAAAGGCGAACCTCTACACCGTCATTCACACCGTTTTTTGCGGCTTCAATGTATCTGCCGTCCACAAACAAAACGGCATCTGCTTTTGTTATAAAAAGATAGCCAAGCGAGGACTGAAATCCGCTTAGATACAGCCTTGAAACGGGGGTGAAAATAAGTGCGGCTTGATTTTCGGTAAGAATTTTTTTAACCCTTTCCAATCTTTCCATTATTTCACCATTTCTTTAATAGCACGCACCGCCAGATGGTAGCTGTTTTCGCCGAGACCTGCGATTATACCCTTACAAACAGCAGAAATAACAGAGGTATGACGGAACTCCTCACGGGAATGAACATTTGACATGTGTACCTCAATAAAGGGCTTATTTACCGATGAAATTGCATCACGAAGAGCATAGCTATAGTGTGTGTATGCACCGGCATTTATAACACATCCTGAAAATTCGTCGCTTAAAACACTATGAACTGCCGAGATTAGCTCGCCCTCACAGTTGGACTGAAAAAACTCACATTCCACACCGATTTCCTTTGCTTTTTCGGCAATATCTGCATTGATTGCGTCAAGTGTTCTTGAGCCATAAATTTCAGGCTCACGCACACCTAAAAGGTTTAGATTAGGTCCGTTGATTACTAAGATTTTCATAATTTTCACTCCTTATTTAAGTCCCAAATAGTAATCCTTCATTGCTTTAGCGTCCTCGGCTTGGGTGCCTGCCGACTCACAAATAAAGGTGGGATTTAAATTCTTTTTATAAATAAGCTCCATTAATGGCTCAAAATCGGGGCCGAAAACTCTGTCCTCAAAGGTTAAATGCTTTTTCTCGCCACCCTGAGAATATTCTATTTTTGAAAAATGAGAATGAAACTCTTTAAGCCTTGCCTCGCCGAGCTCGTTTTCAATAATATTTAAAATGCTTTCATAAGCTTCTTTTGAATTTGAACCACCCAAGGTACGTGCATTAAGATGACCGAAATCAATGCAGGGGAGCAGACGTTCATCCAGCTTGCAGAGGGCAATAACCTCCTCCAAAGTGCCAAGCTGATTTATTTTTCCCATTGTTTCGGGGCATATTCTAACATTAAAAAGTCCCTCATTATCCAAAGCATCAATAGCCATTTTCATTGTATCGGTTGCAAGAGAAAGTGCCTGTTCGCGACTTATTTTTGAGCAGGAGCCTGTATGGACTACAATTCGGTTGCCGCCCATAAAATGAACAGCCCTTGCGCTATCTAAAATATAGCGGATTGAATTAAGGCGTTTTTCCTCCTCCACCGAGGACATTGAAATATAGTAGGGTGCGTGAAGAGATAAAACAACACCCTTTTCGGCGGCGAGCTTTCCAAGCTGGGTAGCTTTTTCTTCGCCGATATTAACGCCTCTGCCGCACTGATATTCAAAGGCATCGAGTCCCATTTTTACTATATATTCAGGCACTTGTAAAGAGTGCTTGTAACCCATTTTTGCAAAGCTTTCGGAATTGCCTGCAGGACCGAATAAAGCTGACATATTTTCACTTCCTTAAAAGTCGAATTTCATATTGTATTTTTTAAGCAGTTTTCGTTCAATACCCCTTTTGATTTTAAAGCCGAAAGAGGTTTCAAGCTCTACGGGGCAAACAAGAATTGTTTTACAGCCTGCTAAGTTTCCACCTAAAATATCGGTTAAAAGCTGATCACCCACTATGGCACAGTTTTTTATATTTTCTCCCATTCTTTTAGCGGCACGCTTATAACCTAAAGTAAGTGGCTTTAAGCCAAGTGCTACAAATGGAAGTCCGAAGCCTTTGGCAATGCCGTCCATTCTATTTTTTTTAGCATTTGAAAGAATAATAAGCTTTATGCCCGCTTTTTGCATTTTTTCAATCCAAGCTTTAACGCCGTCTAAAATAATTTTGCCTTTTTTAAGGCAAAGAGTGTTATCAACATCTAAAATAAGGCAGGTGATGTTCATCTTTTGTAAAAGCTCTGACGTTATATCGGTTGCTCTGTTAAGCTGTAAATGTGGTTTTGTAAGCAAACTTACCCCCACCCTTTCTTAAAACAAAAAACGGCTTGGAATACACCAAGCCGCCTTTTAAAACTTTTTTTAGCGGAATTTACGCTTACGTGCGGCTTCCGACTTCTTTTTACGCTTTACAGAGGGCTTTTCGTAATGCTCTCTCTTGCGTACCTCCTGAATAACACCGTCTTTTGCAGTCTGTCTTTTAAAACGACGAAGTGCATTATCCAAGGATTCGTTCTCTTTAATTTTTACCTGACTCATTATGTTCCCTCCCTCCGCAGTATTCGCAGGGGTAATTTTTTCATTAGGAATATATTATACTATAAGTGGGCACTAATTGTCAAGTATTATTTTGCAACAATATTAACAAGTTTGCCTGGTACAACAATTTCCTTTATAATTTGCTTGCCACTAAGCTCATTTTCAACGGCTTTTTTAGCAAGTTCAAGCACCTCTTCCTTAGAGGCATCGGCAGCAACCATAAGCTTTGCTTTGATTTTACCGCAAATTTGAACAACAATTTCGATTTCGCTATCCACACATTTTGCCTCATCATATTCGGGCCAGCTTCCGTCTAAGGCAATCATTTTGCCGTAGCCGCACTGCTCCCACATTTCTTCGGTGATGTGAGGGGCAAAGGGATTAACAATAAGCAAGAAAGCTTTAAGCTCGGCTTTATTTATTTCACCCTTTGTATAAATATCATTAAGAAGTGTCATAAGTGCCGCGATTGCGGTGTTATATTTAAGATTTTCAATATCCTCGGAAACCTTTTTAATTGTTTTGTGGAAGGCAGAAGAAAGCTCCTTGGAAAATTCATCGCCATCAACTAACATTTCCTGTAAATTCCAAATTCTATCAATAAATCGCTTACAGCCCTTAACAGAGTTTTCCGACCAAGGAGCCGCCTGCTCATAGTCACCCATAAAGAGTACGTATGTGCGAAGAACATCGGCACCAAGAGAATCTACAACCTCATTTGGGTCGATTACATTACCGCGGGATTTGCTCATTTTAACGCCATCGGGACCTAAAATAAGACCCTGAGCAGTTCTTTTTGCATAGGGCTCGGCACAGGGAACTGCTCCAATATCATAAAGGAATTTGTGCCAGAAACGAGAGTAGATAAGATGGCGGGTAACGTGCTCCATACCGCCGTTATACCAGTCAACAGGCATCCAATAATTAAGCTTATGAGTATCGGCAAGAGCGTTATCGTTATGGGGGTCAATGTATCTGAGGAAGTACCAAGACGAGCCTGCCCACTGAGGCATAGTATCGGTCTCACGCTTAGCATCACCGCCACACTTAGGGCACTTGCAGTTTACATAAGAGTCGATTTTAGCAAGAGGACTTTCGCCATCTGTACCGGGTTCAAAATTTTCAACCTCGGGAAGTCTAAGAGGTAATTGGTCATAGGGTACTGCCACCATACCGCACTTTTCACAGTGAACAATGGGAATGGGTTCACCCCAATAACGCTGACGGTTGAATGCCCAGTCCTTCATTTTGAACTGAACTCCGCCCTCGCCTATGCCTTTTTCGGCTAAGAACTCTATCATTTTTGCTATAGAATCCTTTTTATTATCCATTCCGTTTAAGAAATCGGAATTAACCATTTCTCCTTCGCCTGTATATGCGGCTTCTTCTATATTACCGCCCTTAATAACCTCAATAATATCAATGCCGAATTTCTTTGCAAAGTCATAGTCACGCTCGTCGTGTGCAGGAACTGCCATAATTGCACCCGTTCCGTAGCCCATCATAACATAATCAGATATGTAGATAGGAATATCCTTACCGTTTACGGGATTTTTTGCGGTTATACCGCTTATTCTAACACCTGTTTTATCCTTAACAAGCTGAGTACGCTCAAATTCGGTTTTCTTTGCACATTCATTACGATAAGCCAAGACCTCATCCATATTGGCGATTTTATCGGCATACTTATCCAAAATAGGATGCTCGGGAGCCATAACCATAAATGTTACACCGAAAAGTGTGTCGGGACGGGTGGTGTAGATTTTCAGCTGTTCGGAGATTTCGTTAAGATTAAAATTAACAAAGGCTCCGCGGGATTTACCAATCCAGTTTACCTGCTGAAGCTTGATGTTTGGAAGATAATCAACCTCCTCAAGCCCCGATAAAAGCCTATCGGCATATTCGGTAATTCTTAAATACCATACATCCTTTGACTTTTGAACAACATCACTGTGACAAATATCGCACTTACCGCCCTGAGAGTCCTCGTTAGATAAAACAACCTTACAGGATGGGCAATAATTAACCAAGGTTTTATCACGGAAGGCTAGTCCCTTTTCAAACATTTTAAGAAAAATCCACTGAGTCCATTTATAGTATTTTTCGTCGGTTGTATCAATTGCTTTTGAATAATCAAAGGAAAAACCAACGCGTTTTAACTGACTTGTGAACTTTTCAATGTTCATATCAGTAACTTTTCTTGGATGTATACCCGTTTTGATTGCATAGTTTTCGGTAGGAAGACCGTAGGCATCAAAGCCTATTGGGAAAAGTACATTATAGCCCTCAAGTCTGCGTTTTCTGGAAACTACCTCAAGTCCGCTGTATGCCTTGATATGTCCAACATGCATACCTGCACCCGAGGGATAAGGAAATTCTACCAAGCCATAAAACTTTGGAAGAGTATAATCCTCCTTAGCCTTAAAAGCCTCTGCTTCCTCCCACTTTTTTTGCCATTTATTTTCTACTGCGGTAAAATCGTATCTCATTTGGTACTCAGTCCTTAAAATAAAATTAGTCTTTTATATATTCAGAAATATCAAGTTCTTTGCCGTCGTTCCACGTGTGGTCCAAGCCGTAAAAATCGCGGTTTTTGGCATCCATAACATTGATAACAACACTGCCGTAATCTAAAAGTATCCAGCCTGTTGTTCTGCCCTCAATATGATGAGGCTCTAAACCGTTCTTGGAAAGGGCATCCTCTACCTCGTCGGCAAGGGCACGAACATGGGTGGTTGAGGTTGCCGTTGCAAGCACAAAATAATCTGCCAAAACGGTGATTTCTGTTACCTCAATAGCCTTTAAATCCATTGCTTTTTTATCGTCAAGCGTTTTACACGCTACCTTTACTATATCTAAGCCTTGCAAAATAATCCTCTTTTCTATTTTTTAACGTTTGAAAGTGCACCGCCCTGCTCTACCTCGCTGGGTCTGGTGGAATTTCCAAGTCGTTTGTGAAGCTCTATCATTTGAATATCATCAGCAGTAATGGGTACGCCGTAGGGATTAAAATAGGTATTGAAAATCTCTATATATTCATCCTTATGCGGTGACCACATTGAAAGACCGTTATAGGTTGCGAACTGACCGGGCACTGCGTAAATTCCCATTTGTTCCATAGAAATATCCTGCACCTCGCCTGCATAGCCTAAAATCTGACTTATGCTCATATCTGTAGCAACCTCATTATAGCAGTTCTTTGCAATTGTTACCATTTGGCCTGTAGACATTGACTGAAGCTTTTTAGCAAGTGCAACATAAACCTCACGCTGAGCCTCAATACGGTCAATATCGCCCTTAACATAGCCATCCTTAACACCTGTACGCTTACGAACAAAGCCTACCGCCTGAGGACCCTTAAGGGTTACTACACCGGGGCCTATACGCTCGTGCTTTTTGGTAAAGGGATTCATAATATCAATACCCTGAGAATTGGGTGTTTCAACATTAACTGTAACACCGCCTAAGGCATCTATAACATTTGAAAAGCCCCTTACGGTGAATTTAACATAGTGGTCAAGCGGAATACCAAAGTAGCTGGAAAGCCTACGGCGAAGTGCATTGATTTGCCTTTCACCCTTACGGGGATTGCCGTGTACTGCATTGACCTTTTTAGTGGGAACATCATCGCCTATATAGGTATCACGCGGAATTTGCAGGAAGTTAAGAGTGTTCTTTTCGTGGTCAATACAGGCTACAATTATAATATCGGTAAGGGTTTCCTGAGGGTCTACACCTACTACCAAAATATAACTAACCTTACTATCCGAGCTGTAAGTAAGCTTTTCAAAATCGCCCTCTTCAGGCTCGGTATCATCATTTATTTTTTGACCAAGCACCCAAATTCCTGCACCCATAACAGCGGTGAGAAGTATTGAAATGCTAAGAACAATAGAGGCGGCTATATTAACTATACGCCTTATTCTTTGCCTTTTTGTTTTACCCTTTTGTTTAGGATTTGAAAAGGAATATAAATCAACGGTTTCTTCATTATTATTCTGATTAAAATCCATAATATAACTCCTTTATTTTTAGGTTTAACTGCTTACCCTAACTACCTCGCGGTATGCATCAAGTGTATCGGTATGGATGGGCATACGTTTTTCGCTTAAATCAACTACTGTGAAAATAAGCGCCTCACGCATTGCGTGCTCTAGAGAAACATCCACTGCACGTCGCATATCCTCTACACCCGAATAATCTCTGTCCTCCGAAGTAAAATCGGCAAGGTAGAGAATTTTTTCGAGGAGGGACATACCCGCTCTTGCGGTTGTGTGATACCTTACAGCCGAAATTATTTCATCATCTGTAAGGCATAGCTTTTCCTTTAAATAAACCGCACCCGCCCTTGCGTGCCACAGCTTACGTGCACTTTTTTCGACAGTATCTAATATTATACCAAATTCATTTAACAATTGCAACTGCAAATTCGGCTCATCGTCCTTGCAAATATCGTGAAGAAGACCTGCAAGAAAGGCTTTTTTCGTATCAGCACCGTATTTTTCGGCAAGACGATAGGCCTCCTTAGCTACTGACAGAGAGTGAAAAAATCTTTTTTCGGTGAGTCTCTCACTTAAAATTTCCACATAATTTGCAAATTCTTTTCTATATTCTATACCTTTTCCAAAAAAAATAGGTTCCATATTATTCATCCTTATATAGTGACTGTGATTTTATATATTCCAAAACCTTAATATCTAAAAGCTTAACGTCATAATCACCTTTTTTAATGTGCTGGCGGATTTCAGTTGAGGATATTTCGGGCGGTAAAAAATCCAGCAAGGTGATTTTTGCACCCAATTTTTGCAGATTTTCTTTAGCCGACAAAAGGCTTTCCTTTGAGCATCCCCGACGTATATAAACATAAAGCTCGGCAAGGGATAAAATTTCCTTATACAAATACCATTTATGAAAATTGATAAGGCTATCGGCACCAATTACCAAAATTGGATTTTCAGTACCCTTTTGCTTTAAAGACTTAAGCGTTTTTACTGTATAGCTTTTACCCTCTAAAGAAAGCTCCTCTAAACAAATTTCTGTTTTAGGCACACCCTCAAAGGCAAGTCGGCACATTTTCACCCTATGTTCGGCAGACAAAATTTCACCCGATTTATGAGGCGGTGCCTTAGCGGGCATTACTAAAATCCTTTCGATTTCAGGTAGCTTTGCAATACCCTCTAGCATAAAGCTGTGCCCAATATGAGGCGGATTAAAGGTACCGCCGAAAATGGCTGTTGTTTTAAAATCCTTCATATTACTTTTTGGTTTTTGTTTTTAAAAAGATTTTTTGGTTTTCCTTACTTTTTCTGTAAAGGACAAATTTTCTGCCTATTACCTGAACAACATCGGCACCTACCGCATCTGCGATTTTATCCGCTGCCTCGCGTGAGGTTTCGGGCGAGGTTTCAAGTGCGGTAAGCTTTATAAGCTCCCTTTTTTCCAAGGTTTCATCCACCTGACGGATAAGCTGGTCATTAACGCCACCCTTGCCTACCTGAAAAATAGGCTCTAGAGTGTTTGCCATACCACGTAATTCTGCACGTTGTTTACTGTTTAACATAATTTTTCTATCCTTTAAATATATTTATTAAGCTCTTCTACCATTTTTAAAAGCGCTCTGCCACGGTGGCTTATAGAGTCCTTTTCGGCATCGCTGAGCAGACCGAAGCATCCAAGCTCGCCCACAAAAAGCGGGTCGTAACCGAAGCCGTTATTACCCTCTTTATGGTCAGCAATATAGCCCTCACAGGTGCCTCTAACAGTGAATTCTCTCCCATCGGGAAAAACTACTGCAACTGCCGAAACATACCTTGCGGTACGCTTTTCGTTTGGCAGACCCTTTAAGGCATTAAACAGTTTTTCGTTATTTTTTTCGTCGTCCTGCTCCTCACCCGCATAGCGTGCCGAATAAACACCGGGGGCACCGTCTAAATAGTCCACGCAAAGTCCCGAATCATCAGCAACGGCGGCAAGGCCTGTAATTTTCATTGCCGAGCGTGCTTTAAGAAGTGCGTTGCCCTCAAAGGAATCGGCATCTTCGATAACCTCGGGTAAAGGATTTTCTAAATCTCGCTCTGAAATAACTTCGTGACCTAGCGGAACTAAAATTCTTTCGAGCTCCTTTAATTTTTTTAGATTTTTAGTAGCTAAAATAAATTTCATTTTTGTTATACCTCATCAGGGAAAAGCCCGTCGGCAAATTCTCTTGCATCGAAGGGCATTAAATCATCTATCTGTTCGCCAACACCTATAAGCTTAACGGGAATTCCAAGCTCATCCATAATTGTTATAACAACACCGCCGTGGGCTGTTCCGTCAAGCTTTGTTAGTACAATTCCCGTAATATCGGTAACCTCGCTGAACTGACGAGCCTGATTAACGGCATTCTGACCTGTTGCGGCATCAAGCACCAAAAGAGTCTCCTTTTTGCCGTTTCCAATACTTTTATCTATAACTCGGTTCATTTTTGCGAGCTCATCCATAAGATTTTTCTTATTATGAAGTCTGCCTGCGGTATCGCAGATGATAACATCCGCCTTTTTGGCGGTGGCAGATGCCATTGTATCAAACACAACCGAGGCGGGGTCGGTGCCCTCTAGACTTTTTACCATAGGCACGCCTGCACGCTGGGCCCAAATGCCAAGCTGGTCAATAGCGGCGGCTCTAAAGGTATCTGCCGCACCTAACACAACCTGCTTGCCCTGAGCCTTAAAATTGGCCGCCATTTTGCCAATGCTAGTGGTTTTGCCAACTCCGTTTACACCTATAACCATAATAACGGTCGGGCTTACACTTATATCTAAGGTGTTATTTCCGTTTAGCATTTCAAAAATAATATCTTTAAGCATACCTCGGATAAGGGTGGGGTCCTGAACCTTTTGCTCCTTAACCCTTTCACGTAAAATATCACATATTTTGGTAGAAGTAGCGGCACCTATATCACAAAGAATTAAGGTTTCCTCAAGCTCCTCAAAAAGCTCTTCGTCTATTTTTTTAAAGCTATTTAGCACCGAGCCGACCTTTTCCATAAAACCGCTACTTGTTTTTTTAAGTCCGTTTTTAATTTTACTGAATAAGCCCATTAAGACACCTCTTAATTAATGCGAAAATTATTTTTCAAGTGATTTTAAATCCATTTCAAGCTGAGCCACATCAAGCTGAATAAGCTTGGTCACACCACGTTCCTGCATTATAACACCGTAAAGCATATCGGCAGCTTCCATAGTACCGCGACGGTGGGTGATACAAATAAACTGTGTATCTAAATCGGAACGCTTCATATAGTTTGCAAAGCGGTCAACGTTAATATCGTCAAGAGCAGTTTCAACCTCATCAAGGAAACAGAAAGGCGGAGCATTAACCTGCATAATTGCAAAGTAAATGGAAATAGCTATAAGTGCCTTTTCACCGCCCGATAAAACATCCAGACTTGGAACGTTTTTACCCGGTAGCTTAGCTACAATATCAATACCGCTGTTAAGTGGGTCATCGGGGTCGGAAAGCTTGAGCTCTGCGTGACCGCCGCCGAACATTTCAGTAAATATTCGGGTAAAGTTTGTACCAATTCTTTCAAAGCCGTCTAAGAACATTGTTTTCATCTGCTCGGTTAAATCGCCGATAAGACGAATAAGCTCTGCCTTTGTATTTTCCACATCGGCAACCTGAGCCGACTGAAATTCAAAACGTTCGCTAACCTCTTTGTACTCCTCAATAGCGGCAACATTAACATTGCCTAAAGCCTTAATTTTAGACTTTGTTTCGGCAAGCGATTTTTTAGCCTCGGCTGGATTTTCAATTTCAATTCCCATACACTCGGCCTCGGTACGGGTGAGTTCATATTCATCATAGAGCTTTCTTACAATTTCATCAAGCTCCTCAGTCATAGCCTCTTTTTTGGCCTTCAGTCGCTCTAACTCGCCGTTAACACGCTCACGCTCCAAGGTTTTATCCTTTTCACTTTGACGAAGGCTTGTAGAAGATGCCTCAATAGAGTGACGCTTTTGAAGTTTGGCTTCAACCTCGCTTTGCTTTGCGGCAACCTCATTTTTAGCATCAGCAATAGCCTGACTCAGTCTTGCGATTTCGTCCTCGTAATTTTTGCCCTTTGCTACTGCTTCAGCAAGCTCGTTCTCAATTTGAAGTGACTGCTCACCTCTGCCGCTCATTGCGTCTTTAAGCAGTTCAATCGCTCTTTCACCGACCTCAATATCCTTTTCGTTTGCGGCTAAAGAAAGTCTAAGCTCGGTAAGGGTTGCACTTAGTTGCTCTCTTTCATCGGCAGTTTCATCGCGGCCACCGTTCATTTCATCCATTAAAGCCTTAATTTCGGCTTCTGCTTTTTCAAGCTCGGTGATTTTTAGTGCAGCTTCATTTGCCGACTTTTCAAGAATTAATGTACGCTCCTTAGCCTCACTGCTTTCATTTTCAAGCTCGGTAAGACTGATTTTTGCGGCGGCAAGAAGCTGAGATACACGTCGGATTTCACCCTCTACGCGGATTTTATCCTCGGTAGCAGTAACAGCCTCACTGCGAACTGCCGTAACCTCAGCCTCGGACGCAGCAAGAGCCTTAATAGCCGTTTCATATTTTTCCTGCTTTTCGGCAAGTTTATTTTCAAGCTCGTTAGCCTTGTTTTTAAGGTTTTCAATATCGCCTGCACGACTGAGCAAACCCGAATGCTTACCAAGCGAGCCACCTGTTAAGGAGCCGCCTTGATTAACCACCTGACCGTCAAGCGACACCACCTTAAAGCGATAGCCGTATTTTTTGGCGATGGTAGTGGCAGCATCAATATCCTCCACTATAACCGTTCTTGAAAGCAGGGAAGAAATAATTTCACTATATTTTGTATCATATTTAATCAAAGCATCTGCCATACCAACAAAGCCGTATTGGTCATCAAGTCCCTTTTCGGTGAACTCTCTGCCCTTTATAGCGGTAAGAGGCAGGAATGTAGCACGACCCTTGTTTTCGGATTTTAAGAAACGAATAGCTTTTTTGGCATCGCTATCACTATCCACAACTATATTTTGACCCGCTGCACCGAGAGCAATTTCAATAGCGACAGAATATTCCTTAGGCACCTTAATGAGGTCTAAAATAGGTCCGTGGATTCCACTTAGTCTGCCTTTTTCCGCCTCGGCAATACAAGCCTTAACCGAGAACTGATAGCCCTCCATATTTTTTTGCAAATCTTCTAAAATACTTGCACGGCGGCGTTTTTCAGAAATATCCAAACTTAAGCTATCAATTTCCGCCTTTTGCTCATCTACCGCCTTTTTACGGCTATCTAAACGCATTTCATAGCCCTTAATAGTATTATCGGTTGAGGTAATAATATCATTAGCTCTATTTAAATCCACCTTAAGCTCGTTCATTTCCTTTTCAAGCTTTTCTATTTCGGCTTTACGCTCGGTGGTGGCTTCGGCGATAGCTTCCTCACGGGAGGCAATTTCAGCTATGGATGAACGGGAGGTTACCTCACTAACCCTAAAATCAGAAAGCTTAATTGAAATTTCATTAAGCTCCATAGCCTTTGCTTCAATACTACGCGAAATATTTTCACTGTTTTGAATAAGCGAAGAAAGCTTTTCGCTTACCTCGGAAACCTTTTTTTCTATTTCATTGCCCTTTTGTTTTAAGGCTTCAATCTCTGCTTCTTTATTTTTTGCCTCATTTACGGCATCCTCATCGGATTTTAAAAGACCTGCTTTTTCGCCCTCTAAACGGGTAATGTTTTCATTATTATGTAAAATATTTGCTTTGGCAACATTTATATAGCCTTCGGTACGGGCGATTTGCTCCTCTAATGAGGAAATACCCGCTTTAAGCTCATCCACCGCCATAGAAACCGAAACTAGCTCGGCTGAATTTTTTTCCATAGTGGCATCAAAATCGGTTAATTGCTCCTCAATTTGGCGATACTGCTCGGTAGCGACGGCAATTTTGCTTTCCTGCTTTCTAAAAGCCTCTTTAGAAGCCTCAAGCATATAAAGCCAAAGACCTATTTCAAGCTGTTTTTTCTCCTCTGCCAAAACCAAAAACTTTTCTGCCTTTTCGCTCTGTTCCTTTAAAGGACCGACACGGGATTTGAGCTCATCTAAAATATCGTGCAAACGAACAAGGTTTTCATCGGCAGCAGTGAGCTTTCGCTCGGCATCTATTTTACGGTAGCGATAACGGGAAATACCCGAGGCTTCCTCAAAAATATCGCGGCGTTCATTGGATTTAGTGCTAACTATATTATCAATTTTACCTTGACCTATCATTGAGTAACCATCACGGCCAAGACCTGTATCCATAAATAACTCGTGAACGTCCTTTAGACGCACCGAAACGCCGTTTATTGCATACTCACTTTCGTGCGAGCGATAATAACGGCGTGTAACCGACACCTTGTCCTCATTAAAATTAAGACCACGGTCAGAATTATCAAAATGAATTGTTACCTCACAATATCCGTGTGGCTTTCGTTTGGCCGTACCACTAAAAATAACGTCTTCCATACTTGTTCCACGAAGACTTTTGGTGGATTGCTCGCCCAAAACCCAACGAACAGCGTCCGAAACATTACTTTTACCGCTTCCGTTAGGACCTACAACGGCAGTAAGACCACGACCGAATTTAAGTGTTGTTTTATCGGCAAAGGATTTAAAGCCGACAATATCAATTGATTCTATTCTCACTAGAATACTCCTTTAAAAATCTTTTTATATCAACATAACATTATACTATATTTTCTTAAAAAAAGCAAACGATTTAAAAAAATTGCTTTTTGTACGCGATTTATATATCCTCGCATTTCTTAAGCAGTTCTTTGATGCGACTAGCAAATATATCCGTATCGTGCTCCCAAACCCACTTCTTCGCCTCTTCTTTAGAAAAATTATATGAGTTTGGATTTTCAAGAAATTTATAAATAGCGTCGTGCAATGAAGAATTATTATTCTCTACACACTGGGCATATTTACCATTTTGGGTAACATATTTTGCCCCAGTTGTTGATGTTGCTATAACGGGTACATTTAAAAGCATTGCCTCCATCATAACAAGTCCAAAGCTTTCAAACTTAGACGGAGATATAAGCAAATCGGCTTGCTTTAAAATAGGATACGGATTAGCCTTGGAACCAAGCAAAATAACTTTATCACTCAAGCCTAATTCGTTAATCTTTCTTTCATAATATTCTTTGGCAGGTCCCTCGCCTACAATATATAAACGCGTGTTAGGAAATTTTTCAAAAATATCCTGAGCCATAACACGTACAACTCTGCTGAAGCCTTTTTCAGAGGATATTCTGCCTAACAACACTATATTTGTTTTTGTTTTATCAAAAACAATATCTGTTAGCTCCTCAGATTTTTTTATAATCTCATTGCAATTAATGGGGTTAGGTAATGCATAAAAGTTATCAGAAGGAAATATATTTCTTAATTCATTAGCTATTGTTTCGTTAACGGTCCATACCATATCGTGCTTTTTGTATAGTGCTTTTATAAGTTTTTTTCCTTTTTTATGGTCTTAATAAACTCAGGCTCCATAAACTTTGTATGCCAATCATTATGACACCAATAAATATAATGTTTGCCTCTGCCCGAAAAGCAAGCAAACCGCTCTAAGCCTTTTAAGCCTATGATAAAATCATATCTGCGGTTTATAGCTCTGTTAAAATAAAATTTTGATAGATATAATTTTTCTCTAAACCTAATAATAATCTTGTTTAATATATTGCTGCCATAAAAAGGTTGAATAATAACATTTACATTAGGTGGAAATGCATCTAAAAGTGCTTTTTCAAATTCGCCGTTTAAACAAATAACATCAATATCATACTCTTTATGTAGAGTATTTAGTGCTTCTGTTAAAACACTCTCAAGCCCGCCAATAATTAAATCATGAGTTAAAAAGCAAATGCTTTTGCGTTTAGATTTTACTTTTTTCATAACATTCACCTTTCTCCTTGAATTTTTTGTCGGGGAATTAAGAATTTATCCAAGCTTTTTGTGTAATTTAAGCACCAGATAATATATATGCGGAAAATAAACTGCTAATATATATGCAATTTTAGCCTTAAAGTTAAAAAGCGGAAAAATGGTTTTATTATACTTCTTTATGTGCTTTCGCATCTTTTTAGCATCGTGGCTGTTTAGCTTATTTTTACCTTGACAATGAGTAAAAATTGCAAAAGCCTCTCTTGTTTGTTTATTTGAAAACTCCATTCTTCCAAGCCTTTTCTCACTTTCGGCTACCAAAAGTCTGCGGTTAAATCTTGTTAAAAATCCGTTAAAGCCCCAGTCCCAAGAGGTATTACTATCGTGTATTCTTTCATAATACCATTTTTGCTTTAAAAAGGCGACCTTTTCGCTCTTTATTAAATTCTCATAAACAAAAAGAAAATCCTCGCCTATGTAAATATCGGTGTTAAAGCGTGTATCGGCTATTAAGTCTCGGTGCATCATACAGCCGCCAATTAAATTAAGGGGTGTTCCGCCATTAAATACCGCTTCCACCGCCTGAGCATTATCCAAAAACTCAAGCTCGGCAGGTGCGGGATATTTGTCCTTTGCCTTATCAAGCTTATGCCAATTTATCTGTCGAATGGGGAAACAACAACTGCCTGAAATTTCAGCTCCGCTTTCCTCCATACCCTTTACCAGTGCCTCAAAAAGCAGAGGATGTACAGTATCATCACTATCTAAAAAGAATACATATTCTCCCTCGGCGTTATCTAAGGCTAGATTTCTAGCGGCTGATACGCCCTTATG
>JAGARD010000018.1 GCA_017622415.1 Clostridia bacterium | reverse complement strand
TACTTTACTAAAAAAGGGTTCTTTAGAGGAAATTGATTTAAATGCACGAAATATAATTGAGTCGGTTGGTCTTAGCGACCGTATAGAGCATTATCCTTGTCAGCTATCAGGCGGTCAGCAGCAACGTGTTGCAATTGCAAGGGCATTGGCTTTAAATCCGGATATTCTTTGTTTTGATGAACCTACAAGTGCTCTTGACCCTGAGCTTACCGGTGAGGTTTTGAAGGTAATTAAAGAGCTTAAAACAAAAAACACTACAATGATTGTTGTGACCCATGAAATTGAATTTGCCAAAGAGGTTGCCGATAAGGTAATATTTATGGCTGACGGTATTATAGTTGAGTCGGGTACTGCAGATGAAGTTATTGTAAATCCCAAGCACGAAAGGACAAAAGCCTTTCTTTCAAGATTTAATACTATTTAATTTTTTGACCCTGTTTTTGCAGGGTCTTTTTTATTATAGCAATATTTGGCTTAAATTTAACAATAATGTAATAGAAAAAATTAATAAATATATTTATACTGAAATTAATAAGGAGGCTTTTTTATGAGAAATGATATTGCCATTCAAATGTATTCCATTAAGGATATTACTAAAGAAAACTATTTAAACGGATTTAAGCTGGTTTCTGAGCTAGGATTTAAAAACATAGAGCTTGCGGGCGATTACGGTCTTTCTGCGAGTGAATTTAAAGCTATATGTGACGAATACGGGTTAAAGGTTATAAGTGCACATATCGGTGGCGAAAATAAAACTATAGAAGAAATTAAAGAAATTATCAAATATCAAAAAGCTTTAGGAAATAATATGGTTATTTGTCCTTGGAGCAATTGTAAGGATTTAGAATTAACAAAACAGGCGGCTAAGAGTTTAAAAAGAATGCAGGATATTTATGAAAGTGAAGGCTTTGTTTTTGGGTATCATAATCACGGCTTTGAATTTAATAAGGTTGACGGCGATTTAAGAGCCATTGATATTATTGCCGCTGAAGGTGTTAAGCTTCAGCCCGATATACATTGGGTTAAGGTTGGCGGTGCTGAGCCTTTAGATTTTATGAAAGAGTATAGAAAACAAATTGTTTCTTTGCATTTTAAAGAATATGGCCCCGATAATACCAATCCTGAGTTTGGTGAGGGCGGAGTTTTAGACTGGCAAGCAATTATGGATTTAGGCAAGGAAATAGGTGTTGAGTATAATATTTTAGAGCAGGAGGAATATTCACTTCCTGTTTCGGAAAGTATAGCTCTTTGTGCTAAAAATCTTGAAAAGATGTTCAAATAATTTTGGAGGTATATTTTATGAAATTAGGTGTTTTAACTGTACCACTTTATGACAGAAGTCTTGAGGAGGCTATAAAATGGCTTAGTGACAGAAAGGTTACTGCACTTGAAATAGGCTGTGGAGGTTTCCCCGGAAATACCCATCTTAATCCTGATAATTATTTAGGTGATTCTGCAAAAATTGAAGAATTAAAAGCTCTTTTTGCAAAATATAATATGGAAGTTGCCGCTCTTTCCTGCCATGGCAATGCCGTTCATCCCGATAAAAATGTTGCCGATAAAGCTGATGAGGATTTCAGAAAAACTGTTTTAATGGCAGAGGCTTTAGGCGTTAATACTGTTGTAACCTTTTCGGGTTGTCCTGGTGGCTCGGCAGAGGATAAAACTCCTAACTGGGTTACCTGCTCTTGGCCTGACGATTACACAAAAATTTTGGATTATCAATGGAACGAAGTGTTAATTCCATATTGGAAAGAGGCTGTTAAATTTGCTAATGCTCACGGTGTAACTAAAATTGCACTTGAAATGCATCCTGGATTTTGCGTTTATAACACTACATCATTGCTTAGGCTTCGCGAAGCGGTGGGGGATACAATTGGTGCAAATCTAGACCCAAGCCATCTTTTATGGCAGGGAATGAACGCCGCTGAAACAGTACGAGTTTTAGGTAAGGCTATACACCATGTTCACGCTAAGGATACCTATTTAGATGTTACCAATATTAAAAAATCGGGTGTTTTAAGCACAGGCCATTACAGTGATATTTTAAATAGACCTTGGACATTCCGCACAGTTGGTTACGGTATGTCTACCGAGGATTGGAAGGCTTTTGTAAGTATGCTTAAAATGGTTGGTTATGACGGTGTTTTAAGCATTGAGCATGAGGATATGCTTATGTCTGTAAACGAAGGCTTAGAAAAAGCAATCACATTTCTTTTAGATGTTATGACCTTTGAAAAACAAGGCGAGATGTGGTGGGCATAAATTAAAATATTTTAAGGGACTGTCTCATTATTAGAGACAGTCCCTTTTAGTATATAAATATTTCGTGATTATTGCTCATAACCGTTGGGGTTATTTTTTTGCCAACGCCAACTATCTTCACACATTTTTTCAACAGTAAGCTCAGCTTCCCAACCAAGAAGGTCTTTTGCCTTTTGTGCGTTAGCATAAACCTCATCAGGGTCACCTGGACGACGGGGGTCAATTACAAAAGGAACATCTGTGCCCGAAGCCTTAATAAATGCATCCTTTAACTGTAAAACGCTGGTACCGTTACCTGTTCCAAGATTAATAGCCTCACAGCCCTCGCATTTTAAAACCCATTCAACGGCTTTAACGTGGCCTGCAGCTAAATCAACTACATGTATGTAGTCGCGAACACCCGTACCATCTACTGTATCATAGTCATTTCCGAAAACATGAAGCTTTTCAAGCTTACCAACTGCAACTTGAGAAATATAAGGCATAAGATTATTGGGAATACCTTTAGGATCCTCACCGATTGTACCGCTTTTGTGAGCACCAATAGGATTGAAGTAGCGGAGCAGAGCGATTGACCAACTGTTATCACTAACAAATAGATCGCGTAAGATTTCTTCGATGAATAACTTAGTTCTGCCATAAGGATTTATAGCACCTAAAGGCATATCCTCGGTGAGAGGCATTGTTTTTGCAACACCGTAAACTGTAGCAGAACTGGAGAAAACAATCTTTTTAACACCAAATTCACGCATTGTATTTATTAAAACAAAGGTACTGGTAAGGTTGTTATCATAATATTCCATAGGCATAGCAACAGATTCGCCAACAGCTTTAAGACCTGCGAAATGAATTACCGCCTCAATATTATTTTCACTAAAGATTTTTTTAAGTGCTTCAGCATCACGAACATCGTTCTCATAGAATTTTATCGGTTTGCCTGTTATTTTTTCAACACGATATAGAGATTCTTTCTTGCTGTTTGAAAGATTATCTATAACAATAGGGTCAAAGCCTGCCTCGGTAAGAGCGATTAAAGTGTGACTACCAATGTATCCGGCACCGCCTGTTACTAAAATTGACATAGAAAATTACATCCTTTCAAAGTTATTTAATTTTATTCATTACTAATCCTGTGATTAGCTTTGGGTAGAAATAAGTGGATTTTTGAGGCATTTTTTGACCTGCACTGCCTACTGCTGCAATTTGTTCAACCCTAGTAGGGTTAAGGAAGAAAGCACAATTTGCACCGCTATTTACCTGTTCTACGGCTTCGGCTGCATCTCTTGTATATTTTAAATTAATTTGCTTTGCCATATTTTCTTTATCAATGCCCATAAGCTTTTCTAGAATAAGGCTATGGAGAACCGAAACATCAAGAGTTCTAAGAGTTTCGTGAAGTTCAGGTAACAGCTCTTCTAAGGTGGGGGTGGTTTTAAGTGTAAGCAGATAGTATCTACCGTCAAAGTATGCACCAAAAGAAATTTTATCTAAAGCGTATTGTTCCTTTAAATTTCTTTCCAAGCTTTTATAAGATGAAATTTCACCAACATGGAAATATTCTCTTGCGTTTATTAGCATCTGTCTTCCGTCAAAAGACTCAAGTGAGTGTACAACGCGGTGGGTAGGGAAGACTACAAGACCTTCGCTTTCCATTGGAACAAGCATCATCATAACATATTCGCTTGCGGCATCTGGGCTTGCTCCGTTATCACGCTCGTGCTGTCTAAAACGAAGTGCTGTTTCATAACGATGATGGCCGTCTGCGATATACAAACACTTATCTGCAAATAGCTCAGTAAGTCCGCAGGTAGACTCAAGTGTCCATAAACGGTGGGTAACACCCTCATTGTCGGTGAGTTCGTTAATAGACGAGGTTTTATTAACGGTATCTAGCACATCTGAGATTTTTTTATCTTTATCTTCAAATAGGCAGTAAACTTGGCTGAAATTGCAACCCGTTGCACACATAAGATTAAAGCGGTCTTCCTTTGCGGCAGAAAGAGTATTTTCGTGTGGAATAACAACACCTTCGCTGAAGTCTGTGAGCTTAACTCTGGCAATTACGCCTTTAAAGCTCTTAGTTGTTCCTTCTATATTAAATTCTTCCTCATAAACATAAAATTTATCTTCATTCTCAAGGGAAACAATGTTATCATCTAACCAGTTGCTTAGTACTTCACCAGCTTTTTTATAAATATCATCGCCTTCTTTAGGCAATTCCAAGCGTATTACGTTATGCTCGTTTGTTGCTAAAAACTTATGTCTTTGTTCTTCGCTTATAATATCATAAGGGGGACAAACTAATTCCTCAATAGGACCTGCGGATTTTTGAAATCTAAGCCCTTTAAACGGTTTAACAACTGCCATATACATCTCTCCAATTACATATAATTACTATTATATTTTACTATGATTTTTAAAAATAGTCAACCAAAAAAGGGGAATATTTTTGTGATTATAGCATAAGTATTATTAGAATATAAAAAGAGAGGGATTTTTATGAAAAATATGTATTTAATAATTGTTCTGGTATTAACAATGTCTTTTTTGCTTATTCCGTTAATAGCTACAGAACAAGCCCAAGGCGATACATCAGCCTATGACGGGACAAGCTTTTTAGGAGATAAAACCAATACCGATAATTTAAAGCTTGAAGATTTAAAAGAAATTAGACTTTATTTAACCGATAAAGAAACCGTTATAAAGCTTGCAAAAGAGGAATATATTTAGGCGTAGTAGCTGCTGAAATGTCTGCTGAAAATAATCAAGAGGCATTAAGTGCACAAGCATTAGCAGCATATACTTTTGCATATAGAAAGCATATACAAAACAAAAAAACTAATAATGAGTATGATTTAACAAACGATTTCACCCTAGACCAAAGGTATATTAATGAGGAGGAGAGGAGAACAAAATGGGGAGAAAAATTTTCACAGAACGAGGAAAAGCTTAAAAAAGCTGTAAAAGCTGTTTCAAATCAACTGATTGTTTATAATGGAGAACCAATATTAGCAACATATCACGCAATATCTTCGGGAAAAACCGAGACTTCAAAAAATGTTTGGGGAACAGATTATCCATATTTACAAAGCGTGAATAGTGTAGGAGATTTGCTTTGTGCCGATTTTTATAGTGAGCTTGAGCTAAGTGCTGATGATTTTATAAAAAAAATAACAGAGCTTAGTGTTGAAGTAAAGGGCGAAGCAGATAATATTATTGGAGAATGTAAAAAAAGCCCGTCGGGGACGGTACTGAACATTGAATTATGCGGTAAAAGCTTTACAGGTGCACAAATTCGTGAAGCGTTTGATTTAAGGTCGTCGGCCTTTGATATTATATTTAAAAATAACAGCTTTATTTTTACGGTTAGCGGATATGGTCACGGTGTTGGAATGAGCCAATTTGGTGCAAATTATATGGCACAGCAGGGAAGTGATTATAAGGAAATTATTTCTACATACTATAAAGGCGTAGATATTGTTACACTAAAATAAAGGCGGGCTTTAAGCCCGCCTTTATTTTAGTGTTTATTGATATTGTTGTTGTGCTGCGTATGCACTTTCTAAAACAGAATAGTCTATATCCTCAACATCAAAACGATTAATAGCAAAATTATTTGTTTCAACCTTGTATGCTTTTGTTTTTTCGGTAATAGACTTTTGGAATTCGTCCTTCTTTAAGCCATAAAGAATTTCATCTGTAAGCTGTTTTAAGTAATATGCATCACTGTTAATATCTAATTTTACATAGAATGTTAAGCCTGTTTTTGCTTCGTTTTCAATAATTTTAGTTTCGCCGACCTTCATATCGTAAACTTCGTCAAAATCAGCATTTGCAGAGCTGGACTCAGAGTTCTTATCAGCTAAAACGATGGCATGCTGAAGCTTAGGACCGTCTTTTGTCTCTTCGTGCTTATGCTCTTCCGCTTTAATTTCATTATGCTCTATATAAATTTTCTCAAACTCTTCGCCGTCTTTAATTCTTTTGGCATAGCCCTCAAGCTTGGTTTTTAATGCAGCTTTTTGCTCGTCTGTTGCATTTTCTTCATAATTTGCAGATAAAGCGTGTGCCAAGGTGTAATTATCAAGCATATAATCTTTTATATCTTTTTTAGGAACTTCTTTTTCGCCGCCTTCTGCATAAAGGTGGTTGAAGTATTTGTTTGAATAGTAGGTATAGGTGAAAGCTTTTTTGTATGTTTCAAAAGAAACGCCGTTTACATTGTAAAGATAAGCGTAGCCGTAAGAACTCCAATATGTAGCAGCAGAATTTTCTGCTTCATTTACTTCTTCATCAGTTAGCTTAATCGTTCCCTCATCAACTAATTTCTGGAAGAAAACAAATTCCTTACAGCGTTCAATGGTTTTCTCCTTTACATAGTCTACAAAGCTAAGGCCGTCTAAGGTTTTTGAATAATAGTCGGTTTCTTCTGTATCCTCTGTTTCTTCGGTTTTGCTTGCGGCAACCTCTTCATCAACACGTTGTTTTGCTTCGGAATCGCAATCAACAAGAGCGTTAAGATAAAGAGCAGAAGTGATATTTGTACCTTCGATTGTTAATGCAACCTCGTCTTTACCGTGACAAGCACAAAGCGAGAAAAGCATACAGCCGACCAAAATGGCCGAAATAATTCTTTTAAAGATTTTCATAAGGGTAAAAATCCTCCTTTTAAAAATAAACATCTATAATATTATACATTATTAAGTATAAAATGTCTAGTATTTTTTACAATAGTTTGAAAATTTATAGATTATTCTGTCCTAAGAGCGACAACGGGGTCTTTTTTAGCCGCACTTCTTGAAGGAATAATACCCGAAAAAAGAGTTAAAACAACACTTATGCATACTAGTATTACAGCTACAGGTATAGGTAAAATAGCTTTAAGATTGGCTATACCTGTAAGGTGCTGTAGAATTATATTTATAGGTATACAAAGCAAATAGGTTACTAATACACCCAAAGCACCCGCTGAGAAACCAATAATAACTGTTTCGGCATTAAACATACTGGAAACATTTCTTTTTGAGGCACCAATTGCCCTGAGAATACCTATTTCTTTTGTTCTTTCCTGAACAGAAATTAATGTTATTACGCCAATCATAATTGAAGAAACAATTAACGATACTGCAACAAAAGCAACTAATACATAGGTTATAGCATTAATGATGGTGGTAATTGAAGACATCATAATTCCTACATAGTCGGTATAGGTGATTTCTTCCAAATCATCAACATTATCATTGTATTTTTTAATTTCATCTTCAATTATATCTTTATTTTCAAAGGAGGAGGCATAAAGGTTAATAGTTGCAGGGTCATCAAGATCAACATAACCAAGCTCTTTTAGATTATCCTCATAAGTGGATTTAGAAAACTCCAAAACCTCGTCGTAATAGGTGGCAAACTGCTCGGTAGTAAAGGATTTCATAGCATTATCAAAGGCGAAAATAAGCTGAGCATCTGTTAAAGAAGATAATTGGGCTTGAATAGCAGCAGCGTATTCGGATTTTACCTTTTCAACTATCAATGCCTCAAACATTTCGGTTATATCATCATCGGGCAAAGCGGAAATATAGTTTTCAACCTCTTTTTCGCTCATACCCATTTGTGCTATTAAAACGGTCTTGAGAGTTGTTTCAATATCCTTTTTTGAGGTGGCTTTAAGCGTGTCATTAACTGTTTTTTCTAAGGTTTCTTTATCGGGAATGGACATCACCTTAATATAGGTATCTGCCTTTTCCTTAGTATTTAATTTATTTATATACGACTTAAATTCTTCTGTTTTTTCATTGTCGCTTAAATTACCTGTATTTTCTTTAAAGGGAAGACCTGTGAATATATCTTTAGAGGTATCTGATAATTGAGCAGATACCGCCTTGCTGTTTTTGGAGTTATTTATAATATATTCGGTTAATTTGTTGGTGTAACCGATTTTTCCCGTAAGCATTGCAGAAACAGCATCTTTATTGGGACGTATAATACCCGAAACCTTTAAATCCACTCCGTTATCATAAAGATATTTAAGACCTGCAGTTGTGTCTCTTAAATCGGTATAAATTCCATTTTTTTCATCATAGGTGTAGCAATCAGAGTTGAATATTGTACGGAATTGCATATCACAAATTTCTTTATATGACCATTTTTTTGTGCTTACATCTATTGAACTTTTGTTAAAAGCCGCATTCGCCAAAGCGTCTATATCTTCTTTAGAAACTAAGCCTAAAGCATATAACGTCATATCGTCAATTTCGTTATTTTCATCAACTATTAATACAATTTCGTTATATTTCGTAGGCCATGAACCGTAAATCACATCATACTGCTTCTCCAGCAACGTATTAATAAGCTTGCCATCTTTACCCGAAAGCATTTCTTGCCACAATACGGCACCGTTTCTAAAGCCTGAGGTTTGTTGTCCCATAATATTTTCGCTGAAATTCATCATTGAGGATAAATCCATACCAAAATATTCTACTAATAATTCTTGTAGTAATTCTTGTGAATCCGAACGAATAATTGTTCCGTCGATGTTTTTTGTATATACCAAAAGGTCGGTATTGTAGGTGTATTGCACTCCGTTAACAGCTTCATTGAGTGAAGCATTAGGTTCGGTTGATTTTAACCTCTCTTCTAAATGTGATTTGAAAGCCTTTAAATCATTTTCATTTGTTTCCATGGAATTTAAGGTGTTTACCAAATCATAAAACATAGCTTTTTGATAAACGGCATCATTATTGTGGGGGTTACCTGATGTTGCATTACCCATAAATGTGGTAAGCAGACTTCCCATATCTATATGCTGAGCTTCTAGGGTTAAAGGATAAGATGAAAGCGTATCCTCTTGCAATGTATCAATATATGTTGTCATACCTTGTGATACGGCAAAAATCAAAGCAATACCGATTATACCAATACTGCCTGCAAAGGCTGTTAATATTGTTCTGCCCTTTTTTGTAAAGAGATTTTTAAGTGAAAGACCGAATGAGGTTGCGAAAGACATTGAGGGCTTTTTCTCTTTTTTTGAGGTCTTAGTTTTTTGGGATTGATTTTGGGTTTCAATAAAATCTTTATTAGGCTCATCATTGGTGAGAGGCTTAGAATCGTCGGTGATTTCACCGTCAAGCATCTTAATAATTCTTGTAGAATATTTTTCGGCAAGCTCAGGATTGTGAGTTACCATAATAATAAGCTTTTCTTTGGAAATTTCTTTTAAAATATCCATTACCTGAAGACTTGTTTCTGTGTCCAGTGCACCTGTCGGCTCGTCTGCTAGAATAATATCGGGATTGTTTACAATTGCACGTGCAATCGCAACACGTTGCATTTGTCCGCCTGACATCTCACCTGGTTTTTTTGAAAACTGATTACCAAGACCAACCTGAATTAGAGCTTCCTTTGCCCTTCTTTTTCTTTCGGATTTGGAAACTCCTGAAAGCGATAACGCTAATTCAACATTTTGCAAAACTGTTTGATGAGGAATTAAATTATAGCTTTGAAAAACAAAACCAACAGAATGATTTCTGTAAGAATCCCAATCACGGTCTTTGTAGTCTTTGGTGGAACGGTTATTTATAATAAGGTCTCCGCTTGAATAATGGTCCAAACCGCCTATGATATTAAGCATTGTTGTTTTGCCACAGCCCGATGGACCTAAAATTGAAACAAAATCACTTTTTCCGAATGTTAAATTAACATTTTTTAAGGCGTGAACAGTGTTTTCGCCTGCAAGATAATCTTTGCTTATATTTTTTAACTCCAACATATAAAAAGCTCCCTTATTAAGAATGTTTTATCATTGTTGTATTACATTTAGGACAGGTGATTTCTATTTTTCCTTTACCCTTTGGAACGCGAAGATTTGATTTACAATTAGAACATTTGAAATATAAATGGGTTTTGCGGTTTTTGTGCTTTTGCTTTGTAAAATTAATTTGTGATTTGATTTTGTTTTTGATTTTAAGATAACTGTTTAGTTCTTTTTGGCGTGCATATATATTTTTAGAAAAGGCACGATAAAATATTAATATAAAAATTAAAGTGTTAATAAGTTGTAAGAAACGAAGATAAGGGAAAAAAGAAATTACCCATATAATTAAATATACTATTGTAAGAAAACGATTTAGTTCGTCGCCCTTATATCTGCCATACATAAATTCGTTTATACTAAAAATCAGTTTATTTAAATAATATCTCATAAAATCAACCTACCAAATATGCAAATTCTTACTTTATTTATTTCTTATATTTTATAATTATAATATTAAAATCTTAATATATACCGAACAAATTAAGTACAAATTATTAACAATATTATATCATATAAAATGGATTATTACAACGAAAAAGAAGGTTATTAAAAAGTATCAGCCTTGTAATATTTTGTAATTGAATTGAAATCAAACTGTAAACAAAATTTAAAGACTTTTTTAAACGTAATGTGTATAATAGTATTATGATAAAGAGAGGTGAGCTTTTATTATGAAAAAATTATTATCATTAGTGTTGATTTTGGCGGTTGTTTTTGTTTTTTCTGCGGCAACACCAATTAAAAAAATAACTTCTAATACATCTGTTACTACTGTTAGTTCAGATAAAGCAGTTACTGAAGATATAGCCAAAGTAACTAAAAACGTAATGAAGGCTCGCTTTGAGAATATGCTCAATAATAATTATGTTTATGATACAGATTTTGAATCTCATAAGCTTATTATTGAAAATTCTATTTTAGCACTTTTGGATAAGGGTGCTGACGGTGAAATAAGTCAAAGCTTGGTTCTCGGTTTCATTGCTGATATGTATGGCTTACAGGTTAATCCCGATGCCGCAAAGTATGATTTTGCACCTGCAAGCGAAGGTAAGTTTGTAATTCTTCCCAGAGGTTATACCGAGTATAATCACACAGTTACTGATGTTTTTGAAGATGAAGGCGGATTTACCGTTATGTCTGACGTTTTAATTATGACCCATGACGGTGAGGAGTATACTACTACCGCTAAAACTGTTTTTGTTCCTAATATGGGTAGTAGCTTTGGATATAACATTATAAGTAGCAACATTTTCTAATTATTATTTAATAAATCATAACCACCCGTCAAACGGGTGGTTTGCTCTGAGGCTAAAAGCCTCTGTTACCGGCCAGCGCCTAAAGACGCTGGCTTTCACATTTGTTAAAGCCTATTGCCTTTGCCTCTTTTGCCGCCCCTTAAAGGGCGTTCGTATTACTTGCCACCCTTAAAAGGGTCAGCATATTCTTTTACACTCAACTTATCTAGTGCTATATCATGTTTCT
>JAGARD010000017.1 GCA_017622415.1 Clostridia bacterium | reverse complement strand
GGAAACAAATTATTCGTTAAACCAAAGCACATATTCAGATGTAGTCAAAGGCAAAAAATCATTGAATATAACATTTTTCAACGAACTGGTAGGACAAAACGAATTAAGTATGTCAGGTAACGATTATAACGGTGTGAGTGCGTCTATTTCTTGCGAAACAAGAGACGGAATTCTGCATTATATGCTGACAGTAACAATAAATTAAATGCACAGATAAAAAATAATTTTTTAAAATTTTTTCAAAAATATAAAACCAAATGAAAACTTAAATCCCCTTTGTTAGTGTAAGGACAAGAAATCAAGTCCAAAAAACACTAATGAAGGGGGATTTTTTATTATTAAAATTTTAAGACATTTGAATACCTGTTTTAATATTCATAGTGAGAGGAGGAGTGATATGTGCCGAACAATATAGAGAAAACAAGTCATTATAACCTGTTTTATATATTCAAAGAAGACAAAGAGCAAAATCAGTTACAAAAAAGCAAGGCTTTAATTCTATGGAGAAATATTAGTAAAGTTCTGCAAATACAAAGGAATTCAAGTTGATAAAGATTTGCTTTTAAAACCCCGCAATCCCTTTATTTATAAGAGCTTACGGGGTTTTGTTTGAATTGGTAAACTTGGTGAGGGGCTTCGACTAGCACAGGATAGGCTTAATGAGAAAAACTTCTATGCATTTAATCCCTCTTTTGATAAGGGCTGAGCTTGTTAAAAACTCCTTATGCTAGGTAAATTTTAGTTTTAATCAAAACCGACAACGTTTTTAAGCGGTGTTGGTTTTGGTTTATTTTTAGAAAATTTTCACTTTATTATATTTTAATGATTTGTAATATAGCGAAAATATAGCGAAAATTGGCATAAATACTTGCAATTTTCTACAACGTGTGGTATAATGTATTGAAATTATTAAAGAAGGCGGTTGCTACTTTATGAAGTGTCCTTATTGTTCCTTTGAGGAAAGCAAGGTTATAGATTCCCGTCCTACCGATGAAGGCGAGCGTATTCGTCGTAGACGTGAGTGTTTAAGCTGTCAAAAGCGTTTTACAACATACGAAATAATCGAAAGTCTTCCTATTATTGTAATTAAAAAAGATAAATCTCGCGAGGTCTTTAACCGTGATAAGCTTTTAAACGGCTTACTTAGAGCTTGTGAAAAGCGTCCTGTTTCCTTAGAAAAGCTAGAGAATATGATAGATGAAATTGAAGTTGTGCTTCAAAATTCTCTTGACCGTGAGGTTTCAAGCGATAAAATCGGCGAGCTTGTGATGGATAAACTAAAGGATGTTGATGAGGTCGCTTATGTGCGATTTGCTTCCGTTTACCGTCAGTTTAAGGATATCGGCACATTTATGAACGAGCTTAATAAGCTTCTTACTACTAAATAGTTTTTAAAGCAGGTTGTTGCATCAACCTGCTTTTTTATGCATTTATGGTATAAAAAAGCAGTATATATTTGTGCCTTTATGGTTATTAAGTAGATTTTTAGTTACAAAAGCACTTAAAAGGTTGACTTAACCTATATTGGGGAGTAAACTTAAACGAGTTGTTATTTAAAAAAAACAATATAGGTGGATGTGAAAATATGATTAAAACATTCTTTAAAAACCTTTGTAAGCACAATTTTAAACTAAACGGTATAGTAGCATTGCTTGTTTGCATTTGCATTGTTATAAGTATTTCAGCTTGCGGAGCTAATGAAGACACCGCACAGCAATCAAGCCTTAATATTACATCTATTCAGAGCGAACAGCTTTATTCAAGTGAGGCAGAACAAGTTTCTTCCGATATTTCCTCTGAAATTTCTTCTGCTTTATCAAGCGAGGCGGAGCAGACAACCACCACTTCATCAAGTAAAGTGCAAACCTCTACCTCTTCTAAAAAGCAAAGTACCAACAAAACAAGCTCAAAAGCAACCACTACTTCAACCAAAAAGCCTTCAAATAAGGGTGAATATCAGTATAATACCAATCTTAACATTGAAGATAATGTTTTTATGGACTCTTTGATTTATACAGGCTACAATATGAAAAAGCACCGTGCTGATGGCAAAATGTGGACTTATGTTCTTGCAAAATACAAAAGGGGATATGGTTGGCTTTCAAACATTACCTATGCAGGTGGCTCTACAGGACTGGAAACCAAAAACGGTAAGCCTGATATTAAAGCCTTTGAAAGAGGCGGTTTTGTTTGTGCCTCTTTTGCAACCTATGTGTATTTTAATTATTTGCCAAACGTAGCGGGTATTGATACTTCATCACTTCCACGCCCTGAAAATACAAAACTTGCAGATAGCTGGTATAAAGCAGTTCAAAAATGGGTTAAAAAAGGGTATTCCCGCAAAATAGATTTTACTGCTTCGGTAGATTCTAATAGATATATAGTCTTTAAGCCAAAGGAAGAAATTCCAATAGGTTCAATAATTATTTTCAGTACCTACGCTACAAGAAATTCTAAAAATAGAACAGGCTCTCATGTTGTAGTATATGCAGGTTATAAAAATGGAAACCATTGGGTTTACCACGTAGGCACCAAAAACGGACCCGAGATGTGTGCTGTTGAACGTATGCTTTACGGACCAGAGGCACAGTGGCCCTTAATGGTTGTTACCACTCCTAAAAACATTCGTATGGCAGCCATGCTGGAGGTTGAGCTTAAGGACGATAGCGGTAAGGCAATATCAGGTGTAAGCTTTTCCCTCAAAAGCAAAGAAACAGGCAAAACCGTAACACTTGGTAAAACCGATAAAAACGGTAAACTCACAAAAGAATGTTTAAATTACGGAGAATATACCTTAGTTCAAACCTCCGTTGCAAACGGTTATACGGTAAGCACAAAAAATACTCCTATAAAGCTAACTACAAAAAATAACAGTAAAAATACCGTTAAAATAGTTAACACAAAAAATAAACCTGTTGTTACATCTTCGCCTTCATCTACCGTTTCAAAAGAAGAAGGAGCTTCTTCGGACAATACAATTTCAAAATAAATTTAAAAGGGATAATGTGCATTTTTTGTACACTATCCCTTTTTTGCGTTATTCCGCTGAATATAGCTTATAAAGCTCACTGTAAAGTCCGCCTTTTTGGAGCAGTTCTTTATGATTTCCATTTTTCAATGTTTTCTTTTATAAAATCATCGTCTACAAGCTGAGGATACATATCATAAATTCTCTCTATTTCTTTAGCCTGACCGTCTGACAATACTTCATTAGGATTTATACAGTTAAGACTTTGCATAAGGCCTTGTCTTTTAAGCACATAATGAAGTCCGGGAATACAACCAGCAAAGTCATTTGCACCGACAAAAAGAACGGCATTTGAATCGGTAACGGCATTTGCCAGCGATAACATTTCGGCAGAAATTTGCTCTTTGCCCTTTTCTTTTTTGCAAAGTTCAAAAAGCTCTACAGCACGCTTTGTCCATACAGACCAATGGCCAAGAAGCCCTCCCTCAAAGCATTTTTCATAGCACTTGCCTTCAATTTCAAACTTATATGTGCTAAGCAGGTCAATTACTATATTATCATCATTACCGGTGTAAAGGGTTATCTCATCACTTCGTGTAGAAAGTGCCGCCGCACGGACAACATCTAATGACATATAACGGTTGAACGGAGCCGCTTTTATGGCAACTACATTTGGTATCTCACAAATTTTTTGCCAATATTGATATGAGAAATGTCTGCCGCCTACTGCGGTTTGCAAATAAAATCCAATAACGGGAATAACCTCTGCCACTGCTTCTGTGCGAACAACAAGCTCATCTTCTGTTAAATCGTTTAGTCCACCGGGGCTGAGCAATACAGCATCGTAGCCGTATTTTTTAGCAAGCTTCGCTTCTGCTACAGCCTGCTCGACCTTGCCGCAAACACCGGCAACCTTAACTATTACCTTGCCTGTTTTATTTTCAAAATCGGTAATCTCATCTGATACTAACTTTAATATTCTCTCGAGCAAATTAACCTCGGGATCGCGGATTTCAAACTGTGTAGAGTGTACTGCCGTTGCAATACCTCCAACCCCACAGTTTAAATAATATTTCATTAAAAGGCGCTCAGAATATTCATCGAAGTTTCTGTTTTCATCCAATGCCAAGGGTGTTGCAGGAATAACCGTACCTGATTTTAGAATTTCCAGGGCTTTTGATTTTCTATCCATAATTAATAGCTTCCCTTTCTTTCCTCAAAATGAGTGGGTTTATTTAATGTTCTACCGCCATCAAGTAACCACTCGGCTTGCCAGCGTATAAGTGTTTCAGCGGGAACCGAAGGATAACCGAATAGCTCCATACACTTTGATGCATCATTCAAATAGGCATCGGTTCCACATTCGTTTTCGAAAATAGGTGATTTACCAAGGTATTCTCCAAGCTTTAATGCCATTTTTTTAATAGAAACTGTTTCGGGTCCTGTTACGTTCATAATCGTTGCAGGCTGAGAGGCATATAATAGTCCCCTTATAGCATACTCGTTAGCACTACCTTGCCAAATAAAGTTAAAGCAAGGTGTAGAAAGGCTTATTGGCTCTTCATTTAATATTTTGTTTGCAACATCAAAAATAACTCCGTATCTAAGATCAACCGCAAAATTAAGACGATAAATGAAAACCTTTGTGCCGTATGTGTTTGCGGCGTATTCAAACGAGCGTTCACGGGCAAGACAGCTCATAGAATATTCACCGTTAGGCAATACCTTGTCCTTTTCGGTGCAACCGCCTGTATGCAGTGGCACAATAGGATAAATATTACCTGATGAAAATACAACTATATTAGATTTTTTGAATTTATCGGCAACAAATGCGGGTAAAGTAGAGTTCATACCCCAAGTTTGCCACTCGTTACCATCGGTACCAAACTTTCTACCCGCCATATAGATAATATTATCCACCTCAGGCAGGGCGTAAAGCTTTTCCTTATCCAATAAATCGCAGGCAATTACCTCTATTCCATTTGT
>JAGARD010000016.1 GCA_017622415.1 Clostridia bacterium | reverse complement strand
GACTGCGAGCATCTGGCACACTTCGTCAACTCTAACGAATAAGCTTTCCGCCATATAAAAATCCTCCTATGAGTGAGTGTTGAGAAATAATCCCTTCACTGGCTAGGACATTTACCGGAGAAAAATCAACGGTTTTTTGTGCCCTCATTTGTCCTCACACGAAAATTTTTATTTTTTGCCTGCCTACGAGACTTGAGAGATAAGGTGCTGAAAAGAATAAAAAAAGCTCTCAAATCTAACCAGAAACAGTTAGATTTGAGAGCAATGAGACATCTTGATATTATTCTAGCAAAAAAGCTAGTGTCCTCAATTTGTCCGCGGGACGACTTTGGAGAGGCGAAAAACCCTTATATATCAAGGCTTTTTCGGATTCCGTGGGTCATTCCCACTCAATCAGCCCCGGAAAGCACTATATACATTATAATAGCAAAGTGCCAAAGAACGCAAATTCAGCAAGCGGTTCAGCAAAAAAAAGGGCAAATGTTTGTTTGATAATAGCACTATGCGGAACACTGCTGAACACTAAAAAATTTTCGCTCGTGGTGGAGGCGGTAGCCCAAAAGCGGAAGCGGGTGTCCCAATCATTTACAACGCAAGGGGGACACAATCATAAAATAGGCCGTAGAACGCTCTACAATGCCCTACAATCGGTTTTATACCCTTGGTAGGGTTAGGACACTACCGAACAACAAAAAGCCCTTGTAGGGCTTTCTACGGCCTTACAAGGGCATTGTGTGGTTTGGCTGATGAATAGACAGCCAAAAGGGGCTTGTGGGGGGCTGTGTTCGCCTGTGTCGGCCTTTCGCCCGATGGGGCAAGTAGTTTGCCATTCCAAAAGCAAAAGGGCTTACAGACCATCACACGGCCTGCGAGCGGGTCTTACTTAAAGTCTTTTAGTAAATCATCAAGGGCTTTTTCAAGTGCCTTTTCCAGTTTCTTCTCTATTTGCTTTTCTAAATCCGCTTCAAGTTTCTTTTCTCGTGCCTTTTCCTCGGCCTGTCTGCGTTCCTCTGCTTCTCTTTGGCGGTATCTCTCCATAATCTTTCTATGCTGTTCGTTCCAGTTCTCTTGTGCGGTCTTGCCGTTTTGCTGATAATAAGCCCAATCGGGCATTAGTCCGTTATCGTGTAGCCATTCTATTTGCTCTTTTGTGTATGCCATTTCTAAAACTCCTTTTATCAAAATATAGGGATAGGGATTTATCACTTTCCGGGTATTGGTTTATATCAAAAATAGGGGATAGGCTTTTATCAAAATATAGGTATCTCTTATAAAGTAGTGTGTAAAGCCTACATAAAGCCCGGTAAAGTCTGTTATAATTAACGGCAGTATGCCGTTAATTATAAGTATATCTATTTCGTGTATGCCCCAATTCATCACGATACTTTTCTATCTTTATAATACCTCTATCAGCTAATAGGCCATTATATCTGCTGATAGTGTCTAATGTAGCATTTGACTTTGCTGAATACCCACAAGCAATTAAAAACTGCTGTGCGGTAAAGTTTGTTTTCTTATCTTTGGTATAACCGCAATAATATTTAAGATATATTAGATACTTTGCGAATAGGTTAGTATTTACTTCTCTTATTAGGCTTACTTCATCAGCAGTTAGCCTTACAAACTGTTCGCTTTGCCCTCTTACAAAAGCATTACATAGCGTAATTGTCTTTTCTTTCTTATCTATACGCATAAACTCATTATATTCGGGATTGCTTAATATCCTATTGACAGTAGCAGTAGATATATTTAGGCTTTCCGCAAGCACTCTTACAGAGGGATAATGTATAGTATCAAATACTTTGCTTTCCTCGTTAAATTCTGCTAAATCATAGAAAGCCAGTAAATAAAGATAGTCTATGTTTGCAGTAGGTCTAAACCGCAAATAATAGTATTTCTTCATCAGCCTGCCGGGGCTTCGCTTTCTATCTTCTCTTGTTTCTTACTGTCAAAATAGGCTGTTGTATTCTCGCTATGTGTAGCCCACGCAAGATTAGCAACAGTATTCTTTGTTTTATCGTGGTTTTTATGGTGTGCTATTGGCTTACCATCGGGATTTGGTATAAAAGCATTTGCGACTAACCTATTTATTCTTCTATCGTGTCCGCAAATTGACACACATAGATAACCATTACACATAAATGCTTTTAATACTCGTGGTATGCTATTACATAGGCTTAACACACGGCCTTTACTTGATATAAAGTAATTAGTATCAGCCCATTCTATCTCTTTCCATTCTTCATCTGCTTCACTATTGGCAAGCAAGAAAGAAATCAATTTATCTACTCTTTCTGTTGCCTTTAATACTGCGGGTTTGTTAAACTGTTTTTCCATTTGCTCTTACTCCTTTAAGCAACAGATTACTTCAATCAATCTGCTTTGCCGTTCTTCTCCAAACTCATAGTAGCCTTTAAGCCAATTATAGAAACTGTCTTGCCGTATCTCTAACAGTTCCGCTATTTCCTTATAGCTAATACCCTGTAAAGCCTTTAATAGTTTTACATCTTTTCTTAATTTATCATTCATTTACTTGCCCTCACTTTCCAAATACTACGGAAATCTAATGTAATACGATAAAAAATATAGACCACCCCTATATAATGGGGCGGTCTATAATCTTTTCTATGTAAAACAGTTTAATTCCCCTGTATTATACTTGAAAAACCCGATGTATAAACTAACCTCTTTTGTCCTGCCGACCGGGCTACCCATTTCGGGAAAAAATATTTTTCACACCCCCATAGTGTTTTTGCGTGGCTCATTCTCCCGCTAAATGTTTCTTTTGTTCTATACTTCGGTTTCTACATTTCATATTGATTATACCAAAATTTTTTATGAATATCAAAGTATAGCAGAGTGATAACCCGCTATATAAAGAAAGAACAGGGACTATTAAAGCCCCTGTTCCTCTTTTAATTCACGCTTATACTTATAATAGGTATTGCGGGAAAGCCCTGTCAGCGTCATTACATCAGCGTCCGCAAGTGTTCCATCAAAGTCTTGGCTATGCTTCTTTATAATCTCCTTTGCGGTAATGCTCTTTTTAGTGGTTAGCTTTGTCCCTTGCTTTTGTCCTACTTGCTTTCCGTTTAGCTTCGCTGTTATAAGTCCCTCTTTTGTGCGTTGGTGTAGGTCTGCTACTTCTTTTTCGCTCTGCTCAAAAGCAAGTCTAATCTGTTCTTTCGCAAGTGCCATTAGATACTTGTTAATACCCTCTAAAATATAATCAACGCTATTTCCGGTCAGCTTTATATTACTTTCTAATGCTTGCTTGTAGGTATCTGTGTTTATGTGGGGTTCTTTCAAGAATACCAACTTAACACCCCGGTTATATAATTCCTCGTATGCGTTAAAGCCCTCGTCTGCGTTGCCCGACATTCTACTAACGCTATCAAATACGATTGTGTCCCCGGCCTTTACTGCCTTTGCTAACTTCTGCCATTCCTTGCGGTCAATCCGGGTGCGGGTGAATACCTCTTGAATAATCACCGCATCGGGATAGACGGCCTTAATATTTCTTATCTGCCGTTCTATGGATTGCTTTGCTCTACTAATGCGACAATAACCATAAACCATAATCTATACTCCTTTAAGTGTGTTAGTATTTAACCTGACCTTCGTTAGATTTGATACTACTATAATACACTACAATGTAGCTATTGTCAAGAATCTTTAATACTAAATTTACACACGGCACTTTTAATACTACTACAAATGAGAAAAGCGGTGGCTTTTACACCACCGCTTATTAGTATTACTCTGCGTCCGCCTGTGCTTTCTTCTGTTCCTTTGCCCACTTGCTGTAATACTTACAAGCACCAAAGAAACCTACCTCGGACTTTTCTTTTTTGGTTGCGTTCTTACTGGCCTTTTTCGCATAGATTGCGTCAAACTCGGCAAGTGCTTCTTTATCCTCGGACAGTTCTTCCCGCATTTCAGCAACAGACTTGCTTACTTTCTTTTCCTCAAACATAGGTTCATAACCCATATTCAAGAAACGCTCAATCATCATCTTTTCTGCGGGGTTTGCTTCCACATTGGTATAGAGGACAATCACATTAACCTCGCCCTTTTTGGTTTTCTTTATTTCAATCTTGAAACTTTCTGCTTTATGTGCCATTGTTTTATATCCTCTCTGTATGTATTTGGGGTTCTCCTTTACTATGATATATTATTATGACACATTTTTCAAGCCTTATTTCTTCTTTTTACTCCAT
>JAGARD010000015.1 GCA_017622415.1 Clostridia bacterium | reverse complement strand
TTGCACAGGTTTTAATTCCTGGAGTTGTAGGTCCGTTCATAGGCAAAACGGTGCTTGCCAATGCAAAAACGGTACAGAATAATGACGGAACATTTTCCTTTGTGCCTAATCAAAATATATTCTTTGCGGCTTTAGCGGCTGCTGTTTTGGTGCTTGCTTTGGTACTGATTTTTACTAAGAAAGCACCGTTAAAAACAATTAGTCTTTCCACCCCGTTTGAGGGGAATATGCCCGAAATTCCGTATAACGAGCATCCGCGTCCCCAGATGAAAAGGGATGACTTTTTAATTCTTAACGGAAAATGGAATTTTAGCGTTTGGAGTGGAAAGGAAAGCTGTTTTTCATCAGAAATAATGGTGCCATTTCCGCCTGAGTCAAGGGTTTCGGGTGTAGAAAAAAACTTTAAAAAAGGCGATGCCTTAATTTATGAACGGGAGTTCACCCTACCTGAAAGCTTTAAAAACAAACGGGTATTTTTAACCTTTGATGCTGTCGACCAAAACACAACCGTCTTTTTAAATGGTAAAATCTTAGGCAGAAATTCGGGCGGATACCTACCGTTTGAATTTGAAATAACAGACCTTTTAGTTTCGGGCAAAAATCATATTTCTGCCCAAATAACAGATTTAACCGACAGTATGCTTCCTTACGGCAAGCAAAGAATAAATCGTGGTGGTATGTGGTATACCCCAATTTCGGGTATATGGCAGACCGTATGGCTTGAGGCAAGACCGCATAATTTTGTAAAATCCTTAAAAATAACTCCCACCCTTGATGAGGTGACCTTTGAGGCTAAAGGCGGCGAGGAGCTTAAAACCTTAGAAATTTTTACCCCGCAAGGCAAAATAGCAAAAGAATTTAATGGCGAAAATTTTTCGCTTAAAATAGAAAACCCCCTTAACTGGACACCTGAAAACCCTTATCTGTATTATTTTAATTTAACCTCGGGTAAGGATAAAATCAGCTCGTATTTTGCACTTAGAACAATTAAAAGCAAAAAAATCGGCGGTCATACACTTATGACGCTAAACGAAAAGCCCTATTTTTGGAACGGGCTTTTAGACCAAGGGTATTTTAGTGACGGAATTTATACTCCCGCCACGCCTGATGCATACAAAAATGATATTTTAAGTATGAAAGACTTAGGCTTTAATATGCTCAGAAAGCACATTAAAATCGAGCCCGATATTTTCTACTATTATTGTGATTTGTACGGTATGGCGGTATTTCAGGATATGGTAAACAGCGGAAAATACAGTTTTTTACTTGACACAGCTCTACCTACAATAGGCCTAAAACAGGGCATCCGCCACAAAGCGAGCGAGCAAAGAAAATACTTTTTTGAAGCGGCGGCAAAACAAACTGTGAACCATCTTTATAATCATCCCTCGGTGGTGCAGTACACCATTTTTAATGAGGGCTGGGGACAGTATGATGATGAGCGGATTTATAATGAGCTTAAAGAGCTTGACAGTACCCGCCTTTACGATACGGCTTCGGGTTGGTTTAAACCAAAGAAAAGCGATTTTAAAAGCGAGCATATCTACTTTAAGCCGATAAAACTAAAGTCTGACGGTGAAAAGCCCTTGTTTTTATCGGAATTTGGTGGGTATTCTTATAAAATAGCCGAGCATAGCTTTAATTTAGATAAAACCTATGGCTATAAAAAATTCGAGAATAAAAACGCCTTTGTAAAGGCTATGCAAGGTCTTTATTCTAACGAAATTATGCCTGCACTTGGCAGCGGGCTTTGTGCTACAGTTTTAACTCAGCTTAGCGATGTAGAGGATGAAACCAACGGTATTTTAACCTACGACCGCAGGGTGCAAAAGCTGGAAAAATCCGATTTAAAGCCCGTTTTTGATGAAATTTATAAGGAATTTTATAAAATCCATAATAACGAGGGTGAAAAATGAAGTTAAGCATAAGTGAATACACCTTTTCAACAAAAGAAAAAATGAATTTAAGCTTTGCATTTGTATCAGATTTACATAACTTCCAAAATGCTCCCATTTTAGATGCAATTTCTTCTATGGGTGCGGATGCAATTTTAGTTGGCGGAGATTTTATTCACAATAATTTCATCTGTGACCAAGGCTTTGAATTTTTAAGCTTGGCATCAAAAATGCTTCCCACCTTCTGTGCTCTTGGTAATCACGAAATGAGATATT
>JAGARD010000014.1 GCA_017622415.1 Clostridia bacterium | reverse complement strand
TTTCACCTTTCCTTGCAGTCGGGCTGTGATGCAACCTTAAAAAGAATGAACCGCCTTTACACCGCCGAGGAATATTACGAGCTGACACAGAAAATCAAAAGCATTTGGTCTAACGGCTCTATCACTACCGATATTATGGTGGGCTTTATAGGCGAAAGTGATGAGGAATTTAAGCAGTCACTAGAGTTTGCTGGGAGGGTTGGCTTTTTAAAGGCACATATTTTCCCATACAGCGTGAGAGAGGGCACCTTTGCCGCCAATATGAACGCTACAGACCGCGTGGCTGAGGATGTAAAAAACCGTCGTGCTGCTATAATGGCAGAGCAGTGTGATAAGTCCTCAACCGAGCTTTTAAGTTCTTTAAAGGGTGAATCCCGAAGTGTGCTTTTTGAACGCTTTGACGGTGAATTTTCTCACGGCTACAGCGAGGATTATATTCCGATTTATGTAAAGAAAAATATTTCATCAGGCGAAATTAAAAACGTTAAGATTTTGGAAACACTAAATGACGGAGTTTTGGCAGAAATAATATAACAGGTGAGGTAGCTTTATGAAACTAAACTACAAAAGAACGGTGCTTATAGGCTTTGCTTTTATGGGAATACTCTGCTTTTGGCAGTTTTATGACCAAGTTATACCCTATCTTTTAGAAAATAAGTTTGGTCTTTCCACCCTTGCAGCCAACTCGGTAATGGCGGTGGATAATGTCCTTGCAATATTTATGTTGCCCCTTTTTGGTGCAATTTCCGACAGAACTCACACCCGCTTAGGTAAAAGAACGCCTTACATTCTTTTTGGTACTATCGGTGCGGTCGTCCTCTTAGTAACCTTGGGCATCTTTAACGAGCTAAACAGCTTTTTGGGATTTATAATTACCCTTTTTGCTCTGCTTGTTACAATGGCAGTTTATCGCACCCCCGCAGTCGCTTATATGCCTGATGTTACCGAAAAGCCGCTCCGCAGTAAGGCAAACGCGGTAATAAATCTTGTTGGATACATCGGCGGAATTTTCGCCACAATAGTTATGATGTTCCTACTCAAAAGCGAAAAGGGAGCAGGCGGCGAATCGGTTTATTCTGCCGACCAATCCTTTTTGCCCGTATTCCTAATAATTGCCGCATTTATGCTGGTATCGGTTGTTATAATGGTTTTATCGGTTAAGGAAAACAAAATCCTAGCCGAAACTACGGTACAGCAAGAAAGCGAGGTCAAAGAGGATGGCGAAAAGCTTTCAAAACCAGTTTTCAAAAGTCTTGTTTTAATTTTAGCATCTGTATTTTTGTGGTTTATGGCATACAATGCTGTTACTACCGCTTTTTCTCGTTACTGTGTAGAGGTTTGGAAAACCGACCTCGGTACCTCCTCAAGCTATTTGCTGGTTGCCACAATATCGGCTATAATAGCATTTGTGCCGCTGGGCTTTTTATCGAGTGCGGTGGGCAGAAAAAAGACGGTGCTTTTAGGTATCACCCTTATGACCGCCTGTTATGTTATTGCGATTTTTATTAAACATCAAACCCCCGTAATGTATGCTATTTTTGGTTTTGTCGGAATTGGCTGGGCGGCAATAAATGTTAACTCCTTTCCAATGGTTGTGGAAATGTGTAAAGGCTCGGATGTGGGTAAATACACCGGCTTTTACTACACCTTTTCTATGGCTGCACAGATAACCACTCCCCTGCTTTCGGGACTTCTTATTGATAATTTAGGTCTTGGATATTCGGTGCTTTTCCCCTATGCCGTTTTATTTTCAATACTTTCCTTTATAACAATGTCCCTTGTAAAGCACGGCGATGTAAAAACCGAGAAAAAAGCTTCACTAATTGAAAATTTTGATGTTGAGGACTAATAAATGACCCCTTTTTTAATTATACTAACGAGCTTACTGCTTTTGGTTGCCGTAATACTCTTTTTAATTTTTCCGTCCATAAAAAAGCATCCCGACCTTGAGTCTTTAAAGGGGATGCTTATTGCCCACCGTGGGCTACATAAAAACAACGAAAATATTCCCGAAAACTCTCTTAAAGCCTTTTCGTTAGCCGCCGAACAGGGCTTTACAATAGAAAATGACATCCATCTGACCGCCGACGGTGAGGTGGTTGTTTTTCACGACCACAATCTTTTGCGTATGTGCGGTGTGGATAAAAATATTGAAGAAATGACCCTTGATGAAATAAAAAAGTATCCTCTATTAAATTCGGACGAATTTATCCCCACCCTAAAGGAATGTCTTACTCTTATAGATGGCAAAGTGCCAATTTTAATTGAATTTAAGTGCAAAAATCTTATAAACTGCAAAGACCTTTGCGAAACCGCAAACAAAATTTTAAGCGATTATAAGGGTAAATATTTTGTGCAATCTTTTTATCCTATGGTGCTTAAATGGTACCGCAAAAACCGTCCCGATGTTTTACGTGGTCAGCTTGCCGAAGCATTCGAGGGCGAGGCAATTTACAAAAAAATGCTTGGCAATATGCTTTTTAATTTCATCTCGCGACCTAACTTTATTTCCTATGAGCATAATTCAAAAAACAAGTCTTTTTTTAAGCTTGTTAAGCTTTTAGGCGGTTTTCCCGTAGGATGGACCTTTAAAAGCAAGGATGAAATAGAACACTCTAAGGAAGATTTTAACACCTATATTTTCGAGGATTTTATTCCACGCTAATCTTTAAATTTTTGGAGGCTTAATATGAAATTCATACATATATCAGACCTGCATCTAGGAAAACGAGTTAATGAATTTTCAATGCTTGAGGACCAAGAATTTATTTTAAAAAAAATAATAAATATTATAGATGACCAAAAGCCCGACGGCGTAATTATAGCGGGCGATATTTATGATAAATCAGTGCCCTCTGCCGAAGCGGTGGAGCTGTTTGACGATTTTTTAGTTCGCCTTGCAAACCGTAACTTAAAGGTGTTTGTAATAAGCGGTAACCACGATTCTGCCGAGCGTATTGCCTTTGGCGGAAGGCTTATGGATAAAAGCGGAATTTATATGTCACCCGTATATTCGGGCAAGGTAAAGCCTATTACTCTTACCGATGAATACGGCGAAATTAACATTTATATGCTACCCTTTGTTAAGCCCTCGAATGTGAAAAGATTTTTTACAGATAGCGAGATTAACTGCTACACCGATGCTGTAAAGGTGGCAGTCGATGATATGAATATTGATACCTCTAAACGTAATATTTTAATCACACATCAGTTTGTAACGGGGGCATCTCGCACCGAGTCGGAGGATATTTCGGTTGGCGGAACGGATAATGTTGATGCATCTGTTTTCAGTGGCTTTGATTATGTAGCTTTAGGTCACATTCACCGAAGTCAGAAATGCAGTGCAGAGCATATCCGTTACAGCGGTACACCCCTTAAATATTCCTTTTCTGAGGCAAATGACAAAAAATCCGTAACGGTGGTTGATATGCAAAATAAGGGCAATATTACTCTTGATTTTATTCCCCTTATTCCCAAACGCGATATGGCTGAAATCAAGGGAAGTTATGAAGAGCTTACCCTTAAAAGCTTTTGGGAGAACACAAGCTATAATGATGATTATATGCACATCACCCTTACCGATGAAGAAGATATTCCCGATGTGCTTTTGAAGCTTCGCGTTATTTATAAAAATATAATGAAGCTGGATTATGACAATAAAAGAACACGCACCGCAAATGAGATAAACGGTGCAGAGAATATAAATTTCAAAACCCCCTATCAGCATTTTAGCGAATTTTACGAGCTTCAAAACGGGATGCCCTTAAGCGACGAGCAATCAGACTTTGTAAGCGATATTATTAATCAAATTTGGGAGGACGAATAAATGCGACCGCTAACCTTGAAAATTTCAGCATTTGGACCGTATTCAGGCGTCACCGAATTTGATTTTACAAAGCTTGGCAAGGGCGGGCTGTACCTTATTACAGGCGATACGGGTGCGGGAAAAACCACTATTTTTGATGCTATCACCTTTGCCCTATACGGTGAGCCAAGCGGTAAAAACCGCGAGGTTTCAATGCTACGTTCAAAGTATGCTGACTCTGCCACCCCTACCGAGGTTGAGCTTGTTTTCAGTTATCGCGATAAAAAATACACCGTAAAACGCAACCCCGAATACGAGCGTGAGGCAAAACGCGGAAACGGTACTACCAAACAGATTGCGAATGCCGAAATCACCTATCCCGACGGTAAGGTTATAACAAAAATTAAGGATGTAGACAACGCCATTAAAGAAATTATAGGCATCGACCGCAATCAGTTTTGCCAAATCGCAATGATCGCTCAGGGCGATTTTTTGAAGCTTCTGCTTGCTCCCACTAAAGAGCGAATGGAAATCTTTCGCCACATTTTTAAAACTGAGCTTTATCAAACCTTGCAGGACGGTTTGAAAAAAGAATCAGGTAAGCTTTATGACGAATGTGAGGTTATAAAACGCAGTATTTCACAGTATATCGGAGGTATCGCCTGTAATGAGGACAATACCCTTTTTATAGAGGTGCAAAAGGCTAAAGACGGCGAGCTGACTACCGAGGACACTATCTCACTTTTAGAAAAGCTAATTGCCGACGACAAATCCACCGAAATACAAATAGAAAAAGATAAAAAAAATCTACAAAAGCAGTTAGATGCAGTTAAATCCGCCATTAATAAGGCGAATGATATAATTAAAGCTAATGCGGATTTGGAGAAAAACAAAGCCGATTTGACCACCCAAACTGAAAATCAAAAGCTTCTTTTGGAAGATTTTGAAAATATAAAAGCCAAACAGCCAGAAATAAAGGTTTTAGGTGAAAAATCGGCTAAAATTAAGGCACTTTTGCCCGATTATGATGAGCTTTCGGTTAAGCAATCGGCTTTTTTGAAAAACAAAGCCTTCCTACTGAGCAGTAAAGAAAACATAGCAAAAATAGAAAGCAATATTAAAACCGCCCAAGAAGAAATCACCTCTCTAACAGAAGAAAGCAAGGCAATTTCAAAATCGGGCGAAGAAAAGTTAAAGCTTGAAAATGAGCAAAAGGCTTTAAGTGATACCGCAAATAGGCTAAACGCCTTAAAAGCAAGCATTGATTTGCTTGAAAAAACGGTAGCAGATTATAGGCTGGCAATAGAAAATTACAAAAAAGCACAGGCTATTGCCGACCAAACAGATGCCGAATATAAGGCTCAAAACAAGGCTTATCTTAACGCACAGGCGGGAATTTTGGCAGATACCTTAAAATCGGGTGAGCCCTGCCCCGTCTGCGGGTCTTTAGCACATCCGAATATCGCTGTAAAGCCTGAAAATGCACCAACTAAAAATCAGCTTGAAAATATGCAAATAAGGCTCGAAAATGATAACAAAAAGGTAAGCGATGCACGAAATAAGGCGGGAATATTAAAGGGCTCTATTGATGAAAAGCACACCGCCATTTTAGCCGAAATAGGTGTCCTTTTAGGTGATGTTCCGCTTAAAGAGGCAAGGTCGGTTATAACCGTTAAGCTTTCGGATATGAGGGAAACTATCCAAACCCTTAAAAATGAAATTTCCTCACTTCAACGTAAGCTTGAACGCAAACAGATACTTGAAAGCATTCTGCCAAAAAAGGCGGATGAGCTTGAAAAATTGTGTAAAAGTCTTGTGGAAATCACCGACGAGGCAAAAAATAAATCGGCAGAAAACACTTCCCTTGAAAAGCGTATCACCGAGCTTAAAACAAAGCTTGCCTTTAATTCTAAAGCACAAGCCGAAGAACAAATTAATTTGTTGGAGCAAAAGGCAAACGAGCTTCAAAAAAATTTTGAAACAGCTACCAAAAGGCTTGCCGAATGTAATGAAAAATTGGCTTCACTTAAGGCGGCAAACCAAGAAATTTTAAAGCGTCTTGGTGATGATACGGCCACCGATTTGCAAAAAGAACTTAGCAGACAAACAGCCCTTGAAAAGGAGCAAAAATTACTGGATAGTAAATCCAAAGATGTTCATAGTCGCATAAACGCAAACAGCTTGGCTTATGATAACATAAAAGCAAAATCGGGCGACCTTATAATCACCGAAAAAAGATATTCCTTAGTAAAGTCACTTTCCAACACCGCAAACGGTCAGCTTTCGGGCAAGGAAAAAATAATGCTTGAAACCTACATTCAAATGAACTATTTTGACCGCATTATTGCACGAGCCAACACCCGACTAATGATTATGACCGACGGTCAGTACGATTTAGTCCGCCGTAAGGAGGCACTTTCAAAATCGGGTCAAAGCGGTTTGGATTTAGATGTTATTGACCACTATAACGGCACCCACCGAAGCGTTAAAACCCTTTCGGGCGGTGAATCCTTTAAGGCTTCGCTTGCTTTAGCTTTGGGACTAGCGGATGAAATTCAGTCCTCGGCAGGTGGAATTAAGCTAGATACAATGTTTATTGATGAGGGCTTCGGCTCGCTTGATGAAGACTCCCTCACCGCCGCTATGAAAGCTCTTTTCTCATTGGCAGAGGGCGACCGCCTTGTGGGCATTATCTCCCACGTTGGCGAATTAAAGCAAAAAATTGATAAGCAAATTATAGTCACCAAAAATAAATCGGGCGGTAGCAAGGCCGAAATTATCTGTTAAACAAAGTTTCGGGGAAGACGGGTTTTGTTAAAGCCCGTCTTCCCCTGATATTGCCGCTTTTCCGCTCCGATAACAGGCGGCAATGGTTATCGGATTTCTATATTAATTATTTGCAAAAATATTTTAAAATATGCAAGTCCCCAAAAATAATACTTAGTGTTTTTTGAAATTAGTATAGATATTTGCACTAATTTTTAAGACTATGACAAATAAAAACTAGATAAACTATTGAAAAATAAAAAAATTTCAAAAAAGGGTTGCAAAACCGCCTTAATCTGTGTATAATAATATTACAAACTAAATATCGCGGGGTAGAGCAGTTGGTAGCTCGTCGGGCTCATAACCCGGAGGTCGCAGGTTCAAGTCCTGTCCCCGCAACCATGGTTGGCTACCAAAATAGATGACAGCCCGAAAAACCCAGTAACCATCACGGTTTCTGGGTTTTTTCGTGTCTAAAACA
>JAGARD010000013.1 GCA_017622415.1 Clostridia bacterium | reverse complement strand
AAAGGGTTTTTTGGCTTTTTTGATTTTTAAGAGATGTTTCTATATTATCAAGATAAGGAAAGGGCAAAGCCCTTTTTTGCCACAATTCAAAAACATAGTAAAGGTTAAATACGTGCCGCTCTAATGAGCGACCTTGACAATGTTTTTTCTTGCGGCGTGTGGGAATTAGAAAGCAAAGGAAAACTGTCGGCATTGCCGCCGATGGCGGCTATACTCGCCCGCTTCATTCCTCAAGGGGCAAACGCTTTTGAAAAGCGTTACCCCCCTCGTCAATCGGGCACCTTGCTCCTTAAAGCCTGGGCAGATTGCCACAGGAGTCGCAAGGCATTCTATGTAGCCCGCCCTCGTGCTTACGTCGCTACGCTAAGCCGCACGCCTTGCCTTGCAAGGCTGGGCGTAAGCCCTCTCTCTCGGCACACTCCCACTGCGGTGGTCGGTGCCTGGCGGGCTTTTCGTTCCTCGGCACCGCAGTCGCATTTAAAAATGCTCCTTTGCGGCCGCGGCGCAGGGCAGCCCCCCGCTCCGCCTGGTCACTAGCGTCTAGCACCCCCACTCGTCTACACGCAAGGGTTACACAAGCGGCAAGCCGCCCTTGCGTTTCGCTCTTGTGGGTGCTGTCTCCGTTCCCTTCGGCTTCGGCTTTCCAGGGTACTCGGTCGCACTTCCGCTCGGCTCAAAACGCCGTCGCGGTTGCTCCCTCGCCTACACCTGTCAAGCCTCGCCCCACGCGGGTCCCCCCAGCCCTGTCACGGCTCACTTCGTTCGCCTGCTCCTTGCTTGCCCTCGTCACCACCAGGGGCTTTCAGCAAGCCCCTACGGGGCGTTGCTTCACCCGGTGCGTTAGCCGCCCCTGGTGTTTTTCCGCCTCCGTACCTGCGGCGGTATAAACTCAAAGCCTGCGAGTTACAGGCAAGTTAAAAGCAAGTTATAAGCTTCTTTCCCACTCCCCCCGCCCTCGCCCAGGCGAGGGGGCACGGCTCCCGGGTATTAAGGTTTTGAGCTTATCCGAAACAAGCAAAAAACATAAATCCCCTCTTGACACTGCAAGCGGGGTATGGTATCATAATATTACGGCGATAGGGTATTTTGGAAACAATACTCATCACCGCACATCTTACCCCGTGCTTGAACAGTGTAGCGGCTGTCAATGTGGTGTGCGTAGCTTTTAAAGTCCAGGTTATCCCTGGGCTTTATTTTTTTGATCTAAAAGCTTGCTTTTTACAAGCTTGTCGGTCTCTCTAGCCCATTCCAGGTCAGCAACCTTTTTTTCAAGCTCTTCGCATTTCGCTTTAAGCTCGTCACGCTCGGCGAGAAGCTTATTCAATTCATCATCCTGGGCAGACATCTTCTCAGCATAACATTTCTTGCTTTGAAACTCATTTAAACCGCATTGAGCAACAAACATAACAACCTCATTGGCGGAATACTCAAAAATAATAAAAACCTCACTTTTTTTACAAAATCAGTGCTTTTTGGTGCAAAAATGTTCATTTTTGACAGTTTTTCACTAAAAAACAAAATTTGATTTTCAATTATACAAAAAGGCAATTCATTTTGTATAATTGGATTTGTTTTTTTATCCATTAGAATTTTTTATTAGGTTATCTATTCTCCTACCGTTGGATAATTGCAAAAAACAGTGTAGCTACTTAAAAACTTTTACACAATATATCAATTTCCACGATATTTCAAGGCTTTTGCACAAAAAATGACCGCTGACTTTATCCTTGTCAGCGGTCAAAATACTTTTTAGGGATTAAACTGAAAAAATTCAAAAATTATCTATTAAGAATAAGCTTAGTGAGCTCAACAGGCTCAACGATGGTATCACCCTTATAAACGCGCATATTACCAGAAGCAATCTCATCAATAAGAATTACTTCACCGTAGTTATAACCAAACTCAAATTTAATATCCCACAAATCAAGGCCGATTGTTTTAAGGTCATCAGCTACAATCTTTGTGATTTTAAGAGTCTGCTCTTTCATACTTTCAAACATTTCAGGGGTCATAACACCAAGTGCGGCAAGACCTTCGCCTGTTACGAGGGGGTCCCCTTTCTCATCGTTTTTGAAGGTACATTCAACATAGCCACCCTCTAAAACTGTACCATCTTTAATGTATTCGCCATATCTACGGATAAAGCTACCTGTTGCAACCAAGCGACAGATTACCTCAAGACCGTTTCCTCCCTGAGCTTTACCAAAACACTCAGCAGGAAGAACTTCCATAGTAGCGTTTTCAATATCTGCATTTACATAGTGGGTTTTAATACCTGCTTTTTTAAGCATTTCAAAATAATAAACAGAAGTTTCAAGGTTAGCTTTACCGATACCATCAATAGTAAGACCAACGCTGTTCTCACCTGGATCGAAAACACCGTCTTTGCCAGTGCAATCATCCTTAAACTTTAACAATACGTTGCCATTGTCTAAGCTGTAAACATCCTTTGTTTTGCCTTTGTAAATCATTTTCATAACCTTTTTCTCCTTTTATAAAAGATGGTCTGCTTCAGTTATCTGAATTTTAACTTAGGCAGTAAAATTAACAAAAAATAACCCATATTAAATATGATAATTTATTGTAAATCAAAAAAAAAGTGTTGTCAAGTATTTATGATAATTTTTGTAGCATTAAATAAAATTTTTTTATTTGCAAAAATTTAATTTGTATGCTTAAATAACAAAAAAAGACGCAGAATAATAATCTACGCCTTTATAAAAAGAATTTATGCAAAATAAATTTTATTTTCAAGTGCTTCTAACATAACAACTGCACTAGTGGCATTAGTTGCTAAGGGGATTTTTTGAACATCACAAAGTCTGAGAAGTGCTGAAACATCAGGCTCGTGAGGCTGTGCTGTAAGTGGATCTCTTAAAAATATTATTAAATCCAAATCACCGTCTGCAAGCATTGCACCGATTTGTTGGTCGCCGCCTAAAGGACCGCTTTTCATTCTATGAATTGTAAGCCCTGTTTCACCCATTATAAGTGTACCTGTTGTGCCCGTAGCATAAAGCTCATGCTCAGCTAAAACTTCCTTGTATTTAATAGCAAGCTCAGTTATTTCTGCTTTCTTTTTATCGTGTGCAATTAAAGCAATTTTCATAAACAATCACCTTTTAAAATTTTTGAATATTTTAACATATTTTTTCAAAAAAATCAATCTCTTATTTTTAATTAGTTAATTGTTTGTTTTGAAAATTTAACAGCACAATAAAAAGAACAATGAAATATCATTAAATTCATCAAAAAGTGGTGTCATTTATCCCCTTTTCGATTTATAATATTATACAAATTAAACCGCTACAACCATCATTAATAACACGCTCTATTGTTTCTTGCATACGCATTCTTGCTTCCTGAGGCATACGGGATAGCTTTGTATGAAGTCCCTCGTTAACCAAATCGTGCAGACTTTTACCAAATATATTTGAATCCCAAATTTCCAAAGGATTTTCTTCAAATTCTTTAAGTAAATACATTACAAGGTCTTCAGACTGCTTTTCGCTACCAACAATAGGCGAAACCTCTGTTTGAATATTCGCTTTCATAATATGTAACGATGGTGCAGAAGCACGAAGTCTAACACCAAATCTTCCTCCCTGCCTCATAATCTCAGGCTCTTCTAAGGTAAGTTCCTCGATAGACGGCATAACAATTCCATAACCCGTTGCCTCCACTTCATCAAGTGCATTTTTAATTGGCAAATACTCTTTCTTAATATTACAGAGCTCAGCAAGACAATTAATTAGTTCACAGTCGTTTTT
>JAGARD010000012.1 GCA_017622415.1 Clostridia bacterium | reverse complement strand
TAAGCCTCGAAAATGTTAAGTCTATATGCAAAAATGCTGTTTCAAGTAAATAACTTAAAACAATGCAAGGTTTTTGTCCTTTTTGGTTGACAAACTAGGGGATTATTTAGTATAATAATATATTATCTAAAGCGTTTTAGGAGCTGGTATTGTGGTAAGAAGTATGACTGGTTACGGTCGTTTTGAACTACTTAAAAATGATGTCAATTATACCGTTGAAATCAAGTCTGTAAATCACAGATATTTTGAATTTTCAGTTCGTACACCAAAGGGCTGTGCCTTTTTGGAGGAAAAGCTCAAGGCTTTTTTTGCAAAGCGTATTGCCCGCGGAAAAATTGAAGTTTATATTGGTATGGAGGGCGGTGCCCGTTCAAATAGTGTTGTAACTGTTAATGAAGCGGTTGCGGGTAGCTATGTTAATGCCCTTAAAACCTTAAAAAAGAAATATGGCCTGTCTGGCAAGGTTTCATTAAGTGATGTTATAACAAATAGTGATGTTTTTCTTGTTGAGCGTCCTAAAATGGATGAAGAAGAAATTTGGAGCTCGGTTGAAGAGGCCGCTTTAGGTGCGGTAGATGCATTTATTAAAATGCGTGAGACCGAGGGTGAACGTCTTGCACAGGATGTAAAAAGCCGTTGCGAGCATATTCTTAATATGGTTGGCGAGGTTGAGGAAAAAGCTCCCGAAACACTTAAAAGCTACCGTGAAAGACTAGAGAAAAAGCTTCGCGAGGTATTGGAAGATACTTCAATTGACGAGCAACGAATATTAACCGAAGCGGCAATATTTGCAGATAAAATTGCCGTAGATGAGGAAACTGTTCGTCTTAAAAGCCATATAAATCAGCTTGTAAATATGATAGACAGCGATGAAACCTTGGGCAAAAAGTTTGATTTTGTAGTTCAGGAGATGAATCGTGAGGCAAATACAATCGGCTCAAAGGCACAAAATATTGAAATCACACGCATCGTTGTGGATATTAAGGGCGAAATAGAAAAAATTCGCGAACAAATTCAAAATATTGAATAATTTATATAGTTAAGGTAATTGTATTATGAAGTTAATTAACATAGGCTTTGGAAATATGATTTCGGCTGACCGTCTTGTTGCTATTGTAAGTCCCGAATCGGCTCCAATAAAAAGAATTATCGGTGAGGCTAAGGAACGCGGAACCCTTATAGATGCCACTCACGGCAGACGCACCAGAGCGGTTATAATAACCGATAGTGACCATATTATTCTTACTTATTTGCAGTCCGAAACGGTTGCAAATCGCATTGAGGAAGAAAATAACGATATTGATATGCTGGAGGATGAAAATGAGTAAGGGGAATATTTATATAATTTCAGGTCCTTCGGGGTCGGGTAAGGATACAATTCTTAAAGAGGTTTTAAAAATTAGAGAAGATGTTTTCTTTTCAATTTCTGAGATAACCCGCGATATGCGAAACGGTGAGGTTGAGGGTGAAAAGTATCACTTTATTTCTCGTGAAGAATTTAAGGAAAAACTTGCAAATAATTACTTTTTGGAGTATAATGAATATTCAGGAAACTTTTATGGCACTCCCAAGGCTCCTATTGAAGAGCATCTAGCCGCAGGTGATGATGTAGTTATTGAATGTGATGTTAATGGAGCTAAAGCCTTGCGAAAACTACTTCCTGATGTTATAAGCATATTTATAATGCCCCCTTCGTTTGAAGTGTTACAAAAGCGTCTTGTTGGCAGAGCTACCGAAACCACAGAACAGGTTGAACGCAGAATGAATGAAGCTTTAAATGAAATTCGTCGGGCAGATGAGTATGATTATATTGTTGTAAATGATGATTTATCATTGGCTGTTGAGGATTTTATCACAGTTTTAAAAAGCAATAAATTATTGTTAAAAAATCAAAAATATCTTATAGATGAGGTGCTTAAAAATGCTTAATCCCGCAATTGGAAAACTTATCAACAACTCTGAAAGCCGCTATCAGCTGGTTTTGGAGGTTGCAAAGCAGGCAAGAGTTATTGCCGAAAAGAATGAAAACGAAACCGATAAAGCTTTAGAAAAATCGGTTAGCTTGGCAATTGATAAAATTGCCGAGGAAAAAGGCTTATAATTTTTAAAATTTAATTGTTTTGAAGGGAGGCTTGTCTTATGCGATATTCCGTTGTTGCTGGTGTTGTTTTAGAAAAAACGGTATATCGGTTTGACAAGCCGTTTGATTATTCTGTACCTACCGAGCTTATTGATGCTTGTAAGGTCGGGTGCAGAGTAACTGTGCCTTTTGGTAGGGGAAATACTAAAAGGCAAGGTGTTGTTTTATATTTGTCTGACGGTGCTAAGAAGATTGACGACACCCAAATAAAGAATATTATTTCGGTTGTCGATAAAAAACCGCTTCTTAATGAAGAATTACTTGGTATTGTTAAATGGCTTAAAACTCATACCTTTTGCACATATTATGATGCCGTAAAAACTCTTTTGCCCTTTGGACTTAATATTAAAATGGTTTCAACTTTTAGACTTGAGAGTAATATTTCTGCAAAAACACTTGCAAGCCTTTCAAAAACAGAAAATGATATTGTTTCTTTTTTACGTAAAAAAGGCGGTGTAGCCGAAAAAGCTGCAGTATTAAACGGTTTGAAGCTAACAGATGAGTTCGCTATTAATAACCTTTTAAATGCAGGCGTTATAAGTGCTGACCGTACTGCCAAGCAAAATATGAAAGATCCAACCGTTAGTATGGCTTCGCTTGCAGTTCCTGTTTTGGATTTACCAAAGCTTACTGCCAAGCAAAAAGCAGTTGTGGATTTTTTAGATGAGGTTGGTACTGCTGGAGTAAAGGAAGTAGCCTACTATGCAGGTGTAACGCAAGCCGTAATTGCAACGCTTGAGAAAAAAGGCATATTAAATGTATTTTCAATGCCCACTATTCAAATGTCAGAGCAAAATGTTCCTCAAAACCCTTCAAAAATCGTTTTAACAGACGAACAGCAAAAGGCTTATGATAATCTTTTGCTTGATTATAATGCCCCTACTGCTAAAACTTCTTTGCTTTACGGTGTGACAGGAAGCGGAAAAACCAGTATATTTTTAAAGCTGGTTGACCACGCAATTTCAAACGGTAAAAGTGCAATAGTAATGGTACCTGAAATCTCCCTTACCCCTCAAACCCTTTCAAAATTCAAGGCACGATATGGCGATAAGGTTGCGGTTTTTCATAGTGCAATGTCGCTTGGACAGCGTATGGAGGAGTGGAAAAAAGCAGCTACAAATCACGCTGTAGTTGCTATAGGTACTCGTTCGGCTGTATTTGCACCGCTTAATAATATCGGCCTTATAATTATGGACGAAGAGCAGGAGCATACCTATAAATCTGAACAAAGCCCGCGTTTCCACGCTCGCGATGTTGCAAATATTCGGTCAAAATATCATAACGCTATGCTTCTTTTAGCATCAGCAACACCCTCTGTTGAATCATATTGTCACGCAAGTGAGGGCCGATATGGACTTGTTACGCTTAATAATCGTTATGGTAACGCAGTGCTTCCAAGTGTTGTAACTGTGGATATGCGTCAAGAATTAGCGGTCGGTAATACAGGCATAATCAGTCGTACCTTGGCGGCTGAACTTGCCAAAACAATAGAAAACAAAAAACAAGCAATTCTCTTGTTAAACCGCCGTGGTCACAATACCTATATTTCCTGTTCTGCCTGCGGTTACGTTTTTAACTGTGAAAATTGTAGTATTTCACTTACTTATCATTCGGCAAACAAAAAGCTTATGTGTCATTATTGCGGTACTGCACACCCTATGCCTGAAGAATGTCCCAGCTGTAAAAACAAAAAACTCCGTTTTTCGGGGGTTGGCACTCAAAGAGCAGATGAAGAAATCACTTCAATGTTCCCAAATGCCCGAATACTTCGCCTAGATGCCGATACAACAATGACCCGTGATGCCTTTGAAAAAGGTCTTACCGCCTTTGCAAATGGTGAATATGATATTATGCTGGGCACTCAAATGGTAGCTAAGGGTTTGGATTTTCCAAACGTTACCTTGGTGGGTGTTCTTTCTGCCGACCAATCAATGCACAGTGATGATTTTCGTGCTTTTGAGCGTACTTTTTCTTTGCTTACACAGGTTATAGGCAGGTCGGGTAGGGGCTCTGAAAAGGGAATTGCTATTGTTCAAACCCATGAGCCTGAAAATGATATTATTGAGCTTGCGTGCAATCAGGATTATAACGGATTTTATTCAACCGAAATCTTAACTCGCCGACTTATGATATATCCGCCCTATTGCGATATAGTTATGCTGGGAATTTCGGCAGTCGGTAGTGATATAACACGTCTTGCCGCCCAAAAACTGTTTGAGCTTATAAAAAATGCTTTAGAAAAGCAAAATGATATAAAAATGATTATTCTGGGTCCTACTGTGGCAAATGTTCCAAGGGTAAACGCAAAATACCGTCAACGAATTATTTTAAAGACTAAAAACACACAGAAGTTCCGTGAGTTTTTGCATAAAATACTTTTGGAATTTTATACCGTTTCGGATAAAACTGTAAGCGTGTTTGTGGATATAAATCCCGAAAGTATAATTTAAGGAGAAAAAATAAATGGCAATTAGAAACATAGTGAAAAATGGCGACCCTGTTCTTAGAAAGGTTTGCAGGTCTGTTTTAAATTTCGATGAAAAGCTTGCAACCCTTTTGGATGATATGATTGAAACAATGAATGATGCTGACGGTGTTGGGCTTGCCGCACCGCAGGTTGGAATACTTCGCAGAATTTGTGTTATAGATGTTGGTGATGGCCCTATTGAGCTTGTAAACCCCGCAATAATCGCTGAAGAGGGGGAACAGATTGGAAGTGAGGGCTGTTTATCAGTTCCAAATCAAAGCGGTACTGTTAAAAGACCTATGAGGGTTACCGTAAAAGCTCAGGACAGAAACGGTAAAACCTTTGAAATTACGGGTGAGGCACTTCTCGCACGTGCCTTTTGTCACGAAATTGACCATCTTAACGGAATTATGTATATAGATAAGGTTATTAGAGGATAAATTTATGAAAGTTATTTTTATGGGCACGCCCGATTTTGCGGTGCCTTGTTTAGAAAAGCTTATTGAGGACGGTCATCAGGTCGAAGCCGTTTTTACACGTGAGGATAAGCCTGTCGGCAGAAAAAAAGTGCTAACTGCACCCCCAGTCAAAGAGGTTGCTTTAAAGCACGAAATTAAGGTTTTTCAGCCCAAAAAGCTTAGAGATAATCCCGAGGCATTTGAAATCATAAAGAATATTAACCCCGATTTAATCGTAGTTGTTGCTTATGGAAGAATACTTCCAAAAGAAATATTAGAATTTCCTAAATACGGCTGTGTAAATGTTCACGGCTCATTGCTTCCAAGGCATAGAGGCTCGTCACCCATTCAGTGGTCAATTGTTTGTGGTGATAAGGTTACGGGCGTTACTACTATGCTTATGGATGAGGGTATTGATACGGGCGATATTTTAGAGGTAAAGGAAGTGCCTATTGAAGATACCGATACAGGCGGAAGCCTTTTTGATAAGCTTTGTATAGAGGGTGCAAAATTGCTTTCTTCCACCATAAAGGGTTTGGAAAGCGGAAATATTACACCCAAAAAGCAACCCGAAGAGGGTGCGAATTATGCACCTATGCTCACAAAAGAAATGGGACTTTTGGACTTTAATAAAAACGCCAATGAGCTTTGGTGCCTTATCAGGGGCTTTAATCCTTGGCCATTAACCTATTTTTACTATAATGAGCGAAGATTTAAGGTTTTCGATGCAAAACCGCTTAGTATTAAGGGTCATATAGCGGGAGAATTTTTTGTTGATGGCTCTAAAGCCTTTATCGCCTGCGGCGAAAACACCGCTTTGGAGATTGTTGAAATTTGTCCCGACGGTTCTAAAAAAATGAATGCTTCTGCTTTTATAAACGGAAGATTTATCGCAAGCGGAGAAATGCTTAATAAATAAAAATTATAATGTTTTTAAGGAGGTGGGGAAGTGCAAAACGAAAGAAAGGTTTTAGTTTCGGCTCTTTTGAAGGCAGAAAAAAACGGATATTCCAATATAATTTTAGATAGTGTTTTAAATGAAACAGATTTAAATTCGCTTGGAAAGGCATTCGTTACAACAGCATTTTACGGAGTTTTGGAACGAAAAATTACCATTGATTTTATTTTAAATAAATTTTTAAAAAAGCCTATTTCTAAAACGCCTCCCTATACCTCAGCGGTGCTTCGTAGCGGAGCTTATCAAATACTTTATATGAATAAAATTCCAAATTCAGCCGCTATAAATGAAGCTGTTAAGTTAATAAAAAAATCAAAGGAACGCGGTAATGCAGGACTTGTTAATGCGGTTTTAAGAAAAATATCTAATGAAAACGCATTAGATATTTTAAACAGCTTACAGGAGCCTATAGTAAAATATTCGGTAGAGGGCTGGATATATAACAAGCTTATTTCTCAGTATGAAGAGGAAAAAATCAATTCTTTTTTTGAAAATTCTTTACTTCCGCCCCCCGTTTTTATTAGGATAAATACTCAAAAAGAAAATGCCTATAATATGGTCCTTGATGAGCTCGAAAATATAGGTGCAACCATCAACTCCACCGATTTTGACGATTTTTATGCTGTCCAAGGCATCAAAAATGTTGAAAAATTAAAAAGTTATAAAAACGGGCTCTTTTTTGTTCAGGATTATTCAAGCCGTTTTGCGGTTGCCTGCCTTTCTGCAAAGTCAAATGAAAGGGTTTTGGATTGCTGTGCCGCACCGGGCGGAAAAACTTTTTCTATTGCAATGGATATGCAAAACTCAGGCGAGGTTGTTTCTTTTGATATTCATTCACATCGAGTTGAATTAATAAAAAAAGGTGCCGACCGACTTGGTCTTGATATTGTAAAAGCATCTGTTAATGATGCAACTGAGTATAATAAGGATTTAGGTCTTTTTGATAGGGTAATTTGTGACGTGCCTTGTAGTGGTATGGGTGTTATCAGAAGAAAACCCGAAATAAAATACAAAAGCGAAGAAGAATGTAATGCTCTTTGTGAAATTCAAAGTAAAATTTTACAAGCTTCAGCAAAGTATGTAAAATCGGGTGGTAGACTTGTTTATTCCACCTGTACACTTTTTAAAAATGAAAATGATGATATTGTGTCAGATTTTTTAAATAAGAATAAAGAGTTTAAATTAATTACCGCTTATAATCAAAATAGCGATAATACAGTTACACTAATTCCGCCTGAGGATTTGGGTGACGGATTTTTCGTAGCTGTTATGGAAAGGCTGTGATTTTATGGAAAAAATTGATATAAAATCACTTAACATAACTGAATTAGAGGAAAAATTAAGTGAGCTTAATTTACCTAAATTTCGTGCAAAGCAGATATATCTGTGGCTTAGAAAAGGGGTAGAAAGCTTTGATGAAATGAGCAATCTACCCAAAAACCTTAGAGAAACTTTGTGCAATATTTTTGAGATAAGAGGCGTAAAAATTAAAAAAAGGCTTGAATCTAAGGTGGATGATACTGTAAAATATCTATATGAGTTATATGATGGTGAGTGTATTGAATCTGTTGTTATGAAATACCATCACGGATATACAGTTTGCATATCCTCTCAGGTTGGTTGCCGTATGGGTTGTAGCTTTTGTGCCTCGGGAATAGATGGTCTGTTTCGTAATCTTACTGCATCTGAAATGTTGGCTCAGGTTGAAATGGCAGGTAAGGATAACTCAGTTAGAATTTCCAATGTAGTTATGATGGGAATGGGTGAGCCGCTGGACAACTTTGAAAATACCGTAAGGTTTTTAAAGCTTGTTAGCGATGAACAGGGGCTCAACATCGGCTTAAGACATATTTCTGTTTCTACCTCAGGTGTTGTTCCAAAAATATATTCTCTTATGGAAACGGGCTTTCCCGTAACCCTCTCTATTTCGCTTCACGCACCTACTAACGAAATTAGGGATAAAATTATGAAGGTCAATCACGCATACCCTGTTGAAATGCTTTTAAAGGCTTGTCGTGATTATACCGAAAACACCAGACGCAGAATTTCTTTTGAATATGCACTTATAAGCGGTGTTAATGATACCGATGAATGTGCTGATATTCTGGCGAAAAAATTAAGGGGAATGCTTTGTCATTTGAACTTAATTCCCGCAAACCCCGTAAAAGAAAATTCATTTTCAAGACCCAACGATAATAAAGTTCACAGATTTTGTGAGCTTATGAAATCTAAAGGAATAAATACTACCGTAAGGCGAACTCTTGGAGGAGATATTGATGCTTCTTGCGGTCAGTTAAGAAGAAAAAGCAGAGAGGAGGGGCTTTGATGCTTGTTTCTGCAAAAACCGATATTGGAATGAAGCGTTCTACAAATCAGGATAGCTTTAGCTACGGTCAGCTTGAAAACGGCACCGTAACATGGGCTGTTGTGTGTGACGGTATGGGTGGTATGGCGGCAGGAAATGTTGCCAGTGCATCGGCAGTTGAAGTTATTTCCAGTGCTCTGGAGCAGAATTTATCACCTAAATCAAGTGCCTCTTTTGTGAGGAATTTACTTAAAACATCTATTGAATCGGCGAATGCAAGGGTTTATAGTATGGCCGCAGAAAATGATGAAATGCGTGGAATGGGCACAACAGTTGTTGCGGTTGTAGTTATTAAAGGCATAGCCTATTTTGCTCATGCGGGCGATAGTCGAGCCTACCTTCATTCGGGCGATAAGCTTCTTCAGATTACTACCGACCATTCGGTTGTGCAAACCTTGCTTGAAAAGGGTCAGCTCACTGAGGATGAAGCTAAAAATCACCCCAATAAAAACATTATCACCCGAGCACTTGGTGTTGCTTCATATATTGATATTGATTTTGATGAACGCGAGGTTTTGGATGGTGATACGGTTTTACTTTGTACTGACGGTCTTACAAACTGTATTGATGATGACCTTATTAAGCTCGCTTGTTCAGATAACGATTTTGTCTCTTTAGCCGAAAGGCTTACAGAGCTTGCAAATCAAAACGGCGGTAACGATAATATAACAGTTGTTGCTGTAAAGCTTTAGGCTGAGCAGTCGAACCCGAACCCCAAGCAACATATTATTTTATTTCCGAAAAATTTCTGCAATACGGAAAAATCTATAAAAGTCGGTGCAGCGGCGGAAACGGTATAATTTATGGATAGATTTGTTGGAAAACGTTTAGACGGACGCTATGAAATAAGAGAAATTATTGGCGTTGGCGGTATGGCTGTTGTTTATAAAGCGTATGACAGCATTGAGGACCGCATTGTTGCTATAAAAATCTTAAAGGAAGAGTTTGCCTCTAACGAGGAATTTCAAAGAAGGTTTAAAAACGAGTCCAAGGCTATTGCTGTTTTATCGCATCCTAACATAGTTAAGGTTTATGATGTTAGCTTTGGTGACCTTATTCAGTATATTGTTATGGAGTATATTGAGGGAATAACCCTTAAAGAATATATTGAAAATAACGGCGGACTTAGCTGGAACGATGCTGTGACCTTTACCATTCAAATTCTTCGTGGCTTACAGCACGCACACGATAAGGGTATTGTTCATCGTGATGTAAAACCGCAGAATATAATGGTGCTTTCCGATAAAACCATTAAGGTTACCGATTTTGGTATTGCTCGCTTTGCCAGAAAAGAGTCGCAAACAATTACAGATAAGGCTATCGGTTCGGTGCATTATATCAGCCCCGAGCAAGCAAAGGGTGAATTTACTGATGAAAAGGCAGATATTTACTCCCTTGGTGTAATTATGTATGAAATGCTTACAGGCAATCTGCCATTTGAGGCAGAAAGTGCAGTTTCCGTAGCGATTATGCAGCTTCAAACCGAGCCTAAGCTACCCACGCATATTAATCCATTAATTCCTTTGGGATTAGAGCAAATAACTATGAAGGCAATGCAAAAGGATACTCAAAACCGTTATAAATCTGCGGCAGAAATGCTTAGAGATTTAGAGCAGTTTAAAAGGGACCCTTCTACTGTGTTCCATAATTCTTATTTTGTAGATGATTCTCCAACAAAGCCTGTGGATAATTTCTATTATGATACCGAAACACAGTCAAATGAGGAAAAAGAGCCCGAAACTCAAAACAAGGTTTCTGTAGTTGCAATTTTAACTGGTGTAGCAGTAGCATTTATTGCGGCAATTATTGTTTTGTGTATTATCTTTATTCCTAAGCTTATGGGAAATTCGGGAGAAAAATTTGAATGTCCTGACTTTTTCGGCAAAAATAAAACACAATTAGCCGAATATGAAGAAGAATACGGACTTAAGTTTTTATATGAATACGGTACGCCAAACCCCGAAATAGCGGCAGAAATCGAAGCGGGTGAAATTTATGAACAAAAACCACCCGCAGGTACAATGGTTGGTGCAGATGCAACAATCACAGTTACTATTTGCAGCGGTGATTTAGAAATAGTTGAGCTTCCTAATGTTGTAGGTCAAGAGGCTAGTAAGGCACAGTTTATATTAGTTCATGAAGGCTTTGAGGTTGAGGTTGTTTCTGAACACAGTGAAGAAATGGCAGAGGGCTGTGTTATTAGAACAGACCCAGCTTATGGCTCAAAGCTGGCACCTGGTTCAAAAATTAAGCTTTTTGTAAGCTTAGGTGTTTTGAAAGAGCCTAAAGAAGTTCCTGATGTTACCAGACATTCTTTAGAAGAGGCTAAAAGACTTATTGAACAGGCAGGCTTTACCGTGGGTTCTGTATCTCAGGTAAGCAGTGAGCCTAATTTTAAAGGCTATGTTGTAAATCAGTCTCCTGTGGGCGGTAGCGGTAAAATGGCTGAAAAAGGTACTGCAATTAATCTTTATGTTGGTAACGGTGTTCCCGTTTATAAATTCAATTTGAACGTTGCTTTGCCTAGCGATTATGTTAATGACCACGGTTTTATTTCTGCTTGGATAGATAATGCTCAGGTAAGCGCCGACCAATATTCAGGTAAGGTGGAAATTTCTAAGCTTAAAAACGCAACCTTTAAAATCTCTACCGAAAAGGCTGCTGTTCAAGTTACTATTAAGCTTTCACCCGATAATGTTACCTATCACAACTATATAACCTATACCGTTGATGCAACCAATGGTAGTGTTTTAAATATCGTAGAACATTCATATCCCATAAAGCAGGATAATGCCACCAGCACTCCCGAAAATTCAAGTGATACTGGCAACTTATCCAATGGTGAGGATGAAGGTATTTAGTAATATGACAGGAATTCTTATAAAAGCAATTGCCGGCTTCTATTATATAGAGGCCGGCGGCAGTATATATGAGTGTAAGGCACGCGGAATTTTTAGAAAAAACGGCGAATCGCCGACAGTAGGCGATCTTGTGGAGTTTGAGGAACTTGAAGATTTAAAGGGTGTTGTCTCTAAAATATTGCCCCGCAAAAATCTTTTAATCAGACCTCCAATTGCAAATGTTGATAGGCTTTTTATTGTATCTTCACACAACACACCTGCACCTAACGCTTTGCTTATTGACCGTTTAACTGCCATTGCAGTTAATAATGATATTGAGCCTGTAATTGTATTTAATAAGGCTGATTTAGAAAAAATGGAAGATTGGAAAGCTAAATATACCCGAGCAGGCTTTAAATGTATTGTAACATCGGGTGTAAGTGGTGAGGGCTGTGACGAAATAATCAGTATGATAAGCGGAAAGGTTTCGGCTTTTACGGGTAATTCGGGTGTAGGAAAATCAAGCCTTTTAAACCGTATGTTTCCCGATTTAGGGCTTAAAACAGGTGAGGTAAGCAACAAGCTGGGACGCGGCAGACATACTACTCGCCATGTTGAGCTTTATCCTGTTTGCGGGGGATATGTTGCCGATACACCTGGTTTTTCGAGCTTGGATATTGAGCGTACAATGCCACTTAAAAAGGAGCAATTACCCTTTGTCTTTCCCGATTTTGCAGATTATTTGGGATGTTGTAAGTTTACATCCTGCACACATACCGTAGAAAAGGGCTGTGCTGTACTGGGGGCTGTTCAAAATGGTGATATTGAAGAAACAAGAATTGAAAGCTATAAAGCAATTTATAATGAAATAAAGGATATAAAAGAATGGGAAAAGCGTTAAATATTAAACGCGCTGTTATTTTCGGCGGTAATTTATCTGAGATAAATCCCGAAATTTGCAACGAGCTTAAAAACGGAGATTATATTATTTGTGCTGATGCGGGCTATAAATTCGCATTAGCCAATAATATTCACCCTGAGTTGATAGTAGGGGATTTCGATTCTGCACCCTGTCCTGAAGCTTTAGAATGTGAAATTATTAAACTGCCAACCCATAAAAATGACACAGATTTGCAGTTTGCAATAAAATTAGCTCTTGAAAAAGGTTGTAATAGCTTTATTTTAACGGGTGTTACAGGCGGTAGATTAGACCATACAATTGCTACGCTTTCTTCACTAAATTATCTTGCAGATATAACCGAGGATTGCCTTGTGTGGGATTTAAACAGTAAGGTT
>JAGARD010000170.1 GCA_017622415.1 Clostridia bacterium | reverse complement strand
TGCTTCATGAAGGCTTGTGCCTATTCCGTGACCGACAAATTGACGAACAACCGAATAGCCTTTTGCCTCTACATAGCTTTGCACTGCATTGGAGATATCACCGATTCTGCCGCCGTGTCGTGCCATTTTTATGCCTTCATAAAGGCTTTCCTTGGTCACATCCATCAGCCGCTTTGCATCGGGAGAAATATCCCCCGCCGCAAAAGTGGCGGCATTATCACCGTGGTATCCCTCAAAAAGCGCTCCTAAATCAACGCTGACAATATCGCCCGCTTTGATAACACGCTTATGCGAAGGTATGCCATGAATTACCTCATTATTTATAGATATACAGGCGGTAGCGGGAAAGCCGTTGTAATTCTTAAAGTTGGGTTTTGCACCCTCGCTTAAGATGTACTTTTCGGCTAACCTATCGAGCTCGGCCGTTGTAACGCCCGGCTCTACCGCGCTGCCTATCAGTTTAAGTGCTCCGGCCGATATTCTGCAAGCTTCCTTCATTATGGCAAGCTCGCGGCCGGTTTTGAGAACGATCATATACTAAATACCCAAAGCCTTGAAAACTAAAGCAGTGGTGTCAGAAAGCTCTTCCTGACCATAAGCCAGCTTTAATTTACCGGTCTTTTCGTAGTAGCCCTTTAAAGGCTCGGTCTGCTCATGGAAAACCTTAAGTCTATCCAAAACAGTTTCGGGAGCGTCGTCCTTACGGCAGATAAGTTTACCGCCGCAAAGATTACAAACGCCTTCCTTTTCGGGCTTTTTATATTCGATATGATAGCTGGCACCACAGCTTTCGCATACGCGGCGACCAGACATTCTCTTAACAATTTTTTCATCCTCAACCTCAATGGATAAAACGGTATCAATTTCAACACCCATATTATCCAAAGCCTCAGCCTGAGGGATGGTGCGTGGAAAACCATCTAAGATAAAGCCGTTTGCACAGTCATCTGCAGACAGTCTTTCCTTAATAATTCCGATAACAACTTCATCAGGAACAAGATTACCGGCTTCAACAAAGGACTTAGCCTTTTTGCCCATCTCGGTTCCGTTTTTCATTGCTTCGCGAATCATATTGCCGGTAGAAATGCTGGGAATAGATAGGCGTTCGCAAATAAGCTCTGCCTGTGTTCCCTTACCGGCACCAGGTGCTCCTAAAAGAATAAGTTTCATAGAAAAAATTCTCCTATAGATTAATCCAAAAATCCTTTGTAGTGACGCATCATCATCTGAGATTCCAAATTCTGTACGGTATCAAGTGCTACACCAACCATAATGAGAAGTGAAGTACCACCGATAGAGATACCTGCCATTGCATCGCCGAGGCTGCTTATAATAATAGGCAGAATTGCGATAACACTGAGGAACAGTGCGCCAAGCAAGGTTATTCTTGACAAAATTTTGGAAATGAAATCAGATGTTGTTTTACCGGGACGGATACCGGGGATGGCACCGCCGTTTTTACGCAGATTGTTTGCCATCTCGATAGGATTGTACTGAATAGTGGTGTAGAAATAAGCAAATCCAATAATGAGAAGGAAATAAAGAACTGCATAGAATGCGCCCTGAACACTGAAGAGTCCTAAGAACTTGTAGAACGAGCTACCTTTAGTTACAAGGAACTCAAAAGAAAGAAGGATGGTGGGCACCATTAAAATGGAGCTAGCAAAAATTACAGGGAGAACACCGGACATATTAACCTTAATAGGAAGATGTGTGTTCTGACCGCCGTACTGCTTATTACCAACAACACGCTTTGCATACTGAATAGGAATTCTACGCTCTGCACCGGTCATCCAAACAATGAACACGATTACAGCGATGAATGCCAAAACAATACCAATTGCTGCTACCTTGTAGCCTGTGCTGATGTTCCAGATACCAATAAGATAATCTAAAGCATCGGGGCCACGGGAAATGATACCGGCAAAGAGTAAAATTGAAATACCATTACCAATACCCTTAACATCAATCTGCTCGCCGAGCCACATAACAAGTGCGGAACCTGCGGTAAGGCAGAGGATGATAACAAAAGCAGCGAAAACAACTGCACCACCTGTAACACTAAGGCACTTTTGATTATTCAAATAGAAGAAATAAGCAGTACCTTGAATGAGACCTAAAATGATGGTTGCGTAACGGGTGATTTGAGCAAGCTTTTTACGGCCTTCCTCACCCTGTTGTGATAAACGCTCCAAGGGCTTAATCGCAACTGTTAAAAGTTGGATAATGATGGAGGCATTAATGTAAGGTGTAACCGACATTGCGAAGATTGCACCGTAGGTTAAGCCGCCACCTGTTAAAATTGAAAGATAGTTGAAAAACTCGTTAGCTGATTGACCTGTTGACATTTGTCTAATCATCTCAGGATCAACAAATGGAACAGGAATAACCGAACCAACACGGAATACCAAAATGATAAAGAGTGTGAAAATAATCTTTTTACGAATCTCGGGAACCTTCCAAGCGTTTTTAATTGTTTCCAACATCTTAAATCACCTCGGCTTTTCCGCCAGCGGCTTCGATTTTAGATTTAGCGCTCTCGGAAAAAGCTGAAGCTTTTACGGTTACAGCTTTGGAAAGATTGCCATTGCCTAAAACCTTTACGCCGTCATAGGTCTTTTTAACAAGACCTTTATCTTGTAACGCATTTGTATCGATAACTGCACCAGCCTCAAAAACTTCAAGATCGGATACGTTTACGATAGCAAACTTGGTTGCAAAAATGTTATTAAAGCCACGTTTAGGAACACGTCTTTGGAGGGGCATCTGACCGCCTTCAAAACCTGCACGCATTCCGCGGCCTGCACGAGCCTTTTGACCCTTATGGCCTTTACCGGCAGTTTTACCGTTGCCGGAGCCATGACCTCTACCTATGCGCTTTGCTTCTTTAGTAGAACCAACAGCGGGTGAAAGTTCATGAAGTTTCATTGTACGCACCTCCTTAGCTTACGCTTGTGTTACCTCTACGAGGTGGGTGATTTTCTTAATTTTGCCCATGGTCTGGGGATTTTCGGGCTGAACGGTTTCGTCGCCGATTTTCTTAAGACCAAGTGCATGTGCGGTTGCGATCTGATCGTCTTTACAACAAATCAAGCTCTTAACCAATTTGATTTTGAGGCCTGCAGCCTTCTTTTTAGTAGCCATAGTGCTGCTTACCTCCTTAACCTATAATTTCTTTAACCGACTTGCCGCGGGTTGCTGCTACTTCCTCGGCGCTTCTGAGTGAAGCAAGTCCGGCAACAGTAGCACGAACAACGTTGCAAGGGTTGTTGGAACGCAAAGCCTTTGTACGGATATCTTTGATACCTACTGTCTCAAGCACGGCACGAACCGGGCCGCCGGCGATAACACCGGTACCGGGAGCAGCGGGCTTAAGAAGAACGCGGCCTGCACCGAAAGCACCGATTACCTCGTGAGGAATTGTAGTACCCTTTAAAGAAACCTTAATAAGGTTCTTTTTAGCGTCCTCAATACCCTTACGGATAGCATCCGGAACTTCACCGGCTTTACCAAGGCCGAAGCCTACGATACCGTTACCGTCACCTACAACTACAAGTGCGGAGAATTTCATAATACGTCCGCCCTTAACAGTTTTAGAAACACGGTTGATAGCTACTACACGCTCTTGCAGATCCAATGTTGATGCATCTATACCAATAGCCAAAGTTTACTCCTCCTTCGATTAGAACTTGAGGCCGCCCTCACGGGCACCTTCGGCAAGCTCCTTAACACGTCCGTGATAAATGTAACCGCCGCGATCGAATACGACCTCTTCGATTCCCTTATCAGCCGCACGCTTCGCAATCAGTTGACCAACCTTGCGAGCTTCCTCTTTATTACCGGTGCTACCGGCAAATTCCTTTTCGGTAGTAGAGGCGGCTGCCAGGGTTACGCCCTTCTCATCGTCGATAAGCTGGGCATAAATATTGGTGCTGGAGCGGAACACGTTAAGACGGGGGCACGCTGCTGTGCCGCTGATCTTACCGCGAACACGCTTATGGCGATTAAGACGAGCTTTGTTGCTGTCAGTCTTTTTAACCATTGTTTGTTCTCTCCTTTATTTGCCCTTACCGGCTTTACCTTCTTTACGACGAATGTATTCGCCAACGTACTTAATACCTTTGCCCTTATATGGCTCGGGGGGACGCTTCTCGCGAACTTCTGCCGCAAACTGGCCAACCTTCTGTTTGTCGGGGCCGGAAATGATGATTTTGTTGGGGTTGGGAACCTCAATAGAAATTCCGTCAATCTCAGGCATAATTACCTGATGGGAATAACCAAGGTTCATTACTAAATCCTTACCTTGCTTAGCTACACGATAACCAACGCCGTTTACCTCAAGCTCCTTAGTGAAGCCCTTAGAAACGCCTTCGATCATGTTAGCAATAAGAGTACGGGTAAGACCGTGCAAAGCGCGATGCTCTTTTGCGTCGCTGGGACGTGTAACGATAACCTCGTTACCCTCAACAGCAATAGAAATATCGCTGTTAAAAGTATTGGTAAGAGTACCCTTAGCACCCTTTACAGTAACCTCGTTACCGTTTACCTTAACCTCTACGCCATCAACGATAGCAATAGGTTTATTACCAATTCTTGACATCTCACTGCACCTCCCTTACCAGACGAAAGCGAGAACTTCGCCACCAACGTTGTTAGCGCGAGCCTGCTTGTCGGTCATGATACCCTTAGAGGTGGAGAGGATTGCTATTCCGAGGCCTTTCATAACCTTAGGCATATCCTCTACATTGGAATAGATACGCAGACCGGGCTTAGAAATTCTTCTTAAACCTTTGATGACCTGCGATTTGTTCGGGCCATATTTTAATGTTACATGAATAGTACCCTGCTTTCCGTCTTCAATAACCTGAAAGCCGCCGATGAAACCTTCATCAAGTAAAATCTGAGCAATAGCCTTTTTTACATTAGATGCAGGAATATCGACCGATTCATGCTTTGCTGAGTTAGCGTTACGAATTCTTGTAAGCATATCAGCTATTGTATCGGTGATTTGCATACCGTCAACCTCCTTTACTTGTGCTTACCAGCTAGCCTTCTTCACACCGGGAATCTCGCCCTTATATGCAAGCTCTCTGAAGCATATACGGCAGATACCGTATTTGCGAAGATAAGCGTGGGGGCGACCGCAGATTTTGCAGCGGTTGTAACTTCTGGTAGAAAACTTAGCGGGACGAGCCTGCTTGATTTTCATAGATGTTTTAGCCATAATTCCTTCTCCTTATTTCGCAAACGGTGCACCCATGAGTGTTAAAAGCTCACGGGCTTCCTCGTCGGTATTAGCGGTAGTAACAAAAATAATGTCCATACCTCTGACCTTGTCGATCTTATCATACTCGATTTCGGGGAAAATAAGCTGTTCCTTAATACCCATGGAATAGTTACCACGGCCATCGAAGGAGTTGGGGTTGATTCCTCTGAAATCACGCACGCGGGGAAGAGCTGTACTGAAGAGTCTATCAATAAACTCGTACATTCTCTCGCCACGAAGAGTAACCTTAACGCCAATGGGCATACCCTCACGAAGTTTGAAGTTAGCAACAGATTTCTTTGCTCTACAAACTATGGGACGCTGACCGGTAATTTTACCAAGGTCTTCCATAATAGCGTCAATTGCTTTTGAATTGTCTTTTGCCTCGCCGGCACCTACGTTGATAACAACCTTATCGAGCTTGGGGATCTGCATGACGCTCTTGTAGTTGAACTTATTCATCAGCGCAGGAGCGACACTTGCTTTGTATTCGTCCTTAAGCCTTGCCATGTCATTTCCTCCTTACTTAAAAGGTCTCGCCGCACTTTTTGCAAAGGCGGTCTTTTTTACCATCTTCATAAAGCTTATGACCTACGCGGGTAGCCTTGCCGCATTTAGGGCAAACGAGCTGAACCTTAGAAGCGTAGATTGCAGCTTCGGTTTCAATAATACCGGAAGGATCGCCGGCTTTGCGGGGTTTAACGTGCTTTTTAACAACGTTGATACCCTCAACAATAACCTTATCCTCTTTAGGGCTTACTGCTAAAACCTTACCGGTCTTACCGCGGTATTTAGCACCGCCGGTCAATAATTTTACGGTATCACCAGTTTTAATATTCATCGTTCTACCTCCCATCAGAGTACTTCGGGAGCAAGAGAAAGAATTTTTGTGTACTCTTTCTCACGAAGCTCACGAGCAACGGGTCCAAAAATACGTGTACCACGGGGGTTTTTGTCATCACGAATTATAACCGCTGCGTTTTCGTCAAATCTGATGTAGGTACCGTCTGCACGACGGATACCTTTGGCGGAACGCACTACAACGGCTTTAACTACATCGCCCTTCTTAACTGTTCCACCGGGAGCAGCCTTTTTTACAGAAGCAACGATAACGTCGCCGATATTTGCATACCTCCTGCCGGAGCCGCCCAATACACGAATGCACATAATTTCCTTTGCACCGGTGTTGTCGGCAACCTTGAGGTAACTCTGCTGTTGTATCACAGTGTTTTCCTCCTTAACAAATAATTGTTATTTAGCCTTCTCAATAATTTCAACCACGCGCCATCTCTTATCCTTAGAAAGAGGACGGGTTTCCATTACGAGAACTCTGTCGCCAATACCACACTCGTTATTTTCGTCGTGGGCTTTCAGCTTAACAGTATTCTTAATAATCTTTTTGTAGAGTGGGTGTCTAACGTTGTCCTCGATGGAAACAACTACGGTTTTATCCATCTTATCACTAACAACCTTACCTACTCTGGTTTTACGAAGGTTTCTTTCGCTCACAGCTACTTACCTACCTTTCTTACGAGTTAGCGCTGTCTTGGATTTCTTTCTCGCGAAGAATTGTCTTAACACGAGCGATATCCTTTTTTACAGCGCTGATACGCATGGGGTTTTCGAGCTGGTTAATGGCGTCTTGAAAACGCAAGTTGAAAAGCTCTTCTTTCTTTTTGCTAAGAAGTTCATTCAACTCAGCTACGGTTTTTTCTCTGATTTCCTTAGCGTTCATTACTGCTCACCACCCTTTTCCTTTTCTACAAATTTGCACTTAATAGGCAATTTGTTAGCTGCAAGACGTAAAGCCTCTTTAGCTACTTCTGCGTCAACACCGGCAATTTCAAACATAATTCTGCCGGGCTTAACAACTGCTACCCAATATTCCGGAGAACCTTTACCGGAACCCATTCGAGTTTCAGCAGGTTTCTCAGTGATAGGCTTATCGGGGAAGATTTTAATCCAAACCTGACCGCCACGCTTGATGTAACGAGTCATAGCAATACGGGCTGCTTCGATTTGATTAGAGGTGATCCAAGCAGGCTCCAAAGCCTGTAAACCGAAATCACCATAGGTAACTGTGTTACCGCTGAGCGCTTTACCTGTCAAACGACCACGGTGTACGCGGCGGTATTTAACACGCTTAGGCATTAACATTAGCGGGAGCCTCCTTCTTTCTTGCTCTTCTTGCGAGCCTGACCTTGAAGAACCTCACCCTGATAGATCCAAACCTTAACGCCGAGACGACCGTAAGTGGTATGTGCTTCTGCAAAACCATAGTCAATATCAGCACGGATGGTCTGAAGGGGAATAGTACCTTCGTGGTAGTGCTCACTACGGGCGATTTCAGCACCGCCCAAACGACCCGAAACCTGAGTTTTGATACCCTTTGCGCCAAGACGCATTGCACGTCCCATAGCAAGCTTCATTGCACGACGGAAAGAGATACGCTTCTCTAACTGAGCAGCAATGTTTTCTGCAACGAGGGTAGCGTTGGTATCGGGGTTTTTAACCTCAACAATGTTGATGAGGACCTTTTTGCCCAACATTTTTTCACAAGTCTCACGGAGCTTCTCGATTTCAGAACCGTTACGACCGATAACTACGCCGGGCTTTGCACAGTGAATGTGAATTCTAACCTTAGATGCATCGCGTTCGATTTCAATCTTGGGAACGCCTGCATTGTAAAGGGTCTTCTTTAAATACTTACGGAGGTTATAGTCCTCAACCAAGGTATCGCCAAAGACGCCGTCCTTCACAAACCAGCGGGAATCCCAGTTTTTAATAACGCCAACACGGAAACCGTTAGGATTAACTTTCTGGCCCATAAACTTGTAACCTCCTTATTAGTCTTCACGCTCTCTGAGAACCAGAGTTACGTGAGATGTTCTTTTTAAAATGCGATGTGCTCTGCCGTGATCCTTAGGACGAATTCTCTTAAGAGTAGGTCCGGGGCATACAAAGCACTCAGCAACGTAAAGCTTTGAAACATCCATATTATGGTTGTTCTCGGCATTAGCCATAGCTGATTTTAACAGCTTCTCAAGATATTCGCAGGCGGACTTGGGTGTAAACCTAAGAATAGCCATGGCTTTATCGGCAGGTTGATTGCGGATAAGATCCAAAACAATCTTTACCTTACGGGGTGAAATACGGGCGTATTTCAATATTGCCCTTGCTTCCATAGTCTAACTCTCCTTTCGTTCCGCTTACTTCTTAGTAGTTTTTGCTCCGGCGTGACCACGATAGGTTCTGGTGGGAGCAAATTCACCAAGCTTATGACCAACCATATCCTCGGTTACATAAACCGGAACGTGCTTACGGCCGTCGTGTACTGCGAATGTGTGTCCGACAAAGTCGGGGAATATTGTAGATGCACGGCTCCAGGTTTGAAGAACTCTCTTTTCGCCGGTTTCGTTCATCTCTTGTACTCTTTTCAGAAGTACAGGTTGCACAAAAGGACCTTTTTTAATGCTTCTTCCCATAATTACAAACTCCTTTCGTCCGACTACTTGCTATTGCGGCGTTTTACGATATATTTATCAGAAGCCGCATGCTTTTTACGGGTCTTGTAGCCCAATGTGGGTTTACCCCAAGGGGTAACAGGGCCGGGACGACCGATAGGTGACTTACCTTCACCACCACCGTGGGGGTGATCGCAGGGGTTCATTACAGAACCGCGTACGGTAGGACGCCAACCCATGTGACGCTTACGACCTGCTTTACCAATGTTAACATTCTCGTGCTCAGGATTACTTACCTGACCAACGGTTGCCATACATTTAACAGGTACGTTGCGAAGCTCGCCGGAAGGCAGACGAAGCAATGCCATTCCGTTTTCTTTAGCCATTAACTGAGCCATATTACCTGCCGAGCGGGCAAGCTGTGCGCCCTTACCGGGGTAAAGCTCAACATTGTGGATAAAGGTACCAACAGGGATGTTGATTAAAGGTAATGCGTTACCGGTTTTGATATCGGCATCAGGGCCGCTAACAACTACGTCGCCAACCTTAAGGCCAACGGGAGCGATGATGTAACGCTTCTCGCCATCCTCATACTGAACAAGAGCAATAAATGCTGAACGGTTGGGATCATACTCAAGAGTCATAACGGTTGCGGGGCAACCAAAACGCTCTCTCTTGAAATCGATAACTCTGTATTTTTTGCGGTTTCCGCCGCCACGATGACGAACGGTGATGCGGCCATAGCTGTTACGGCCTGCATTCTTTTTTATAGGTTCAAGCAGACTTTTCTCGGGTGCTACCTTGGAAAGCTCGGAATAATCCATAACTGTCATTCCGCGGCGACCGGGAGTAGTCGGCTTATAATGCTTAATAGCCATATTCGTTTCACTCTCCTATTTAGGCTTAGCGGGACTTTTTTAGTCCCATACATTGCCGGAAGTTTATTACTTCCAAAGCGGTTCTTTTTTAATTACATTAAACCGTCGAAGAAATCAATGGTCTTGGATTTTTCAGAAAGAGTTACAACAGCCTTTTTCCAAGCTGCGGTAGTTCCCTCGTAACGACCCATTCTTCTTTTGTGACCGCGAACGTTCATTGTGTTCACCTTAGCAACCTCAACGCCGAAAAGCTTTTCAATCGCTGCTGCGATTTCAACCTTATTAGCATCGGTAGCAACCTTGAAGGTGTACTTTTTGTCCGCAATAACCGACATAGATTTTTCGGTAATGATAGGAGCTATAACAATATCCTGTGCTGCTTTCATTATGCGTATACCTCCTCGAGTTTCTCTACAGCTGCCTTAACCATAACAACCTTATCAGCATTGATAATGTCATAAGTGTTGATGGTGTTGAACTGAGTTGTTTTAACACCCTTAATGTTAGCCGCACTCTTAACAACAAAGGGATTGTTAGTATCAAGTACGATAAGGGTTTTGCCGGTAGCGCCGATTGCAGCTAAGCAATCAACAACTGTCTTGGTTTTGTAAGCTTCAAGCTTAAACTCATCAAGAACGATAAGTGATTCACCCAGAACCTTGTCAGACAAAGCAGACTTAAGTGCAAGCTGTCTAACCTTTTTATTGAGAGAGTAGGAATAATCTCTCGGCTTCGGACCTAAGGCTACGCCGCCGTGTCTCCACTGAGGAGCGCGGGTTGAACCCTGACGAGCATGGCCAGTACCCTTTTGTCTCCAAGGCTTTTTACCGCCGCCGGAAACCTCAGTACGGGTTAAAGTGGACTGAGTACCCTGACGCTGATTTGCAAGATAGTTTACAACTGCTGCATGCATTACAACTGCGTTGGGCTCGATGCCGAAGATAGAATCTTTAAGCTCGATTGTGCCGACCTTAGCGCCGGTCATATCCAATACTGCTATATTAGGCATATTCTATTGCACTCCTTCCCTTAGGCCTTAACGCTGTTTTTAAGAACAACAATTCCGCCCTTAGGACCGGGAACGGCACCCTTAACTGCGATGATGTTGTTTTCAGCGTCTACTTTAACTACATCTAAGTTCTGAACGGTTACACGCTCAGCACCGAGATGACCTGCCATTTTCTTACCCTTGAATACGCGAGCGGGATCGATAACACCAAGGGAACCGCCGTGACGGTGAACAGGGCCTGTACCGTGTGATTCTTTTAAGCGGCCGAAGTTCCAGCGCTTAATTACACCTGCATAACCCTTACCTTTACTGGTACCGATTACATCTACATGCTCGCCCTCAGCAAATACGTCAGCCTTTAAAAGGTCGCCAACATTAACTGCTGAGATGTCCTCCAGACGGAATTCGCGAAGCACCTTTTTAGGAGCTACGTCACCTTTTGCAAAGTGACCCTTCTGGGGCTTGTTTACTTTAGAAGCCTTAAGGTCCATAAAACCAACCTGTACTGCTTCATAGCCGTCGTTCTCTAATGTTTTCTTCTGCACAACCACACAGGGGCCTGCTTCGATAACGGTTACGGGAACAACGTTTCCGTTTGCGTCAAAAAGCTGAGTCATACCAAGCTTTTTTCCAACTAAACCTTTTTGCATTTTTATTTTCCTCCTTATTGGTTATTGGTTGACACTTTATGCCAACATGACCAGCCGACGAGATTTAAAATTAAAGCTTAATTTCAAATTCAACGCCTGCGGGAAGCTCAAGACCTGTCAGAGCCTCAACAGTTTTGTTGGAAGGTCTGAGAATGTCGATAAGCCTTTTGTGAGTTCTCATTTCGAACTGCTCACGGCTGTCCTTATACTTATGAACAGCACGGAGAATCGTAACGATTTCTCTTTCGGTAGGCAGCGGTACGGGACCTGATACTCTAGCACCTGTGCGCTTTGCAGTTTCAACGATCTTTTCTGCTGCTTGGTCTACCAAAGCGTGGTCGTATCCCTTGATACGAATTCTGATTTTCTCTTTAGCCATTTTGTTGTCGCCTCCTTAAAATGTTGGCGGGCAAAACTTACACGGTGCCGGGTGTTTCAACCCTGCACATTTTAAAACCGGATAGGCTGGGGTCACAGACTATGCCGGGAGACAGCAATTGCAGCTGTCTGGTTTAAAAAAGGTCGCAAGAATCCTTTAATAAACACTCTTTTAAGTTTCATCGCCCGGTTTAAAATCGGACATACTCCGCGGAAATTTCCCGACTCAAGGTCGGCCACCTCCCGCATCAACGCACATCTGCACGCATTACGTGCCTATACATAATAACACAAAAATCCACTGTTTGCAAGCATTTTTTTGAATTTGAAGGTCTTTTTTTGCCTTTTTTTGAATTTTTGTTAAAATCTCGCATTTACACGAATTTTAAAGCTGATTTTTGTGCATTTTAACGATAATATTTTTTTGAAAATTAAAGTTTTCAAGATTTTTCTTGCCTTTTCGGCCTGTTTTTGCTATAATTTGTATGTAGAGCGTGTAGTTTGATAGGGTAAAACGTAAGTCCTGCCAAACACAGGCTTTTTTTATTTTTATAAAGCGAGGTAATTTTATGTTCTCGGTAGGAGATACCGTTTCATACGGCACCAATGGTATTTGTAGGATAGAAGAATTAACCGAAATGACCATTAGCAAGGTTAAGAAGCAATACTTTGTTTTAATTCCCGTTCAAAACGGTAGGGCTACAGTTTATGTGCCTACCGATAACGAAATGCTGCTTAAAAAAATGCGAGCCGTTTTATCCGTAAAGGAAATTAACAAGATGATTGATATGGCTGCAAAAAATCCTATAAAGTGGATTGAGGATGATATTGTACGCAAAGAACATTGCAGTAATATTATTAAAAGCGGCGACCGATATGAGCTTATGCGTCTTATAGAGATGCTTTACCTTAAAAGGGAAGAGCTTAAAAATACTAAAAAGCATTTTCATATTTCGGATGAAAAATATTTGTGTGAGGCAGAGCGTCTTTTGCACGATGAATTTTCATATACATTAAATATAAGTAAAGAGGAAGTTCCCGATTATATTTTAAGCAGAATAAAAAAATAAACTATTGCTTATAATATAATAGCTTTAAAGGCAGGCTTGCAAAAACAAGCCTGCCTTTTACATATTATATAAAATAAAGCTGAGCTTTAAGTGCTAATTTTCTTTTTTGAAACAAAAATGTTAATTTTCTTATTTTTCTCTTGAATTGTTGAGCAATTAATTATATAATTAATATGTATGTTTATATCCTTATTAAGGGAGGTGCCGATTTTTTTGAGTAAAAATATACTTATGATTGTAAACCCCGTTTCGGGCAGAGGAATTTTAAAGCAAAGGCTTTGGAAAATTCTTGAAACCTTTAGTGCTGCAAACATAACTACTAATGTTATTTTTACGGGCAAACGCGGAGATGCTACCGAAATTGCCAAAACCTGTCCCGATGATATTGAAACGGTGGTTTGTGCTGGTGGCGACGGCACCCTCAATGAGGTTATAAGCGGACTTATGGAAAATCCAACCCCTCATAAGCTTGGATACATTCCTGTCGGCACAACTAATGACCTTGCAACAAGTCTTGGAATTCCCAAAAATCCAATTGAAGCGGCAAAAAACATTATTGAAGGCCACACCGAGAAAATAGATATAGGCTCGTTTTCGGGTAGATATTTTAACTATGTGGCATCCTTCGGTGCCTTTACCGAGGCTTCATACAACACCACCCAAGAGGCAAAAAACATTTTAGGCCATTTTGCTTATGTGTTGGAGGGTGTTATGAGCCTTGCAAACATCCGCCCTTACAAGGTGAAATTTACTTTTAACGATACAGTATTAGAGGATGAATTTATTTTTGGTGCAATTTCAAACACCACCTCAATGGGGGGCGTGCTTAAGCTTAAGGATACCCTGGTAGCACTTAATGACGGTGAATTTGAACTGTTGGTTGTTAAAACTCCAACAAATGTTATACAGTTGCAAAAAATACTCGGCGAGATTATGACGCAAAATTTTTCAGGCGATTTGGTTAAGCTTTTCCACACCTCTCACATAATTGTGGAAAGTGAAGAGGAATTTGATTGGACTCTTGACGGTGAATGTCACCACGGTACAAAAAAAGAGGAAATTAAAAATATAAGTAAAGCTATAAAGCTAATAGTTCCGAGCTGTAAATCTTAAAAACGGAATAATAAATATTTTTTTAAGCAAAATATTATAGAAACTTTTCTAGGAGGAAACTAAAAATGTTCACTCGCGATATAGGAATAGATTTAGGCACCGCAAACACTCTTGTTTGCATAAAGGGCAAAGGAATAGTAATGCGTGAGCCATCTGTTGTGGCTTACGAGGCAAGAAATGATATTGTCCGTGCCGTTGGTACCGAGGCAAAGGAAATGATAGGCAGAACCCCCGGCTCAATTATTGCAGTCCGCCCTTTAAAGGACGGCGTTATTGCCGACTTTGATGTTACTGCCGCTATGCTTAAAAAATTTATTAAGCAGGCTCTTCACGGCTCTATTTTCACCAGAGTCCGCATTATTATTTGCGTGCCCGCAGGTGTTACCGAGGTTGAAAGCCGTGCCGTTAAGGATGCCGCCATTCAGGCAGGTGCAAGCCCCAATAATATTCTGCTTATTCCCGAGCCTAAGGCAGCGGCTATTGGTGCGGGACTTCCCGTTGATGATTCCACCGGCTGTATGGTTGTAGATATTGGCGGTGGAACAAGCGAGGTTGCGGTTTTATCGCTAGGCGATATTGTTACTGCCCAATCGGTTCGTGTTGCGGGCGATAAGCTGGATGAAGCCATAATTGGCTATATAAGAAAAATGCATAATATGCTTATCGGCGAGCGTACCGCCGAAGAAATTAAGATTGGCATTGGCTCGGCAAAGCCTTATGAGGACGAAGCAAGTATGGAGGTTAAAGGCCGTAACCTTGTTGACGGTCTGCCCAAAAGCATAATTATTACCGCTGCAGAGGTTAGAGAGGCTATGGCAGATACCGTATCGCAGATTATTGATGCCGTTCGCCTTACTTTAGAAAAAACTCCTCCTGAGCTTTCAGCGGATATTATAGACCGCGGTATCACCCTTACAGGCGGCGGTGCACTGCTTCGCGGCTTGGACGAGCTTATGTCTGAGGAAACAGGTATTCCCGTTTTTGTTGCCGAAAACCCATTAGACTGCGTTGTTATTGGCACAGCAAAGGAATTGGAGCGTACCGATTTTAATGATGATTCCTTCCGCAGACTTAAAAAATACAGATAATATCCTTTAATGATTTTCTAGGGGGGTGAATACCTTGCGTTTTTTCTTTAGAAGCAGAAAATTTAAAATTATGCTTACGGTTACCTGTATTGTTGTGTCTTTAGCATTAATCGGTGCTGTTATTGGCAGTGCTTTTTCTCCGCAAAACGGAATATTCGGTGCCGCTACATCATCCATAACACAGTTTTTTAACAATATATCAAAAGAGGTTGGCTCATTTTTTGAAAAATTTGAAAGCAATGATGAGCTAATGCAGGAAAATCTTTCTTTAAAGCAACAGGTAAACGACTTAACATCCGACCTTATGGATTTTGAAAAAGCCAAGCAGGAAAACGAAATGTACGAAAAATATTACGGTATTAAAGAGCAAAATACCGATTATATTATGGAGCCTGCTATGCTTATCTCCCGAAATGCAGATGACCCTTACGGCTCATTTAACATTAACAAGGGTAGCTTGCAGGGTATTGCTCTTTTAGACCCTGTTATTACAGATGCTGGTTTGGTTGGCTACATATCAGAGGTCAACCCCTCTTTTTCAAAAGTAACCACTATTTTAGATACTGCTATAAGCTGTGGCGGTCTTGACAGAAGAACACGTGATGCAGGTATTGTTTCGGGCGAGCTAAGTCTTGCTGAGCAGAGTAAAACCCGCATTAATAATCTGCTTAGAAGCTCTGCCGTTACCTCAGGCGATTACATTGTGACCTCGGGCGGAGGCGTTTTCCCCGAAGGAATTGTAATTGGCACAGTTGACAGTGTTCATAATGAAAGCTACAGCACCGCGTTATACGGAATTATTACTCCCATTGTTGATTTCAGTGAGCTTCGTGATGTAATGGTAATTACCTATTTCACAGGTCAGGGGAATGCGGGGGAATAAGGTATGATTAATTATGTTGAAAAATACCACCATCATTTATACTATTCTCTTGTGCTTTTGTGCTTTGGTATTTTCATTTTACAGCGTATAGAGCCCTTTAGTCTTAAGCTTGGCACTGCTTTTCCAATTCTCTTAGTGCCCGCAGTTATGGTTATCGCCTGCTTTTTAAGGGAATGGAGCGGCTTTGTTTCGGGTCTTTTATGCGGAATAGCCTTAGACACCGTAACAAACGGTACGCAGTGCTTTAACACAATTACTTTAATGCTTTTAGGTGCTGCAGTAGGTCTTATATTTAAGTTTTTACTTAACCGCAACATTAAGGCTATGATAATTGTGAGCGTTTTGGGCAGTATTTTATTCTTTTTGTTAAAATGGTTCTTTTTAGACCTTTTGGGCGGAGATGCTTCAGCTTCTGCCTTGCTTATAAAATACCATCTGCCCTCTGCTGTATACACTTCCCTTTTTGCTATCCCCTTTTTCTATTATGTAAAGCATCTTTGTAAAAAGTATTTAGTTGAGCAATAATTTTTCTTATAAGAGGTGAGAACATTGCAGAGCAAGCTTTATAAAGAAGAACTTAAAATTAAATTGCGTGATAAACGCAGATATATTATAGTAACGGTTACAGCTGTGCTTGTATTTGTTCTACTTTTTGTAAGAGCCTTTGAAATACAGGTTGTAAGCTCTGAAAAATATGTGGAGCAGGCAAATGGCATTGCAAAAATAACCGCTCCTATAAAAGCTTCACGCGGCGAAATACTAGACTGCTACGGTCGCCCAATAGCCACAAATCGCGAAGGCTACAACATAATTTTTAACTATGCTTCCATAAGCAAAACCACAATAAATGATACCATTTTATCCCTTATAAAGCTTCTTGGCAAGCACGAATGGAAGGACGACCTTCCTCTTAATGACACAGCCCCCTACGGTTATGATAAGGAAGCCTCTGAGCTTTCTAAAAACCGTATGCTGGATATGCTGGAGCTGGCACATTATGCAACGGCACAAAACTGTTTTGATGCATTGGTAAAAAGATATTCCCTTGAGGATAGAGATAAAAAACAGCAACGCCTTATAATGGGTGTACGTTACACAATGGAGCGAGCGGGCTTTTCCATTTCGGTGCCCTTTACCTTCGCCGAGGATGTAAGCAGTAAAATAATGACTGTTGTATCCGAAAACACTAATATTTATGGTGAAAACGGCGTTTCTATTGAGGTTGCCTCATTCCGAGAATACGATAATGCATCGGTTGCCCCTCACATAATCGGTACTGTAAGCCCTATATATGCCGAGGATTGGGAGGAGCTTAAAGCAAAGGGTTATTCATACGATGATAAGGTAGGCAGAAGCGGTATTGAAAAAGCCTGCGAGGATGAGCTTCGCGGCACCGACGGAGAAATAACCTACAGGGTAGATTCTAAAGGAAAAATTCTTTCTTCCGAAGTAACTAAAGAGCCTGTTCCCGGTCACACAGTAAGGCTCACAATGGATAAAAATGTTCAGGTTTCGGCTCAAAAGGCTCTTATGGATACCATAAAGCAGTTAAATAAAGATAAGATATATGCAAATGCAGGTGCCGCAGTAGCTGTAAATGTGAAAACAGGCGGAGTTTTGGCGGCAGTTAACTGTCCTACCTATACCTATGAGCAATATGAAAATGATTACGAGTCATTGGTTAAGGATACTAAGGGACGCCCTCTTTTTGACCGTGCATTTACAGGTGCTTATCCCCCTGGCTCTACCTTTAAGCCTGCCGTAGCCTGTGCCGCATTACAGGAAAACGTAATAACCTCTGACGAAACCATTACTTGTGTTAGAAAATACCGTTATTTTAAAGATTATCAGCCAAACTGTATGCATTTTCACGGCGGAATTACACTCATACCCGCCCTTTCAAAATCCTGTAACTACTTCTTCTTTGAAACGGGTCGAAGACTTGGTATAACTAAGATGAATGCCTACTGTAAAAAACTGGGTCTTGGTGTAAAAACAGGTGTTGAGGTAAGCGAAAGTGCAGGAACTCTGGCAGGTCCCGAAAGCCGTGCCGAATGGTATGAGGGTTATACGCTCTCTGCCGCTATCGGTCAGTCGGACAATGCTTTCACTCCCCTACAGCTCGCCACCTACACAGCAACCATTGCAAACTCAGGTGTTAGATACAAAACAACACTTATAGATAAAATTATGTCATATTCACAGGATGAGATAATAAAGCAAAGCAAGCCCGAAATAGTAGATACCGTAAAGCTTGACGAAAATGTTATTAATCAGGTAAAACGCGGTATGCTTTCGGTTACTGAGGACGGTACAGGTAGTAGAGTTTTTGCCGATTACCCCATAACGGTTGGCGGTAAAACAGGTACTGCCGAAACAACAAAGGGTGCCGACCACACAGTATTTATTGCATTTGCACCATACGAAAATCCCGAAATTGCCGTTGCCGTTATTATTGAACACGGTAAATACAGCTCCTACAGCGGTGGACTCCTTAAAGCAATTTTTAATGCATACTTCTTTACCGAGCTTCAAAACGAAACCGACGAGCCATCTTATGAGCTTTTGCCTTAACGCTAATTTGGAGGTATATTTATGAAAATATCAAAAATCTTAACTATTATATTATGTTTAGCCCTTTGCTTTTCCTTTGCTGGATGTGCAAAAAATGAGGCTGACGACGCTCCCGTAACATCTGTTAAGCCTCTCGCCCACTCCCTTAACATTGTAGGCTATGCCGAAAAGGGTGAAATTCCCGAAATTCCTTATGCACTTGGCCACGATATTGAAAATTTAAAAGAAACCTTTATGAGCCACATTGAAGAGGGAAGCGAAATTGTTGAGCTTGTTGTTGACGAGGGTGAAAAAGATGTTTGGCTAAACGGCGGAAGTATGACCTTCTGCTACGAAAAGAAAAACAAGGAAAACGGCATTTCTGTGATTATTGCTCAGGAATACGCTTATGATTTTTCATTAGGCGGCGTTTATGATGCCGATGATGTTATTCACGCTGTAGGTATGACCGAATATGAGCGAGGCGAAGCAACCGATGAAGACGCATTCTTTTTGCCCGTTATCCCCGAAAACAGCGAATGCATAAAATATTCTATTGGCGGATATGACCTTAGGTTTATTATAATTGATGGCTTTGTTTCTGCCGTTACACTCACCGACCCCGAAAATTGGGAATATTAAAAAGGAAAATTAAAATGAGTTTAAATAATACTTTGGCAATTGTTGTGCCCTGCTATAATGAGGAGGAGGCTTTCCCTTTTTCAGCAAAAAGCCTTACCGAGGTTTTGGGCAGTTTAATACGCTCGGACAAAATAAGTAAAGAAAGCTTTGTTCTTTTTGTGGATGACGGAAGCAAGGATAAAACTTGGGAGCTTATTGAAGCTGAAACCAAGCAAAATCCCCTAATTCGCGGACTTAAGCTTTCGGGCAACGTCGGTCATCAAAATGCACTTTTGGCAGGTCTTTTAACGGCTAACGAGGAGTCAGATATGGCCGTTTCAATAGATGCTGATTTGCAGGACGATGTAAATGCAATTGAAAAAATGGTAGATGCCTATTTAAGCGGTGCAGATATTGTTTACGGGGTTAGAAATGACCGCAGCAGCGACTCAGCATTTAAGCGTATAACCGCACAGGGCTTTTACAAGCTAATGTCAGCAATGGGTGCTAAATCGGTTTACAATCACGCTGATTTCCGTCTTATGAGCCACCGTGCCATAGATGCTCTTTCAGAATATGAGGAACGCAATCTATTCCTTAGAGGACTTGTTCCTCTTATTGGCTTTAAAACCGAAAAGGTTTATTACGAACGTAGCAAAAGGGTTGCGGGCGAATCTAAATATCCACTTAAAAAAATGCTTAAATTTGCCTTTGACGGAATTACCTCCTTTAGCATTAAACCAATTTCACTTATAACCGCACTTGGAATTGCTATTATAATCTGTTCGGTTGCGGCACTTGTTTATTCACTTATTTCCTACTTTACAGGAAACGCCGAGCCTGGCTGGGCATCACTTATAATTTCCATTTGGTTTTTAGGCGGTGTACAGCTTGCAGCGATAGGTTTAGTTGGACAGTACGTTGGTAAAATCTATGTAGAAAGCAAAAAGCGTCCCCGATTTAACATTGAAAAATACGCAAAGCACAATGATGAATAATAAATGCTTATAAAAAAAGCCGTAATAGAAAAATATACTTCTATTACGGCCTTTTTTGTATTAATGGATATATTTATATGATATTCGTTTTTTACATACCATTTGAAATTTACATAAATTTCCAAACGGTAAAAGCGGCTAGTAAAAACAAAACACCGCTTATAAGCAGTATTTTCCTACGTCTTTTTTGGGCTGCTCTTTTGCGAGCTGTGGTTTGCCTGCCAAGCCCCATTGGCGAAAAGGTAAGTGTACCTATCATACGCTTGGCTTCCCTATTAAGTCTCTCGGGTGAAAGGTTTACAAATTCGGGCTTTACGAACAAAAGTGCCCTTTCAAAATACTTGTTTTCGGTTTCGCTTATCTCAATTATCGACTTATTTGTTCCTCTTAACATACTGCCACCTCTAAAAAGTTTTCTATTTAATTTTTGACAGCGAAAAAACTTTTATACAGTTTGTATTGTTAATTTTTGTTGATAACTGTTGATAACTATGTTAATAACTCCAATAACCCTTTATTAATCACCTATATTTTTGCACTTTAGCATAGTAAAACAAGAAAATTTTGTTACGAATTGTAGAAAACTTTTTCTTGCTTTTTTGGGGGTAATTTGCCATAAAGTCAACTGTCCTTGTAACGCGGACAATTAAGAATTTTAATATATTATTACGTATTATAAAAAACAGAGCATTCACCCTTTAATGAATGCTCTGTTTTTAAAATTTTTCTATTGTTTATCGGCGGTTTTATTCATTTGAAGCTGAGCCATAACAAGTCCATAATAAATGCCTTGGTTTTTTAAAAGCTCATTATGACTGCCAACCTCGGCGATTTTATGGTCATCAATAACAGCTATTCTATCGGCCTTACGAAGTGTAGAAAGCCTATGAGCAATAGCAAAGGTTGTGCGATTTTTCCTTAACCTCTCCAACGCCTGCTGAACCTGATATTCGCTTTCGGTATCAAGTGCCGACGTAGCCTCATCCAAAATAAGTATTTTGGGGTTATTTAAAATAGCACGTGCTATAGCAATACGCTGTTTTTCACCGCCCGAAAGGTTATGACCTTTTTCTCCGACATAGGTGTTATAACCGTCGGGTAGCTTACAGATAAAGTCGTGAGCATTCGCCGCCTTTGCCGCGGAAATTATCTCACTCATTGTAGCATCTGGCTTTGCAAATCTTATGTTATCCACTACCGAGCCTGCAAACAAAAAGGTTTCTTGCAAAACTACACCAATTTGGCTGTGAAAACACTCAACGTTAAAGTCCCTTACGTCTATACCGTCTACATAAACAGCACCCTCGTCTACATCATAAAGACGCATTACAAGGTTGATAAGGGTTGATTTTCCCGCTCCTGATGAGCCAACAAGACCAATCATTTCGCCTGCTTTTACGTTAAGGGTAACTCCATCCAAAACGGGTTGATGTGTATGATAACCAAAAACAACATCTTCAAGTCTAACATCGCCTTTAATTTCCCTTACTGTGGCATTTTCTTTAGAGTGTATACCAGGCTCTTCACCCAAAATATCATAAATTCTTTCTAAGCTGGTGGTCATATTAACAATATCTCGTGGCAAATAGGTCATAGAATGTAAAGGACCTAAAAGCATACCTGTATATGCTACAAACTGCATAAGCTCGCCGGGGGTCATATTCCCCTTTAAGACATCAATACCGCCCGCATAAATTACAATGTATGTACTGAAGCTGAAAATAAGTGTGATTATAGGATAAAAAATTGCAAAGAATTTTTCGTTTTTGTAATTTATTATAGCGTGCTTTTCATTCGCAACACAAAACTCATCAATTTCTGATTTTTCTCTGCCATAGGTTTTTACAATTCTAATACCCGAAAGCACGTCCTGAAGCTTGTTTTGTATACCGTCAATTTTTCGCCATAGATTAGAAAAAATCTTATGAATTTTTGGCCAAAAGGTTTTTGTAAATATTATTACAAAGGGCATAAACAACAAGGTAAGCAATGCAAGCTTCCAATTCATAATAAGCATAATTGTTGCAACGCCAACAATGTAAAATACCTGATTAAAGGTAGAACAAAATGTGCCGTTAAAAAACTGACGTACACGATTTGTGTCCCCCATAACACGCTCTACAATTTCGCCCGTATTACGTGTATTAAGATTAGAAAGTGACAGCTTCTGCAAATGGTCACTAAGACGTTTTCTAAGCTGATGAACAACCTTAACTCCCATTTTTCCGCAAAAATATGCCTTAATGTAAAATATAACCAATCCTAATAATATAACACCGAAATAAATCGCAAAAAAGACTAAAATATCATAAACCGTTCCGCTTTCTTTTGACAGATGCTCATCTACAAAGAAACGAAGTATATATTCCTTGGAAATGCCTATTACTGCATCTAACAGCATAAACGCTATTATAATAGCAAGCGTACTTTTGTTTTGCTTACAAATATCTAAAAATCGCTTTAG
>JAGARD010000169.1 GCA_017622415.1 Clostridia bacterium | reverse complement strand
CCCACCAAAACGAGAAACCAGTCCAAAAGGGCTGGTTTTTTGTTTTGTGGTTGAAAGGGTGAGATGAGAACCACCGCAGGTAGTGTACGTCGAAGCAGCCCAAAAGCCGCGATAGGCTTTTGGGACTGTGAAGTCTCGAACACTGCAAAGCATTTCGGGCACCGCCCGGGGCGGTCGAAATGGTGTAGGCACAGAGTATCCACCCGCTCCCACCAAGAAAAAGACGATTGCGAAAGCAATCGTCTTTTTCAGTTATATTCGCCTTACGGCGAGTGATATTGCTTCGCAGTGATATTCGGCTAAAGCCGAGTGATACTGCCCTTCGGGCAGTTTTGGTGGCGAATATAATATCACTGAAACCGCAGGTTTCAATATCACTTTCACGAAGTGAAAATATCACTGTGCCGTAGGCACAATATCACTAAAATCTCCGTCAAGATGGATTCGAACGACCGAAGTACAAATAACGGGCAGATTTAGTGATTTATTATCGTATTTTTTTGAAATTTTATACTTCACTTGAAGCCAAACACGATAAGGAAGAACGGGAGTTTATATTCGAACCCAAGCATATAGCCATATTTTTGAAGATTGGGCGAAGACCAAATCCGACAAAAATATGAAATTTTGATTTGGCTATATAAATTTCTTAAAGAATATGGTATAATCAGTTCGATAAATAAGAATTTGTAGAGGTGAAAATAAATGGGAATAGTACTACGCAAATATGGGGAAAAAGATTTGTGTGCGATGATAGAAATCTGGAATGAAATTGTTGAGGAAGGAAATGCCTTCCCCCAAGAAGAATTCCTGACTCTTGAAAGCGGCACTATCTTTTTTTCTGAACAAACCTATACGGGTGTTGCAGTAGATAACGAAACAGAGAAAATATACGGACTTTATATTTTACATCCGAACAATATAGGAAGATGCGGTCATATCTGTAATGCAAGTTATGCTGTGAGTTCTCAGAGCAGAGGATTACATATAGGAGAAAAACTGGTGTTAGATTGTATTGAACAAGGATGCAAACACGGTTTTTCTGTTTTGCAATTCAACGCAGTTGTTGCGACAAATATACATGCCAGACATTTATATGAGCGTCTCGGATTTACTCAATTAGGGACAATACCAAATGGTTTTCGTATGAAAGACGGATATTATGAAGATATTTGTCCGTATTATCGAGCTATATAAATTTAAATTTATCGAATAGAAAATCTTTTTGGGAAAAATAATAAAAATCGTAAATTTTAGCTCTTTTTTCAAAAAACAACGTGGCATCATAATGGTTCGTAACAGCCAAAAAATTGACTTGTTTTCACAAGTCGATTTTTTTATCCATTGCGAAGCGGGTGGCATATCATCAGTCCGTCAGGAATGTATATCATCACGCGAAGCGTGCATCAAAATTCTTTCGCAATGATGATATACACGGCTTCGCCGTGATTGAATATGACGTCACATCGCTAATGAATAATGAATGATTGATTTCGCCTTAGATTTCTGCTATAATATGTAAAAAGGCTGTGTTTGTTATGCATATTAAAGAAAAAATCCTGCTTGATAGAACAGGCTTAGAACAGTATGGTCCGATTAATATTGTCATTTTCGGCGATAGTATTTCCCACGGTGCTGTAGACGGATATAACGATTATGAAAACCATTTTTAACACAAGCTGTGTTTTAATTAAATGATGATGCAAAAAAAATAAAAAACCTTTACATTTATAAATTTTTTTGTTATAATTTGCTTACATTAAAAAAAGGAGATATATTATGGAAAAACTTGAAAAACGTTATGGCTTGCCAACCGCTATTTGTATGGTTGTTGGCACGGTTATTGGTTCGGGTGTTTTCTTCAAAGCACAAAATGTACTAACAGCTACAGGCGGAAATATGCCACTTGGTATTATAGCTTGGGTTATCACAGGCTTACTTATGATTACTTGTTCATTGCAGTTCGCAAGTATGGCAAATAAGCACGCAAAGGTAAGCGGTGTTGTGGACTATGCCGAGGCCAGCTGTGGCAAAAATTATGCTTACTATCTTGCTTGGTTTCTGGTAAACATATACTACCCCGGTATGACCTCTGTTCTTGCTTGGGTTTCAGCAAGATACTTCGGTGTTCTTTTTGGTTGGAGTATGGTAGGTCCTGAGGTTTTGGCTTTAGCTGGCTTCTTCCTTATAGCATCATATTCAATGAACGCACTTTCGCCGAAGCTTGCAGGTAAATTCCAAATAAGTGCTACAATTATTAAGCTTATTCCTATAACTCTTATGGCTGTTGTAGGAACCTTGGTCGGTCTTTTAAACGGTACGCTTACCAGTAATTTTACAACCGTTGTTACCGAAGCTGTCGGCGGCACAGGCGGTGGTCTTTTTGCAGCAATTGTTGCTACGGTTTTCGCTTATGAGGGTTGGATAGTAGCCACCTCTATAAATGCCGAGCTTAAAAACCCAAAGAAAAACTTGCCTATTGCTTTAATAGTTGGCTCGCTTATTGTTGTTGCCGCGTATGTTCTTTATTACATAGGTGTTGCAGGCGGTGCCACAAATACAGTTTTAATCAAAGAGGGTGCAACCACCGCTTTTTCTAATATTTTTGGCGGCGTTGGCGGAACTATATTAAATATCTGCATAGTTATTTCCTGCCTTGGCACGCTTAACGGGCTTATGGTTGCCGCAACTCGCGGTATGTACTCAATCGCCTGCCGTAACGAAGGTCCTAAGCAGGATATGTTTAAGCAAATTGACAAAAACACAAATATGGTTACCAACTCATCCGTTTGGGGACTTTTGGTATGTGGTGCTTGGCTTATTTACTTCTATGGTGCTAATCTTACCGAAAAAGGCTGGTTTGGATATTTCAACTTCGATTCCTCCGAGCTTCCGATTATTACCATCTACGCACTGTATATTCCCATTTTTATAGCTTGGATGATAAAAGAAAAAGAACTTGGATTTGTAAAGCGTTTCTTAATTCCCTTATTAGCAACTGCCGCCTGCCTTGTTATGGTGTTTGCTGCAATTTATGCTCACGGTATTACACCTTATTTAACAGCCAAAGAAAACGGCTCATTCTCATTCCCTGTTTTGTTCTATTTCATAATTTTTGCGGTTGTTATGTTAATTGGTGCTTTCTTAAAAAACCCAAAAAACAAAACTAAATAATAAAAAAACTGCCACCGGGTAGAAAAATGCTAAAAGCATTCGTTTGCACATCGTTAGGTCTTAGAAGATGTGTAGCGAATGCTTTTTTTGGAGGTTATTATGTTAATGCTAAATAAATTAAAAGGATATTTCTCAAAAACCGAGCTTGCCTTGTGGGGCTTTTCTGTACTGTTAATAGCGGTCTCTTTTTTCTGTTTCGACAAAGAGAATTATTTAACGCTGTTAGCATCAATTCTAGGTGTAACATCTCTTATTTTTAACGCAAAGGGAAATCCTTTCGGTCAGCTGTTGATGGTGATTTTCAGCATCTTATACGGAATTATCTCCTACACGTTTGACTATTACGGCGAGATGATAACCTATCTCGGTATGACAATGCCGATGGCAATATTTGCGCTGATATCGTGGCT
>JAGARD010000168.1 GCA_017622415.1 Clostridia bacterium | reverse complement strand
TTTTCACAATCAGCTCCACTATGTCGGTTAACAATCACGCCGCAAACCTAGCTGCAGAAGAGCTGGAAAATGTTTATGTAATTGACAGTGCTAACCTTTCCACAGGCATTGGCCTTTTAATAATTGCCGCCGCAGAAATGGCAAAACAGGGTATGGGTGCCGCAGAAATTAAAGAAAAAATTGATGCCCTTAAAACCAAGGTTAATGCTTCATTTGTTATTGATAGTCTTGAATATCTTCACAAGGGTGGCCGTTGCTCCGCAGTAGCAGCACTTGGTGCAAATCTTTTAAAGCTTAAACCTTGTATTGAAGTTAAAAACGGCTCTATGGGCGTTTCTAAAAAATATAGGGGCAAATACAGCGAGGTTTTAAAAACCTATGCCGCTGAGCGTCTTGCTGATTTAGATAACATAATAACCGACCACGTTTTTATTACACATGCAGGCTGTGATGATGAAATTGTAGACAGTGTAGTTTCTATTGTTAAGGAAACACTTAATCCTAAGGAGCTTCATGTTACAAGAGCAGGTGCAACAGTTTCGGTTCATTGCGGAAGAAATACTCTTGGTGTTTTATTCCTACAAAAAACCGATGTCTGAATAAAATCCTTTAAAATTGCAGAAAAATCGCCGAGTGATTTAATCATTCGGCGATTTTTCTAGCTTTTTTTATTTTCAAGCAGTTGCAAAAAATATATAAAGCAAAATCCTGCGGCAAAGGTTAAAATACAAATTGGAATATTAACACCTTTAGGAATACCGGGAAATAATTCTGTAAGGGAGCCAAGCAAAAATCCAAATACAATTAAATATGTTGGCTCAGGATATTTTTTCATAGCCTTATCCATAAGCTTTGCCGAAACAAGGCAACCTATTAAAATGCCTATTACCATTGGGATGAAAGGCAATAGATTAAAGCTACCGAGTGCCGAAAGTATACTGCTATAAAGTCCAAGCATTAAAAGAAGCTGTGATACACTAACTCCTGGAAGTATAAGTCCTATTGCAATAATAATTCCACCGACCATTTGCAAAATAATGCTTCCAAGCGTTATAGACTCACCGGGAGTGAAAAGCCCTTCGGGAATAAGTGAAATTAAAAGCACCATAATTATTCCGATTACGGGGTAAATAATCGCATTAAGGGTAAATTTTCTAACACCTGCGGTTTTATAAATCATAGGCACACCGCCTGCAACGGCACCTAAAAAGAAATAGCTTACCTGAAGCGGATAAAGTGCCAATAACGGTGTTATTACAAATTTTGAAAACAACGCAATACCAAGAACAGCACCAATACAAAATTTAATTAAAAATATGGCGTTTTTTGCAGGATTTTTTCTAAAAGTAGCTATGCTTTCTATAAGACGGTTATAAATACCCAAAATCATAGCCATAGAGCCACCGCTGACTCCCGGCACCATCATAGTACCGCCCACGAAAAAGCCCTTAAAAATTACAAACAATGATTTTAACATTTTATCTACCTACTCAAATTTAGTACCGTCTGCCAAAAACAGACCTGTACGAACAACGGTATAAAATCCGTCGCTCTCCCCAATATTGCTTAAATATTTATCAATTAAAATTTTGGGATTAATGTTATCCTCGCCACCTGCAGGAAGTCTTAAGATAAGTTTAAGCTCCTTACCATCTGTTATTTTATAACTTTTAATTTTATCAGCTAGGTCAACCTCTTTTATTCCACCTTTTTTGGTTTTCTTAGAAACTATAATTTCGGGTAAATTCAAAAAGGCATTAAGACTTTCATAGCTCGCCACAGAATTAGTAAAAAATGTAATTTCAAAATCTGCTAAAGCAATTTTACCGCTTTTAAAAACAGGCTCCTTTAAGGTGATAACTTCAATACCGTTGGGGCAGACATCGGAAATCATTTTTTCTGCCGTTTTAATATCAAAGTCGTCATCATCCAGCCTAAAATCCATAACCTCATATTCGCTTGAAAAACCAAGTGAAAGCGGAAGTGCAAAGGTAATGTAGGGATGACGATTAAAGCCTTCGGTATACCAAATGGGCACTCTGGACAAACGAAGAAGTCTAGTCATAACGCGGTTCATATCTAAGTGAGATACAAATCTAAGCGGGCCGCTTTTTTTAAAGAATAATCTAACGTTTTTCAAAGCAAACACCCTTCCCATACTTATTCGCACCGCAACCAGCACACTTTTCCCTACAGTTTGGAGTTGTGGAGGCACAAAGTGCCAAAGCATATTCCTTTGTTAAAAACTCCTTTGTAACGCCAAAGTCTAAATGGTCCCAAGGATTTATTTCTGTGGTTTCTCTTTCTCTATTAGCGTAAAATTCAGGGTCAAGACCCGATTTTTTAAAGGCATCAAGCCATAAATCGTAATTAAAGGCTTCGCCCCAACCATCCATCTTAGCACCCATTTTAAAGGCGGTTTCAATAACCTTGCCTACCCTGCGGTCACCGCGAGCCAATGCACCCTCTAAGGCACTTGTATCGCTATCGTGCCAGCTAAGAGAGATTTTTTTGGTGGTTATGCTATCCCTTAAAAGTTGTTGGCGACGACGCATTTCCTCCTTTGAAATCTGTGCACAAAATTCAAAGGGAGTAAAAGGCTTTGGAACGAAGGTAGAAACGCTTATTGAAACATTTACGCCCTTACCCTTAGGTCTACCATCCACATTATAATAAAGGTCAACTATTTTTTGACCGAGCTTTGCAATACCAACAATATCCTCATCGGTTTCGGTGGGAAGACCTATCATAAAATATAGCTTAACCGCCGTATAACCGCCCGCAAAAGCGGTGGCACAGGACTTCATAATATCCTTTTCGGTGATATTTTTATTAATAACATCGCGAAGTCGCTGAGTGCCCGCCTCGGGAGCGAAAGTAAGACCGCTTTTTCGTATCATCTTCATTTTTTCAAGTAGCTCGGGAGAAAAATTATCTATTCTAAGTGACGGCAAGGATAAACTAATTTTATCCTCATCGGTCCACTCAATCATTCGGGCTAAAAGTGGCTCGATTTCGGTATAATCGCTTGTACTAAGCGAAGAAAGCGACATTTCATCATAGCCTGTACTATCACAAAGTGCCTTAGCTTCAGCATTTATTACATCGGCAGATTTTTCCCTTACGGGCCGGTAAATAAAGCCTGCCTGACAAAATCTGCAACCGCGAATACAGCCTCTGAAAATTTCCATAACAGCTCGGTCGTGCACTATTTCTGTAAAGGGCACAACAAAATTCTTAGGATAATATGCTTTATCCATATCGGTCATAATACGCTTGTGAACTGTTAAGGGTGCACCGTCTTTTGGTATGTATGAGGCTATTTTACCCTCAGCATCATACTCCACATCATAAAGTGAGGGTATATAAACACCCTCTATTTTAGCGGCAAGCCTTAAAAATTCCTGCTTATCTGTACCGCCATTTGCCTTATATTCTTTATAAAGGTCAATAACCTCTAAATCGACCTCTTCACCCTCGCCAAGGAAGAAAATATCAACAAAATCAGCAAGAGGCTCAGGATTGCAGGCACAAGGACCTCCCGCTACGATTAGAGGCGAAAGCTCTTTTCTATCTTCCGAACGGAGAGGTATTTTAGCCAAATCCAGCATATTTAAAACATTGGTATAGGAAAGCTCATACTGTAAGGTAAAGCCAATAAAATCAAAATCACTTATAGGGTCACGGCTCTCAATGGCAAAAAGAGGAATATCCTCTTTTCGCATTACTTCCTCAAAATCCATCCAAGGAGCAAAAACACGCTCGCACCAAATATCCTCACGCTCATTAAAAAGAGAGTAGAGAATTTTCATTCCCAAATGGGACATACCTATTTCATAAGTGTCGGGAAAACAAAAAGCAAAACGAACATCTACCTTGGATTTATCTTTAATAATGCTTCCCATTTCACCACCCGAGTATCTACCGGGTTTTTGAACGCTCAAAAAAAGCTGTTCTAATCGTTTGTTATCCACTTTGGTGCCTCCAAATTGCAATAGTTATTATTATTTTACCTTATTTTTGTAAATATTGCAATCATTCTTTTGCTTTTTTGATAGTAAAATTCCTAAAAAAAGATAAACACCAAAAATAATAAGCGAAATATTGCTTTTTGTATCGGTAAAAACGTAAACACCAAGCAATATTATGATTAAAGTAGTAACAACAGAAATAACAAAAGTAATGATGTTTGCGGTTTTGGTTTTCAAAAATCTTGAAAGTATTATATTTAAAATCTCTCCCCCATCTAACCCCATAATCGGTAAAAGGTTTAATGCTCCAACAATGAGCATAACAAGGCTAAAATTTAGTAAATACATAGCTTCACAGAAAAAATATAAAAAATAAAATAATGCAAAGAGAATGAAATTTAATGTCGAGCCCGAAATAAGCATTATAAGCTGAGCTTTTGAAGTCAAAGCAAAATTGCCGATTATTGCCACAGCACCAACCCTCAGTTCAACCCTTTGGGGTCTTTCCTTAAAAGCTAAAAGAGCCATTAAATGACCAAATTCGTGAAGTGTTACCGCCAACATAGTAGGAAGCATTAATCCTACCCTATCAACATAAAGCATTAAGCATAGTACACCAAAAAATCCTACTGATACTCCAAAATTTATACCGAAAATTTTTATACTAATCATTTATTTTCTATATTTATGAAAGGTGTAGGGTCAATTTTTGTATCACCTATTCGTATTTCAAAATGAAGATGTGGCCCTGTAGAGCGACCCGTACTACCAACACTCGCCACGGTATCACCCGACGATACATACTGACCATTAACAACATCTAATTTTTCACAGTGGGCATAAAGAGTTTTAAAACCACCGTGATTAATAATTATGTAATTGCCGTAATCTCCACCCGATTTTTCTGCCAGCTCCACCACACCCGACAAAGCCGCTTTTATTGGAGTTTCTTTTGAAGCGGCAATATCCACACCACTGTGAAATGACCGCTCTCCCGTAAATGGGTCAGTACGATAGCCATAGCCCGAGGTAAGCTTTCCCGAAACGGGCAGTACAAAGCCGTATGATAAATCCGTAGCATTCACCTCTAAAGGTCCGCCTACGCCCGATTCAAAAGAGGAATTGCCGAGAACTAAAGAAATATCGGTATCCTCGTTTAGGGTTTTATTATACCAAGTTTTTATTTCACCAAAGAAATCCCCAAAAAAGGTTTTGGTAATAAGGCAAAACAAAAGCACCACCGCACATATAACACCCTGTAAAATAAAAATAGCTATATGATAATCAAATTTTTTTCGCGGTTTTGCCTCAGATAATTCTGCCTGCTCATTTTCTTCCTCGGGTAGATTTAAATACTCCTGCTCCATTTTTTACTCCTCCATACTCTTTTTTTAATTGTATGATGGAGAATTTTGAAAAATACGGAAAATACCGTTATAATGAAAACTCCCCACCGCGGAACGCGACTGAGGAGTTTGATTAAATACTTATTCGGAATAAAACCTATCTAGGACTTGCGCCAGACCATTTTGTTTACAATACCTGTATACGACTGGATTATTTTTACAACCTTTGAGGAAACATTTTCTTCCACATAATCGGGTACAGGGATACCGTAATCGCCGCTATCATTCATTTCAACTGCAGTTATTACCGATTGCAAGAGGGATTTTTCATCAATACCCGCAATTACAAAACAGGCCTTATCAAGTGCCTCGGGTCGCTCGGTAGAGGTGCGTATGCAAACGGCAGGGAAAGAATTTCCAATGCTTGTGAAGAATGAACTTTCTTCGGGCAACGTACCGCTATCCGAAACAACGGCATAAGCGTTCATTTGAAGCTTGTTGTAATCGTGGAAGCCTAACGGCTCGTGCTGAATAACACGGCTGTCAAGCTTAAATCCGCTCTGCTCCAAACGCTTTTTAGACCTAGGATGACAGGAATAAAGTATAGGCATATCATACTTTTCGGCAAGTTTGTTGATAGCAGTAAAAAGAGATAAAAAGTTTTGCTCGGTATCAATATTCTCCTCTCTGTGAGCAGAAAGAAGCATATATTTTTTAGGTTCCAGCCCCAGTTTTTCTAAAATATTGCTTGCCTTAATATCATCTAAATTATTGTGAAGAACCTCTGCCATAGGAGAACCCGTAACATAGGTACGTTCTTTGGGCAGACCGCACTCATGTAAATAACGGCGGGCGTGCTCAGAATATGCTAAATTAACATCCGAAATAATATCTACAATTCGGCGGTTTGTTTCCTCCGGCAGACATTCATCCTTACAGCGGTTGCCCGCCTCCATGTGGAAAATGGGAATATGAAGTCTTTTTGCCGATATTGCCGAAAGACAGGAATTAGTATCGCCTAAAATTAAAAGTGCATCGGGCTTTATCTCATTCATAAGCTTATAAGAACAGTTAATAATATTGCCAACCGTTGCACCTAAATCATCGCCAACCGCATCCATATAAACATCGGGAGCATCTAGCTTTAGGTCCTTAAAAAAAACACCGTTTAAGTTGTAGTCATAATTCTGACCTGTATGTGCCAAAACGGTATCGAAATATTTGCGACATTTATCAATAACGGCAGCAAGACGGATAATTTCGGGGCGAGTGCCCACGATTATTAACAGTTTAAGTCTGCCGTCATTTTTAAAGCTAACATCAGAATAATTTGTTTTAATTTCCATTTTTATTCCTCCACAGGTAGATAAAATGTATCGGGATTTTCTTTATCGAACTGCTCATTTGCCCACATAAGAGTAACTAAATCTTCGGTTTCACTTAAATTTATAATGTTGTGGGTGTAGCCCGGTAGCATGTGAACTGCCTCTATTTTATCACCCGAAACATAAAAATTAAGTACCTCATTATCGCCGACTCTTCGTTGCTGAATAAGGCCTGTTCCCGAAACCACAATAAAAAATTCCCATTTTGTGTGGTGCCAATGCTGACCCTTTGTAATATTAGGCTTAGATATATTCACACTAAACTGACCGCATTTTTCGGTTTTTAAAAGCTCGGTAAAGCTACCGCGTTCATCCACATTCATTTTAAGAGGGAAAGCTACTTTTTCCTTTGGCAGATATGAAAGATAGGTGGAATAAAGCTTTTTTGCAAAGGAATTATTTGGTATTTCGGGCATAACAAGGTTTTTTGGTTGCTCTGCAAACTTATAAAGCAAATCTGCAATTTCGCCTAATGTTACCTTGTGAGTGGTAGGAACATAGCAAAAACGATTTGATTTTTCGGGCAGCACCTGAACTCCATCATAATCGCAGTAATGCTCCTTACCCTCTAACGCCAAAAGCATTTCATTTATAAGGTCATCAATATAAAGAAGCTCAAGCTCTACGGCGGGGTCGTTTATTTGAATGGGCAAACCGTTTGCGATATTGTGACAAAAAGTTGCGACTGCAGAATTGTAATTTGGTCTGCACCATTTACCAAAAAGGTTAGGGAAACGGTATATAAGGGTCTTATTACCATTTTCCGCTCCAACACTTCTGACAAGCTCCTCACCTGCCAGCTTGGATTTACCGTAATCCGAGCCCGCATATCTTCCAATGAGGCTTGCCTGAATAGAGCTTGAAAGCATTATAGGACATTTATTTGACTTTTCTTTAAGGGTAGCTAAAAGATTATCCGCCGCCGCACAGTTGCCCTCTAAAAACTCTTTAGGGTCCTTAGGGCGGTTTACACCTGCTAAATGAAAAACAAACTCACAGTCCTTACAGTATTCTTTAAGCTCGTCTGCTGTTGACTCAATATCATACTCATATACGGTATGACCCTTTGTTTTTAAGGCAACGCAAAGGTTTTTACCAACAAAGCCTTTTGCCCCCGTTACCAGGATTTTCATAATAACGTAAATCCCCCTTTTTATTAATCATACAGTCGCATATGTCTTGAATTTCTGTGCATATAAACGCTCATTATAACTCCAATACCCACAAAAAGACATATTAACGAAGTACCGCCCGCACTGAAAAACGGAAGCGGAACGCCTATAACAGGCGTAATTGAAAGGCACATTCCAAGATTGATTACTATTTGTGAAAACAGCATTGCAAACATTCCAACACACATTAGCTTTCCGCGTTTTTCACGGGCAATTGCACCAATTCTGAGTATTCTTATACAAATAACTGCAAGCAACAAAAGGCAAACAAGACAACCTATAATGCCAAGCTCCTCGCCAATGCTTACGAAAATAAAGTCATTATAGCTTTCGGGTACATCACCGATTTGAGTAAGCTGACCCTTAAAAAGACCTTGTCCAAACCAACCGCCGTTTGCAAGGGCTATTCTTCCTCGCCATTGTTGCCAGTCAGAGCCCTGCAAGTCGTCCTCTAAATCAAAAATAGACTCAAGTCGTGCCTGCTGGTCGGAATTCATAACAAGAAAATATATAAGCGGTGCCGCTATTATTACTGCAACCACAAGTATTACAAAATATCTCGCCTTTAAGCCCGCTGCAAAGAGCATTAAAAGCATTATTACCGCAAAAATCATAGCGGTGCCGTCGTCACCCTGTAAATGAACAAGCAAAACGGGGAAAGCACCGTGAAGCACCAAGGGAATTAAATATTTTAAATTATTAAGTCGCTCGCCTACCCTTTCCAAATGGATTGAAAAGGTTATTATAAATGCGATTTTTAGTAGCTCGGCAGGCTGAAAGGTGAGTCCGCCGGGAAGTCTGAGCCATGCCTTATCATCAGTACCTGCGGGGGCAAAGCCTATAAAAAAGGTTAGAATTACGGGAATTAAACAAACTACTGCAATAATAGGCCAAAGCTTTTTATAATGGTTGTAGTCAAAATGGGAAACTATAACAACTCCCACAACACCCAAAACAAGGGTTATAAGCTGTGTAAAAAACTGACGGTTACTGCCTATATAATTTGTGGCAGACCAAACTGCAATACAGCCATAGCCACTTGCGGCAATACACAAAAACAAAAGTAATTTATCACATTCGCGTATATAATCGGCAATGGAATTCCATATAGCACGCAAAAAAATCACATCCTTTCATATTATTATATAAGAAAAATGCAAAATGTTCAAGTAAATACTTTAAATACTTTAAAAATTGTGTTATAATTAACCTGAAATTAATATTTTGGAGCGAATTTTAATTGAAAAAAGAGTTTATAACCAATAGTGCAAAAGAAACCTTAAGCCTTGCAATGCGACTTGGCGGTTTAATAACTGAAGGATGCGTTATTGCTTTTAAAGGTGATTTAGGCTCTGGTAAAACCTGTTTTACCACAGGGCTTGCCAAAGGTCTTGATTATTTTGGAGAAGCAAACTCTCCTACCTTTGCAATAGTTAATGAATATTTAGGCGGACGACTTCCAATTTACCATTTTGATATGTATAGAATTGCCGATGAAGATGAGCTTTACTCGATTGGATTTTATGATTATTTAGACGATGATGCCGTTTTGGCAATTGAATGGAGCGAAAACATTGAAACCGCTCTACCTTTAGACACGGTTTTTGTTACTTTTTCAAATCAAAGTGAAAACAGCCGTACTATAACAATTGAATGTACTGAAGAAAAAGCATTTTTAAAGGAGTTATAAAAATGAAGGTTTTAGCAATAGATTGCTCGGCAAAATCGGTATCTGCCGCCATTGCCGAAAACGGCAAGCTTATAGCTGAGGGATTTTTAAATATTAAGCTAACACATTCTGAAACGCTTATGCCGATTATAGAACAGCTTTTAAGCAATTCAAGGCTTGCAATAACGGATATTGATGCATTTGCGGTAACGGCAGGTCCCGGCTCATTTACGGGAATTAGAATAGGAATAAGTGCCATAAAAGGTATGGCATTTGCCGAAGAAAAACCCGTTTTTGCCTTTTCTACATTAGAGGCAATGGCACTTAGCCTTACAAACTCCAATTTATTTTCGGGTATATTGTGCGGACTAATGGATGCCAGAAGAAACCAATTTTATAGTGCAACTTTTAAAATAAAAAACGGAGAAATAGACCGACTTACCGAAGACAGAACTGTGGAAGCAGAGGCTTTAAAATCAGAGCTTTTAGAATTTAATGAACCAATAATTCTTATGGGGGACGGTGCCGAGCTTTTTTATAAGCTCAGCCAAAATACAAAAGAATTTTCCTTAGCACCCGAAACAAACAGAGTTCAAAGGGCTTCGGGAATTGCAATTAAAGCATCATCGGGTGAAAATATTACTACGCTAAATCCCGATGCATTGCAGGCAATATACCTTAGAAAATCCCAAGCCGAAAGGGAAAGAGAAGAAAAACTAAATAATGCGTAAGTTAAAGGGGGCTACCAAAAGGCAGCCCCCTTTTTTTAAGCCTATTCTCCATTTGGGAAATTAAACTCAGAAGAATTATATTCCTTATCGTTTTTGTTACTTTGTTCCTTTTTAGAAGTATAGCTTGATGACCCGTTATCCTCCAAAAGCTTTACTGTAATATCAAGCGACTTTTTACCTTTAACAGAATAAATTTTCAGTTCAAGCGTATCGCCAGGCTTTGAAGCATCAATAATATCCAAAATTATATTGGAATCTGTCAGTTCAACTGAATTTACATGTGTAATAATATCCTTAACCGCAACAGATTTACCGTATAAATCACTGCTTTCGTCAATAGCGGCTATCTGCAAACCGCACGGAACCTTTGAAAGTTCGGCAGAAAGCTCATCAATATGCAAATAAGAAATGCCAAGCTTTGCACGGCCTTTTACGGTTTTGTGTTTTATTAATGAGTCAACCACTTTTTTAACAGTATAGGTTGGTATTGCATATCCAACTCCGTCATATTCATTACCAACAAGCTTGGCAGAAGTAATTCCTATAACCTGACCGTAAACATTACAAAGTGCTCCGCCCGAGCTACCAGGATTAATAGCACTGTCGGTTTGGATTAAACTACTGGTATAGCTTGAGGTTGTAGAAACTCTTGTAGATACAACCGAAATAATACCCTCAGATGCTATTGAGGGGTTTGTTGCTCCGTTAGGTCTGCCAATAGCGATTACGCTTTCTCCCACTACGGCTTCAGCAGAATTTCCTAGCTTTGCAGGTGTAAAGGAAGTGTTATTAGCATCGGTTATTTTTAAAACAGCTAAATCGCTTCTGGTATCTCCTGCAACAAAGTCTGCCGAATACATTTTTTTATCGTGAGTATACACCTTGAATTTAGCAGCGGCAATGCCGTCATAAATATGGTCATTGGTTATAATGTAGCCATCCTTTGAATAAATAACACCTGTGGCGGTTGAGGATATTCCGTTTTCGGTATTATAAACATAAATACCAACAACCGAGGGGGATACATCGTTATAAACCTGTGAGGTTGTTAAAGCATTTTCAGGCTTAGGCTTTGAGGCTAGGTCTACGGTAGGAGTATTGCCGTTATTTGAAATTGCACCCAAATAATATCCACCCGTTACCGAGGCGCTTACAATCACCATAAGAGCTATTATTAAAGCGAAAACCTTTATACCCTTGCTTGAACTGGACTGCTCAATCGGCTTATATGTTGTTTTTTCAATTTGAGGCATAATTGGTGCGATTGGCTCAATTGGTTGCTGTGAAGAATTTTCATTATAGTTATTGCTGTTCTCAAAGTCACTTTCGTTAGGCGGATTTGTAAGCTCGGGGTCTAATTCAAGCTCTACCTCATCAGCAGAGGGCTGTGTTTGAGGGTAAGCATCATTTTGAAATACAGGAATTTCACTAGATGCATCTTTATTTTCAAACATATTGTTATCCATTATAATATAAACCTCCATTTATTGTTTTTTAGTTTTATTCTTTTTGTTTTCATTTAAAGTCTTACAGGGCAAAACAAAGGTGAACTCGGTATAATCATCCTCTTTGCTTTGTACGGAAATTTTTCCACCGTGAATAGAAATTATTGCATTTGCCAAATGCAGTCCAAGGCCTGTGCTATCTTTAACGGCAGAACGAGCTCTATCGGTTTTATAAAACCTTTCAAACACAAAGGGAAGGTCTTTTTCTTTAATTCCCTCACCTGTGTTACGTATTTTAAACTGTATTAGATTATTAAAGCTGTTTATTTCAAAGTAAATGGTTCCTTTTTCGTTGGTGAACTTAATTGCATTATCAATTAAATTATAAACAACCTGATAGATTAAATCGTAATCGGCATTGAGCGTTGTGGGCGAAATATCCTCCAGCCCTTTTATTGTAAGCTTGCGATTTTCAATACGTTGCTCTTGTGAGACTATGATTTTAAACACCATATCAAGCAAATCGAAATCGCTTCGATTTACCTGAAGCTCACCCGATTCCAGCTTCGAAAGACTAAGCATAGATTGCACCAAGCGTGAAAGCCTTTTTATTTCGCTTGAAATAATTTCAAGATAATGACCTTGCTTTTCGGGTGGAATAGTGCCATCTATAATACCGTCGATAAATCCGCCTATTGTGGTCATTGGCGTTTTAAATTCGTGGGAAATATTTGCAATAAAATGTCGGCGTGTTCCCTCAAGCTGTACAAGAGAGTTAGTCATTTGATTAAATGCAACCGCAAGCTCCCCTATTTCGTCTTCGCCTGTAACGGGAATACGTTTAGAAAAATCACCCTTTGCCATACTTCTAGAGGCCTCTGCCATAAGTCTAAGCGGTTTTGTGAACCTATAAGAAATGTAGTATTCAGCGAAAAACATAAAAATTATGGGAACGAAGGCAGAAAACAGGAAAAGTCTTAAAATTGAATTAAAAAAGCCTCTTATATTTGTTGAAGAAATAGTAGCAAAAACTGCTCCGATAATTTCTTTATTGCTATTGTACAACCGCGTAGAATAAGTAAATTTAACCTGTGAAAAATGTCCTTCAAGGTCACCTGATTCATTATAATCATCTTGCATAACCTTATTAATAATATTTTGTGATATTTTCTTTTGGTTATGCTCACAATTTCCGTCAATACTCCAATCCTCACAGCTGCAAAGAGTAACATTTCCGTTTGTGTCAGCTATAAAAAGCTCGGCTTCGGTAACGCCTGAAATTGCTCTGAAAAGCACTACACTTTCATCATCATAAATTTCTAAATCGTTTTTTTGTGAAGACATAGTTGCTATTGTGTAGCAATTTTCTTTTAACATTTCTTTTTTATCGGTGGTAATATAATTGCTGATAAAAATGCTTAGCAATATTACAATAATTATAATACTACATACAAAAACCATAGTATTAACAAGAAAAAATTTCTTGAAAAAATTATTTTTCATTCAAAAGCACCGTTATTTTGTTTCAAATTTATAGCCGACGCCCCATACGGTTTTAAGCGACCATTTATCCGATATGTTTTCTAACTTTTCTCTAAGGCGTTTAACGTGAACGTCTACCGTACGGGAATCTCCGTAATAATCGAAGCCCCAAACCTCATCCAGAAGCTGATTACGTGTAAATACGCGATTTGGATTTTTAGCTAAATGGAAAATAAGCTCTAATTCTTTAGGCGGTGTATCAATCTGCTTTCCGTCTACAATAAGCTCATAATTAGTAAGATTTATCTCAAGTTTATCATATTTAACAAGCTTTTGATTTTCTTCGTCACTGTATGTACGGCGAAGCACTGCTTTTATTCGAGCCATAACCTCTTTAGTATCAAAGGGCTTTGCAATATAATCATCCGCACCCAATTCAAGACCTAAAATTTTATCAAAGGTCTCACCCTTGGCGGTTATCATTATAATGGGAACATCGGAAGTTTTTCTAATTTCTCTGCACACCTGCCAACCGTCCAGCTTTGGTAACATAATATCAAGCAGAATGAGCTTTGGATTATGCTCATTAACCGCAGAAATAGCCGCTACGCCATCGTTTACTACAATAGCCTCATAGCCTTCCTTTTCTACATAAAGTCTGAGAAGTTCACAAATATTCTGATCATCGTCAACAATCAATATTTTAATACGATTCATTTTCAAAACTCCTTTTATAAAGAAAAATCCTCTATAATATAAACATTAACATATAAATAATTTACTTATATTAATAGATTGTAAATAATCATTACAAAAATATTGAACATACTTTTAACTAATTATAGCATAAAATTTGTACAATCGCAAATAAAAAAATTCAAATTAGTACTTCTCTTTTGGGAAAATATTTGGTATAATAAAGAAGTATAAAATTTTCGTGCATAAAGGTGGTATAATTATGTATGTCGAAATAAACGGTTTTAACATTAATTATACAGATTACGGTACCGGTAAAACTATACTTCTTTTACACGGTTGGGGTTCTTCACTTGATGTTTGGAACAGAATATCTGATTTTTATAAAGCAAAAGGCGGATACAGGATAGTAGCACTTGATTTTCCAGGCTGCGGCAAAACACCTCTTCCCGAAAAGCCACTTGAATTAGAGGACTACACTAATCTGGTTATAGGCTTTTGCAGATATTTAAAAATAGAAAATCCCATAATTTTCGGTCATTCAAACGGCGGAAGAGTAACCCTTTCCCTTTTAGGACAGGGTCTAATGACTGCAGAAAAGGTTGTTTTATTTGGCTCGGCAGGTATAAAATCAAAAGCCTCACCTAAAAAAACATTAAAAATAGCAACCTTTAAAACAGCTAAATTTTTCTTAACCCTCCCCGTTATTAAAAACTATACCGAAGAACTACTGACTAAAACCAGACAATATTTTGGCTCAAGCGATTATAACAGTGCTCCCGAGGTTATGAGAAAAACCTTAGTTTCACTTGTTAATTCAGATATTTCTAATTTGCTTCCAAACATAAAAGCTCCTACACTTTTAATTTGGGGTAATAACGATACTGCTGTGCCATTAAGTGATGCCAAAAAAATGGAAAAGCTTATACCTGATGCAGGTCTATGCGTACTGGAAGGCTGCGGTCACTTCGCCTTTATCGAAAGACCTTATGATGTTGAAATGATTTTAAACAGTTTTATAAAATAACTTTTTGGGGGTCAGCTCATTGAATTATTGGTTACTTATTTCTTTAATACTGTTTGCTGTTGGCGGTATTTTTTCTTCACAACGACAACTGCAAATGTTTCAGCAAAATTCCTATTTCCCCTCAAGATATATTAAATGGATAAAAACAGCTTCATCAGTAAAAACGGCTTACTGTGCAATGTTTTTTATAATTACAGCGGCTTTATCAATTGTTAAGGCGACAAAATATCTCCCCATTATTGCAATAATCGAGCTTATTTTGCGTATATTTAACTACCGCAGTAATTCAAAAAAATCAATCAAAAAATTAGTTTATACCGCTAGAATAAAGCGTCTTATTTGCACCTTCGCAATTGTTTATATAGCCTTAATAGTGCTTAGTCTTTTGGATTTTTTAAAAGTATTCAGCAGTATTTTTGTAATAGTTTTATTGCTATTCGTACATTTTTCAGAGTTTTTGGTTTTGTCCTGTAATTATATAAACAAACCAATTGAAAATGCAATTAATAAGCATTATATCAACGACGCCAAAAGAATTCTTGCTCAACATAAAAATTTAACAACCATTGGCGTTACAGGCAGTTACGGTAAAACCAGTGTAAAATTTATATTAAACAGAATATTAAGTGAAGGTTACAACACAACCGCAACCCCCGAAAGCTTTAACACTCCTATGGGAATTGTTCGCACGGTAAGAGAATATATGAAATCTCACACCGAAATTTTCATTGCTGAAATGGGTGCTAAAAACAAAGGAGATATTAAAGAGCTTTGTGAGCTTTGCAATCCTTCGCTTGGAATAATAACAGCCGTTGGTCCCCAGCATTTAGAAACCTTTGGTAGTGTTGAAAACGTTGCAAAAACAAAATTTGAGCTTGCAGATAGTGTTTTAAATAGGGCAAACGGAAAAATATATGTTAATTTTGACAGTATTCCCGCACGCCAATATGCCGAAACCATAACAGATAAATCTAAACTAGTTCCCTTTGGAACATCAGCCGACCTTATGTGTCACGCAGAAAATATATCTTTTAGCATAAAAGGTACTTCTTTTGATGTTGTTTATGGTAATCATAATTTCTCGGTTACTTGCAAACTACTGGGTAAACACAGTGTTACCAATATATTAGGGGCTATTGCAATGGCATTAGACCTAGGAGTTAGTGAAAAGCAAATCCGCTTCGCCGTTTCTTCCTTAAAACCCGCAGAGCACCGTCTTGAATTAAAACAGTTTTTAAATCGCTCAGTTTTAATAGATGATGCTTATAATTCAAACCCTGAGGGTTGCTTAGAGGCTGTGAGAGTATTAGGCTCTTTTGATGGTATGAAAAGAATACTTGTTACTCCAGGTTTGGTTGAGTTAGGCGATAAAGAATATGATTATAATTACGCATTGGGAGAAGAAGCAACCAAGCACTGCGATTATATTATTTTAGTTGGTGTAAAACGTGCTGTTCCAATGCAGGATGCAATTTCAAAAACAAGCTTTGAGTCTTCTAGAGTTATAGTAGTTGAGAGCTTTAAAGATGCTATGACGCATTTAAAAAATATGACAGATTCAAATACAGTTGTCCTTTTTGAGAACGACTTACCTGATAATTATGCAGGATAATTTTTAAGAGGTGTATATTTATGATTATTGATAACGGACTTATAAACGTTGCCGTTTTCTTTGGCGGTGACTCGGTAGAACACGAGGTTTCTATAATTTCGGCAGTTCAAGCAATGACACACTTAAACAGAGAAAAATATAATGTTATTCCCATTTATTTATCCAAAAGCGGAATAATGTACACTTCTGCCGCTATGTTTGAGATTAACAGCTTTAGAAAAATGGATGAGTTGATTGCTAAATCACGTGTTGTACAAATTTCTAACAACGGTCAAGGTGTTATTCTTAAAACAGATAAAAAGAATGACTTTTCAGGCAAAAAACCGATTAAACTTGATGTTGCCTTACCTATTGTTCACGGTACAAATTGTGAAGATGGCTCGTTGCAAGGCTATCTTGAAATGCTACGTCTACCCTACGCTGGTTGCGATGTTTTAGCATCCTCGGTTGGTATGGATAAGGCAATATTTAAAAGTGTACTTCGCACAGCAGGAATACCCGTACTTGATTGTATTCGTTTTTCGGCAAACGATTATTCGGAATTTTCTAAAAACATTTTACAAAGAATTGATACCGCTATCGGCTATCCGCTGATTGTAAAGCCCGTTAATTTAGGCTCAAGCATTGGTATAAGCAAGGTGAACACAAGCGAAGATTTAAGCACAGCAATAGAAAACGCATTTATGTATTCAGAGTCAGTTTTGGTTGAGCGTGCAGTTCAGAATTTAAGAGAAATTAATTGCTCTGTTCTCGGTGATGAAAATGAATGCAAAGCCTCCCCCTGTGAAGAGCCTTTTGGCAATGACGAAATACTTTCTTATGAAGATAAATATACAAATTCCTCCAAAACAAAGGGCATGGCATCCTTAAAACGCCGAATCCCCGCCGACATTCCCGATTCGGTAACCGAATCCATTCGCGAATTTGCTTGCAGAACTTTCAAAGCAATCGGCGGTCACGGGGTAGTTAGAATAGATTTTCTTATGGATGCACAAAGCAAAGAAATATTTGTAAACGAAATAAATACAATTCCGGGCTCTTTAGCTTTCTACCTTTGGGAAGCTGATGGAATGAAATATTCCGAAATGCTTGATAAGCTTATCTCTTTAGCCTTTTCAAGAGAACGCAAGAGAAAAAATTTGCGTTTTGAAATTGATACCAATATATTATCCCAATGCGGTTCTTTTGGTGCTAAAGGCTCAAAGGGAAGCAAAATGTAATTACGGAGTGACACTCTTTTGACAAATTTATTATTAAAATTATTCATTAAGAATTATAAAAATACGGCGGATCCTATGATTCGCCGTAAATACATTAATCTTGGAAGTATTACAGGCATTTTGTGTAATATTGTTTTATTTGTAATAAAATTATCCATAGGCTTACTTGCAGGAAGCGTATCTATTATGGCAGATGCCTTTAATAATCTTACCGATATAGGCTCGTCTGTTGTAACCATAATAGGGTTTAGATTATCTATAAAGCCCGCAGATAAGGAGCACCCTTTCGGACACGGCAGATTTGAATATATGTCTGCTATGCTTGTTGCCATAATAATTTTACTTGTAGGCTTTGAGCTTTTAAAATCATCAGTAGAAAAAATATTCAGTCCAACTGATTTAAAGGTTGAATTTTACACAATCATACTGCTTTGTATTTCTGTTATCATAAAGCTATGGATGTTCTTATTTAACAAAAAGCTTGGCAAATCAATAAATTCTTCAGGTCTTATTGCTACCGCTCAGGATAGCATAAATGATTCAATAGCGACATTTGCGGTATTAATCTCAATAATAATTTGTAGTATTTTTAAAATTAACATTGACCCTTATATGGGAATAATTGTTGCTCTGTTTATTCTTTATTCAGGTATAAAAACAATTAAAGAAACTCTTGACCCGCTTCTAGGTATGCCTCCCGAAAAAGAAACTATTGATGCTATTGCTACAATGGTTCTTGCTAATGAAAATTTTGTTGGCATACACGATTTAATAGTTCATAACTATGGTCCGGGCCGTTCTTTTGCGTCACTTCACGTTGAAGTGCCGTCAAACGCAGATATTGTTGCCTGCCACGAGGATATTGATGCCTGTGAAAAAGAAATACATAACACCTTAGGAATTGAGGTTGTTATTCATATGGACCCGATTGCCGTAGACGATGAAAATACCATAAAAACCAAAGAAGCGGTAATTGATGCTATTAAAAAATATGACAGCAGACTATCGGTACACGATTTTAGAATGGTAAACGGCGAAGAGCAAATAAATTTAATATTTGATGTTGTTGTGCCTAACGAAATTAAACTAAAGGATAGTGAAATAAAGGCAAAAATTGATGAGATATGCAAACAAATAGATGCAAGATATGTAACTGTATTAACATTAGATAAGGACTATATTTCAGACAATTAATACGCCTAAAGTTTTAAAAGAAAGGAGAAAATTTATGTTTGATACAATCATTGTTGGTGGCGGTGCGGCAGGACTTTCTACCGCGATAATGCTTAAAAAAAGCCGTCCTGAGCTTAAGGTTGCAATAATTGAACAGCTAGACCGAGTTGGCAAAAAAATAAGCACCACAGGTAACGGTCGCTGCAATATAACCAACAAAAGCATAAAATCAGAGAATTATTATTCCAAAGACCTTAATAAGGCTATAAAAATTTTAGAAGATTTTTCGCTTAATGAAACAAAGGACTTTTTCTCCTCTATTGGTGTGGAAATTTGTTTTGAAAAAAGCAAGGCTTTTCCTCGTTCTTTTCAGGCCTCTTCGGTTGTCGATGCCCTGCGTTTTTCGGCACAAAATTTAAAAATACATCTTTTTACCTCCACAAAGGTTTTAAACATAAAAAGTAAAAATAGTATCTTTAATATTATTACAGAAAACTCAGACTTTCCTGCTGATATGCTGAACACAAAAACAGTTGTTATTGCAACGGGCGGACTCGCAGGCGGTAATAAGCTAGGCTCTAACGGTGACGGCTACAAATTCTTAAAAAATTTCGGGCATAATATCCTACCTCAATCCCCCGTTATTGTTCAGGTTAAAACAGAAAACAACATTACAAGAAGTCTAAAAGGCATCAAGGTGGATGCGGCGGTTAAAATTATTCAAAACGCCAAAATAACCGCCAGTGATTTTGGTGAAGTTTTATTTTGCGATTACGGACTTTCAGGCCCCCCTATTCTTCAGCTTTCAAGGTATTGCAAGCAAAACTCGGTTATAACACTGGATATGTTACACGAAATTGAATTAACAGATTTGGTAAATCTAATTTCCAAACGCAGAAATATTTTTAAGGGATTTCCTTTAACTGAATTTTTCGCAGGCTTATTGCACAAAAGAATAGGTCAAGCCGTTTTAAAGCAGTGCAATATAGCTCTTTCCGATTTGTGTGAGACTTTGACCGACACCGATTGCCAAAACATTGCAAAAACTATTAAAGATTTTAAATTTAAGGTTACGGGCAATACGGGATTTGCTAATGCTCAGGCAACATCAGGCGGTGCCGATTTAAAAGATTTTAATAAAAACCTTATGTCCAAGCACTCGGATGGTTTATTCGCAGTAGGCGAGGTTTTGGATGTAGACGGTGATTGCGGCGGTTATAATCTGCAATGGGCTTGGAGTAGTGCAAATACTGTAGCAAATTCCATAATTTCATTTTTAGGGTGATAAAAATGATAAAATTACAAAATGTCCTTAACTCTATAAGCTCACAAAACTCTACAATCCAAATTGTTGCAAATAGCTTAAAAATCAACCCGAAAAGCATTAAAACCGTAAAGCTATTTAGGCGTGCAATAGATGCCAGAAAAAAGCCCCACATTTTTTATTGCGATACCTATTTAATTGAGTTTGTTTCTAAAGATTTAGAGGCAAGTATAATTAAAAAGAATAAAAATGCATCTCTTTATTCACCGAAACAATATATCTGGAAAAGGTCTAAAAAAGTTCCAAAGATTAAACCAATTATTATCGGCTCGGGTCCGGCGGGGTTATTTGCAGCACTAACCTTAGCTAGAGCGGGTGTTCCGCCAATCATCATAGAGCAGGGCGAGGCTGTTGAAAATCGTGTAAAAACCGTAGAAAGCTTTTGGAAAAACGGAAAGCTTAACGAAAAATCCAACATTCAGTTTGGTGAAGGCGGTGCAGGCACCTTTTCCGACGGCAAGCTAAATACAGGAATAAAGGATGTAAGATGCCGAACAGTTTTAGAAGAATTTCATCACTTTGGTGCTAATGAGGATATTCTTATAAATGCAAAACCCCATATCGGAACTGATGTTTTAAGAGATGTAGTAAAAAATATTCGCAAGGAAATTGAAGCACTAGGCGGCACCTATCTTTTTGGTACCGAATTTTTAGAGCCAATAATTAAAAACGGCTCGGTTTCGGCTGTTTTGCTTAAAAACAACGACGGTGAATTTGAACTGCCTTGTGAAAATTTAATTTTGGCTATAGGCAATGCATCCCGAAAAACCTACCGCAATCTATACAGTAAAGGACTAAATATTATCCCAAAAGCCTTTGCAATGGGTGTTAGAATTGAGCATTTGCAAAAAGACATTAATATTTCACGTTATTCAGAAGAAAGTGCAAGCTCTTTACCCCCTGCAGATTATAAGCTCGCTACCCATCTGCCAAACGGACGCGGTGTATACACCTTTTGTATGTGTCCCGGAGGCGTTGTAGTAAATTCTGCAAGCGAAGCAGAAACATACGTTACAAACGGTATGAGTTATCAAAGTCGAAGCGAACAAAACGCTAATTCTGCACTTCTTGTAGGAATTAATGAGCAAGATTTTTCCCACTTAGCGGTTGGCACACCTTTTGGCGGTGTCGCCTTGCAAGAAATGATTGAACAAAACGCTTTTAAAGCAACCAGCGGAAAAGGTTTACCCGTTCAAACTGTGGGAAATTTTTTAAATAAAAATTATAAAAATGAAATATCCAAGGTTTTACCGTCGGTTAAACCAAATTACTGCTTATGCGATTTAAATAATATTTTCCCTGATTTTATTTGCGAGTCGTTGCGTTTGGCTCTGCCTGCTTTTGATAAACAAATAAAAGGCTTTGCCGACGAAAGTGCAATTCTTTCAGCTCCCGAAACACGTAGCTCCTCCCCCATTAGAATTGTGCGAAACGAAGCCTTTGTATCAAACATTAAAGGAATATATCCGTGCGGTGAGGGTGCGGGATATGCAGGCGGAATAACTTCATCAGCCGTAGACGGTATTCGCACCGCAGAGGCTGTAATTGAAGCAATTTAATTATCTCCCGAAAAGATATTGTTTTAGCCCATGGCAGGAATTACAATAAGGGCATCCTGCGACGAAAGCCTTACCCCCATAAATCCCGAAGCATTACAGGCTGTTTACTTTAGAAAATCCCAAGTTGAAAGGGAAAGAGAAGAAAAACTAAATAGATAAAAATTTTAAAGGATGCATCTGCCAAAAATAAGATGCATCCTTTGATTTTTAAAATACTCTGATTTTTTTAGTTACGATTTCATTACCTATTTTAATAAAGCTATGGAATTTTCCGTCATAGCCCGCAGTAATTATATGTCCGTCAATTTTGGCTGTTAATGTATGTGAGGTTTCAACCAACGTTTCAATTTCATCATAAACAACACCATCTACAATAAGCTCGTTTGTTCTTTTTACTCTACGGTAAATTACTGTATGTCCCAAAATCTCACCTTGTGCCAATACCTTGTGCTTTGCGCTAAAATCAGCATTTTTGAATTGTTTTTGCTCAGCGGACTCTTGTGCCACGTTCTCGGCACTGACATAATTCTCAACTGTTTCCATTGGAACATCAGAAAAATCATCGGGTAATTTTTTAAGTTTATAATAATTAGAAATTCCAAGGGAAAGAGAAACAATAACCCAGATATGGAAAACAACATCAATAATTATTTCGGTTGAAAATCCTATGTAAAGAAGCATTGCTATGGCATCGATAACAAAAAATACAAGGGATAAAATCAACCACCCTACCTTATATTTTTTCGAAAATAGCCAACTTAAAAAATACACCAAAATAATTATAATGGCTATTACAAGCATTGTTACAAAAAATGAATTATCCACAAATTCCATATTTCCAAAATCTGCATAAAATTCCTGTGGGTATTTTCCACACAAAAACATACCTAAATCCACAAGTGCATACGGTATATATGCAGAAAACAAAAAGTATGTATTACTGTTTGTAACCAGAAGAATTAGATTTATTACGGTAAAAGCAACAACTAACAACAAATTATTTCTGCTTGATGCATACTTTGCTCTTAGCATCTGTTTTAAGGATAAATTATTTTGATTATTAATATTCATTCCGTTTTGCATAATTGAAATATAACTCCTTTATAAATACATTACTGTAGATTGTATTCCTTACATACAAGGCTAATGCTATTATAACACTATAATTATTAAATAGCAAGTCTGCCGTTCAGTACAAAAATAACAGTATTTTATATATTTTTTGCTCGATTTTATGCACAAAAGCTCAAAGGTCAGTAAAAGTCAAAAAAATTCATAATTTTTTAATATAAAACCTATTGACAAATGCTTTAATGCGTGGTAAATTATTATACGGTTAGCACTCAAGACCAAAGAGTGCTAATTTCAAAAAACATAAAAAGGCAGGTGTAAACCGTGGAGCTTAGCCCAAGAAAAAAGATAATTCTTTCAGAAATTGTTAAAGCTCATATTGCACACGGTGAGCCTGTTGGTTCTAAGTTTTTATGCCAAGCAACTAATTTGGGACTTTCCTCTGCAACTATAAGGAATGAAATGAGTGAGCTTTCGGAAATGGGTTATCTCGAACAGCCTCATACCTCAGCAGGCAGAGTTCCAACGGCAGCGGGCTACAGAATGTATGTAACAGGTCTTTTGGATAAAAGCTCTCCATCTGAGCCTATTAAAGCTTCAATTGACAGAGCCTTGGAAAAGGTTGCACGCGACCCTGAACACATAACCGCAACGGCAGGTCAGGTTTTATCCGACCTCACGGGATTTACCACCATTGCAATGACCATACCCGAAGCAAGTGCCTTTATTAAGAGAATTGAGCTTTTGCCAATGGGCAAAAGAATGGCTCTTTTGGTTTTAGTAACATCGGACGGAATTGCAAGAAGTAGAATTTGCCGTACTGGTGACAACCTAAGCACATCTGCTATCCGTGCTTTTGACTGTATTGCCGCCGTTGATATAGTAGGCACAGAGCTTCACTCCTTTAATGGTGTGTTTTTGCAAACTCTCGTCGCTAAAATGGGCGATTTTTCATTAGTTTTAATGCCGCTTATCACCGCCCTTTTTGAAATGATTGAAAATGTTTGTCATTCTCAACTCGATTTAAAGGGCGAATCAAATCTTTATTCTGTATATAATAAGGATATAGATGCAAGGCGAATTGTGGAATTTATTTCCCGTCGTGATGCAATTCTTTCAATACTTTCCGAAATCCCAGACCCCGTAAGCGTTGTTTTCGGTGATGATTCGGGTATTGAAGTCTTAAAGCCCTCCAGTATGGTCGTTGCAAAATTCGGCAGTGACCAAAACGAGGTTGGCAGAATAGGCGTTATAGGTCCTACACGTATGGCCTATGAGGATCTTATACCAAGCATCAGTTACTTTGCCAAGCAATTAGGCAAGGTGCTTGAACAATCCATCCGCGATTTGGATGATTAGAAAGGATTATAATTATGAGCGAAGAAGTAAAGGATAATATTCCCGAAACCGAACAAAAAACAGAGGCTAAAAAGGAAACAAAGCCCAAAAAAGCAAAAACAAATACCGAATCCCAAAAATTAAAGGCTGAGCTTGAAAACCAAAAGGAGCTTTTAATGCGTACCGCCGCAGAGTTTGATAATTTCAAAAAACGCACCGAGCGTGAAAAAATCAAGACTGCCGAATACTCTAAAGCTAATATTTTAAAACAGCTTTTGCCCGTTATTGATAATGCCGAGCGTGCTTTGGCGGTTGACCCCTCCTCCCCAGATTATGCAAAGGGTGTTGAGCTTATTGTAAAACAGCTTATGGGCCTTATAGATACCTTTGGTATGATAGAGCTTGCCGAGGTTGGCGACACCTTCAACCCCGAAATAC
>JAGARD010000167.1 GCA_017622415.1 Clostridia bacterium | reverse complement strand
CTCCTCCCTACCTTAAAAAAGGCAGGCGTTGTAGATGCAGGTGGTAGAGGCTTGGTTGTTATATTTGAAGGTATGCTTTCTGTATTTGAAAACGGAAAGATTATTGAAATACAAAACGATGTTCAAATTGACAATGGCGAAGGTGATGCCGCAAGAAATGCCGCCGCAGAATACGAGGGTGAAATTACATTTACCTACTGTACTGAGTTTATTGTTAACAGAAAAGAAGATAAAGCCGAAAGTGATGCCGCTGACCTTCGTGCCTATCTTGAAACAATTGGTGACTGCGTTGTGGTTGTTGATGATGAAGATATTATAAAAACTCACGTTCATACCGACCATCCTGGTAACGCATTAGAAAAAGCTCTTACCTTTGGTCAGCTTGTAAACTTAAAAATCGAAAATATGCGTGACCAACACGAGCGTGCAAAGCACGATTCTGAAAACGCTAAAAAGCGTCCTGTAAATAATGCTGATAATACAGAAAAAATCACTTCTGTTGAACCTACCGAAGAGTTTGGCTTTGTTTCGGTTTGTGTTGGCGAAGGATTAGAAAATCTATTCCGTGAGCTCGGTGTAAACACCATTGTAAGCGGCGGACAAACAATGAACCCCAGCACTGATGATATTCTTAAGGCAATTGAGCAAACTCCCGCAAAGACAGTATTTGTTTTGCCTAATAACAAAAATATTATTATGGCTGCTGAGCAAGCAGTTCCGCTTGCCTCGAGAAAGGTTATAGTTCTCCCTACTCGCACTATACCAATGGGTATTTCCGCTGTTATTTCCTTTGACCCCGAGCTTTCGGATGAAGAAAATGCAATAAATATGCAAAATGCATTTGCAAATGTTTCAACAGGTCAAATTACATTTGCTGCAAGAGATTCGGATTTTGACGGACTGAAAATCAAAAAAGACGATTTAATGGCTATGGAAAACGGTAAGATTGTGTTTACTGATACCGACCTTACCCGTTGTGCTGTTAAGCTTTGTCAAAGAATGTGCAAAAAAGACGTTCAGTTCTTAACCCTTATATTTGGTGAGGACGTTGATGAAAAAACAGCATCACTTGTTCAGTCCGAGCTTGATGAAAAGTTTGGCGGCAAAATTGAAGTTACAGTTATTAATGGCGGTCAACCTGTTTATTACTTTATAATTTCCGCTGAATAAAAAGAGGATTTAATTTCTATGTCTTTTTACGATACCGATATAAAATTTGTAAAAGGAATAGGTGAAAAAAGGGCTCAGCTTTTTAAGAAAAGGTTGGGCCTTTTTACATTGCAGGATTTAATTTCCCACTATCCGCGAGCTTATGAGGATTGGTCTAATCCAACGCGAATTGATGAAATACCTTTTAACGAAAATGTTTGTATAAAAGCAAAAATATCCTCTGATATTCAAAAAAAAATAACAAGAAATAAAAAAATAGAAACCTACCAATTTTACATATATGACCGAACAGGACAAATTAGAGTAACTATTTTTAACAATAAATATTTGGCTGAATCATTAAAACGCGAAGAAGAATACCTTTTTTACGGTAAGGTTAAATGGAGCGGTATTTTTAGGGAAATGTCATCGCCCGAAATACGTTCTGTTACAGAATGTAAAATTAGACCTATTTATCCCTCAACAGAAGGTCTTACTTCAAGGCAAATAGAAAAAATAATGGTAGGTGTTTTTGAAAAATTTGAAGTAAGTGAATATTTACCTGATAGCATTGTAAAGCAATTTAATTTAATGTCACATCCCGATGCTGTTAAACAGGTTCATTTTCCTGAAACAAAAGAGAAAATACAAAAAGCTCGAAATCGCTTGGCTTTTGAGGAGTTGCTACTGCTAAGACTTGGACTTACAGGTCTTAAAAATCGTTCACGAGGAAAAAATTCAAAGAAAATCATTCCCCTTTCTTCAAATGAAATAGCATCGCTTTTCCCATTTGAGCTTACTAATGCCCAAAATAGAGTAATCAAAGAATGTCTGAGCGATATGAACGGCGAGCATCCAATGAACCGCTTAGTACAGGGTGATGTTGGATGTGGAAAAACAGCCGTAGCAGCCGCATTGTGCTACGCAACAGCTAAAAATGGTTATGCAAGTGTTATGCTTGCTCCAACGGAGATTTTAGCAAATCAACATTTTAAAGCTCTTTCCTCCTTATTTGAGCCCTTTAGATTTAAAATTGAGCTTTTAACTGGCTCGCTGACGCAAAAAGAAAAAAACCGAATTAAAAGTGATTTTAAAAAAGGAAAAATTGATATTTTGGTTTCAACTCACGCCGTATTAACCGATGACGTTGAATTACCAAATACAGCACTGGTAATTACTGATGAGCAACATCGTTTTGGTGTAGCACAGCGTGCTATACTATCACAAAAAGCAAATCACCCACACACCTTGGTTATGTCTGCCACCCCTATTCCCCGTACTATGGGTTTAGTTATTTACGGTGATTTAGATATAAGTATAATTGATGAATTACCCAAGGGAAGAACACCAATAAAAAGCTACTGCGTTAATTATAATTTAAGAAATCGAGCTATTGGTTATGTAAAAAAACATATTGATGATGGATTTCAAGGATATATTGTCTGCCCTATGATTGATAATGACTCCGAAACAGACCTCACTGCCGCTACCGATTATGCAGAAGAATTAAGAAACGGACTGTTAAAAGGATATAACATCGGTCTGCTTCACGGAAAAATGAAACCAAAAGAAAAGGATAAGATTATGGCAGATTTTGCTTTAGGCAAAATTCAAGTTTTGGTTTCAACAACGGTTATTGAGGTGGGTATTGATGTACCTAATGCAGTAATAATGGTTGTAGAAAATGCAGATAGATTTGGTCTTTCTCAGCTTCATCAGTTGCGGGGAAGAGTTGGTAGAGGCTCTGCTGAGTCCAGCTGCATATTTATTTCTAATTCTACTTCAAAAACAACAAACGAAAGATTAAAAACCCTGTGTACAACAACTGACGGTTTTAAAATTGCCGAAGCTGATTTAAAGCTTCGCGGACCGGGAAACTTTCTAGGAAAAGAACAGCACGGTCTGCCACAAATGAAAATAGCTGATTTAATTGAAGATAGAGAAATTCTTTATGCTTCAACAAAAGCGGCTGAGTTTATTTTGGCTGAAGATTTAACCCTGTCTTTACCTCAAAATAAAGAATTAAAAGATAGAGTAAACTCCCTTTTTTCTAAAAATAGAAAAATAGAATTTAATTAATATGCATAAAAATTCATTTTTGTGTATTTTTATTAAAAAACGCTTGCCTTTTTGAATATTATGTGTTAAACTAAATTTACAAATTTTTAATACTTGGAGGGTATTATTATGAAAAAACTATTAGCACTTATTCTTGCAGTACTTATGATGGTTGCTTGCTTTGCAGGTTGTGGCTCCAGCGAAAAGCTTGTTATGGGTACTAACGCTTCTTTCCCACCTTACGAATTTGTTGATGATAATGGCAAAATTGTAGGTATTGATGCTGAAATCGCCGAAGTAATTGCAGAAAAATTAGGTATGGAACTCGAAATCAAGGATATGGAGTTTGATTCCTTGCTTACCGCTGTTCAGTCCAAAACAATTGACGTTGCTCTTGCTGGTATGACTGTTACTGACGAGCGTAAGCTTGCAGTTAATTTCTCTGATACTTATGCTACAGGCGTTCAGGTTATCATTGTTAACGAGGCTTCTGATATTAAGACAGTTGACGATCTTAAAAATAAGAAGATTGGCGTTCAGGCTGGTACTACAGGTGATATTTACTGTACTGATGAATTTGGTCAGGAGAATGTTAAACAGTATCAAAACGGTGCATTAGCAGTTGCTGCCCTTAAGAATAATCAGGTAGACTGCGTTGTTATTGATAATGAGCCTGCTAAGAACTATGTAAAAGCAAACCAAGGTCTTAAGATTTTAGAAACCGAGTATGCCGTTGAAGATTATGCTGCTGCTATTTCTAAGGAAAACAACGAGCTTTTAGAAAAGTTCAACAAAGCATTATCAGAGCTTAAAGCTGACGGTACAATCGACAATATTATTAAAAAGTATATTCCTGCCGAATAATTTTAATAATTCTTTAATTCCCAAGCAGGGCGGCATTGCCACCCTGCTTCAGTATGTCAAAGCCTTTAAACATGAACCAGGTTTTGAAACGCAAATTTTTCGCTCTGCTGTGTTAAAATACTCGCAAATCCGAAAGGATTTGCTGCGTTTTTACCTTGCGGACCAAAAAATTAGCTATTAACAAAACTCTTTGAACTTAAATGTGTTATTTTTAAAGTAGTTTTTGGCTCACCGTCATTAATAAGGCTATCTCCTATGAATGACGGTGAGCCAAAAAATGCCTAGAAATAGCCATTTAAGGCTAGTTCAAGTTTGAATGCTTTGGCTATGTTATTCGTTTTGAAAGGATGGTACTATAGTGGAAGTTTTAACTTTGGAAAATTGGTTACAATCTGCACCTGAATGGATTGCATCATTTCCTGAATGGTTGCAAAATTTATTTTTTCAGCTATATCAAACCTTTGTTTATCAAGACCGCTGGAAATTCTTTACAGATGGTCTTAAAATAACTTTTCTTGTAACAATAGGTGCTCTTATTTTAGGTGTAATTATAGGATTAATAATAGCCATAATTCGTACAACTCACGATAATAGTAAAAAGAAACCGTTTTTCTTGCTTAGGTTTTTGAATTGGTTTTGTAATATTTATTTAACCGTTATACGTGGCACACCTATGATGGTTCAGCTTCTTATTATGGGATTTGTTATTATGGTTCCCAAAAGCGATGCAGGTATGGTTGTTTGCGGTATTGTTACACTTGGTATTAACTCGGGTGCATACGTTGCTGAAATCGCTCGTTCGGGACTTATGTCAATTAATATCGGTCAAACCGAGGCTGGTCGCTCATTGGGACTTAGCTATGGTCAAACAATGTGGCATATAGTAATTCCGCAGGCTATTAAAAACATACTCCCTGCTCTTGGTAATGAAATGATTACCCTCCTTAAAGATACATCTCTTGTTTCGGTAATTGCTCTTCGCGATGTTACCAAACAGGCACAAAACATTGTTAGCAAAACCTATCAAGCATATATCCCCTATATTAGCTTAGCTATAATTTATCTTATAATTGTTATAATTCTTACTAAGCTTCTTGGCATTTTAGAAAGGAGGCTGCGTAAAAGTGAACGCTAACGATACAATTATAAAGGTTTTAGATTTAAAAAAATCTTTTGGTGACATTCACGTTTTAAAAGGTATAAATACCGAAATAAAACGTGGAGAGGTTGTTGTGGTTATTGGACCCTCTGGCTCGGGAAAATCCACTTTTTTACGCACATTAAATCTCTTAGAAGAGCCTACTGGCGGTATAATCGAATTCGAGGGTATAGATATTACCGACCCTAAAACTAACATTAATCTCCACCGTCAAAAAATGGGTATGGTTTTTCAGCAGTTTAATCTATTTCCGCACATGACAGTGCTAAAAAATATGACTTTAGCACCTATTAAATTACTCGGTAAGACTAAAACCGAAGCAGAAGCAACCGCTTTAGAGCTTTTGGATAAGGTTGGTCTAAAAGATAGAGCAGATGCCTATCCCTCACAGCTTTCGGGCGGTCAAAAACAGCGTGTTGCTATTGTACGTGCTTTGGCTATGAATCCTGATGTGATGCTTTTTGATGAGCCTACCTCCGCACTTGACCCCGAAATGGTTGGCGAGGTTTTAGATGTTATGAAAGGTCTTGCCAAAGAGGGTATGACAATGGTTGTTGTAACCCACGAAATGGGATTTGCTAAGGAGGTTGCCGACCGCGTAATTTTCATAGACGAGGGCATTATTATGGAGGATGCTCCCCCTGCAGAATTTTTTGGTAATCCCAAAAACGAACGACTTAAATCCTTTCTTTCAAAAGTATTATAATTATCAACATATAAAAAACAACCGAATTAGCTTCGGTTGTTTTTTATATGTTATTTTATCATTTCGTTAAACTGTGCTTCATCAATAACAGTAACACCAAGGGAATTTGCTTTATCAAGCTTACTACCCGCTTCTTCACCAGCTAAAACATAGGTTGTCTTTTTGGAAACTGATGATGCGGTTTTGCCGCCAAAGCTTTCAATTATAGACGCCGCTTCACTTCGCTTATAGGTTGGCAAAGTACCTGTAAGCACAAAAGTCATACCCTCAAAGCGAGTGTCAGTAATAACTGTTTTAGACTTCATATTAAGTCCAAGTTCTTTAAACCTTTCAATAAGCTCGCGTGACTGTGATAAAGATAAGAAATCATATAAGCTTTTTGCCATAATTTCTCCAAATCCGTCTATAGAAATAAAATCTTCAATAGAAGCGGAAAGAATTGTATCCATATCTTGCAATTTATCGGCAACAAGCTTAGCAGCTTTTGCACCGATATGACGAATACCAAGACCAAAAATTAGTCTGTATAAATCATTTTCTTTTGATTTTTTAATTGCCGATAACAAATTTTCTGCAGACTTTTCACCCATTCTTTCAAGAGAAGCTAAATCCTCTGCTTTTAAAAGGTAAAGGTCGTAAGGATGATGAATTAGCTTGTTTTCCAAAAGCAAGGCAATAACTGCAGGCCCTAAGCCTTCAATATCCATAGCATCACGGCTTGCGAAATGAATTAAGTGTCTTGCTAATTGTGCAGGGCACTCGGCATTTGTACAACGAACAACAGCTTCTCCATCTTCCCTTGTTACACGTGCACCACAGGATGGACAAACTTCGGGCATTTTAAAGGGTTTACGCTCATTTGAACGTTCTGCAACACCAAGAACTTCGGGAATTATGTCGCCTGCTTTTCTAACAATTATGGTATCGCCAATACAAATATCTTTATCTATAATAAAATCTTCGTTATGAAGCACAGCACGGCTAACGGTTGTACCCGCTAAGGATACAGGCTCAAATCTTGCGGTTGGAGTAAGTGCACCTGTGCGACCAACATTAATTTCAATTTCCAAAAGCTTTGTGTTTTTTTCTTCGGGCGGATACTTATATGCCACCGCCCATTTAGGGAATTTTGATGTAGAGCCAAATTGTTCACGCTCAGCTAGGTTATCTAACTTAATAACCGCGCCATCAATGTCAAACGGTAATTCTCCCCTTTTCTCGCCGATTTCTGTTATACGTTCAATAGCATTTTTTATTCCGTTTACCTTGTAATAAAAAGGTAAAACACTAAAGCCCAAGTCCTTTAAAAAATCCAAAGAGTCGATATGCGATGTGATTTCTTTGCCATCAATACTTTGAATATTGAAAATAAAGCTTGAAAGCTTACGCTCGGCAGTAATTTTGGGATTTTTTTGTCTAAGAGAGCCTGCCGCTGCATTTCTAGGATTTTTAGCGGGCTGCAAACCCTCATTTTCCTGACGTTCAACAAACTCCAAAAAACGCTTGTGTGACATATACACTTCACCGCGTACCTCTAAATCGCCTAAAAATGAAATGTTTTTTGGTATATCCTCAATAGTCAAAAGATTTGCAGTAACATCTTCACCAACAAGACCGTCACCGCGGGTCGAGCCTCTAACAAATCTTCCGTTTTTATATTCTAAAGAAACAGAAAGTCCGTCGATTTTAGGCTCAACAGAATAAATAGGCTCTGCTATATCGCTTATTCTGTTATTAAATGCTTCTAATTCATCAAAACTAAATGCATCTTGCAGACTTTCCATTTTAACAGCGTGATTTACAGGAGTGAACAGACGGTCCTCAAAGCTGCCGCCAACATTTACGGTTGGTGAATCGGGATGAGCAAATTCGGGAAATTCTTTTTCAAGAGCCAATAACTCTCTTTGAAGCATATCATATTCATAATCAGTTATTTCCGAAACAGCTTCCATATAATATTTGTTGCTATAATATTTAAGCTTTTCGGTTAGCTCATCAATTTTAATTTTTGCATCCGAATTCATAATATCTCATCCTTTAGTTTATTTTAGCACCGTGGTCTACAATATCATCTGTAATTTCATCATCTGCTCCGTTAATATTAGTAAAGGCTTCGGGTACATCACCGACAATAACAGTTTCAGACAGTATATATTTTGTGCTTACTGTCTTACTGTTATGCCCCCAGGGAATAATAACATAAATATGATTTGTAACCTGCAATTCCATTGTATGTAGGGTGTTATTGACGCCTGCATCAGAAAAATTGCTTTTTAGTTCGGCGTTAACTGTGCAAGTGAATTGTAAATTAAATGAAATTTTAGGACCTCTGCCTATTGTGTATTCGTGTCCGATTAAAGTGCCGATTGGCACGCTTATTTTTACTATATTGCCATGCTCCCTAAGTAGCGAAGTAAAGGTTTTAGTAAATTCAGTTTTAACTTTTATTAGCTTAGTTGTATCGGTTTCAATACTTAAAGCCTTTCCATTTTTATCATAAATGACATTATCAATTTTGCTTGGCGATATATCAGAATTAAGCAAAGCCTCGTCCATTGCCTTATCCATCATTTTAGTAATAATCCCCGATGAAATGTTCATAGGATAATCGCTTATTATAGACCTTACAATTCCGTCGGCGACTATTAAAAGCAGTAAGACTCCCAATAACAAAAAAGTTATTCCGATTTTAATTTTTTTAGGTATAAAGAAACGCTTTTTTGTTTTTTGACAACAATATTTCAAAATATGCACCTGCTTTCAGTACAGTTTACGCGAAACTAAAAAAACAGGTGCATATAAGGTTAATTTATTTCATATT
>JAGARD010000166.1 GCA_017622415.1 Clostridia bacterium | reverse complement strand
TATTATTTATTTTATACAAGTGCAGATTTACCGTACTCGTTTAAGCGACAAACAAATTCTTCGCCGAATTTATTCTTTATAATTTCAAAGGCTTTTCCGATTTTTGGGGCTCTTTCATTAAGGTTATGACAGTCAGAGCCCAAAAACTGTATATAACCATTTTTAAGAAGTGATAAAGCCTTACGTCTGGTGCGAGCTTCTATGAAAAAGCTAGCATTAAACTGCATTAAAATACCCGCCTCTATAAGTCTTTGCATTGTTTTTTTGGACTGATATTTTAAAGACCTTTCAACGTGAGCCAAAATCAGAACAAGATTTTTTGCGGTAGCTATTTGAGTAAGCTCCCTTACAGTATATTCCGTCCAAGCGGCGATAGGCATTTCCAAAAGCAAAAGTCGGCTATTTTCTATGCATAGTTCTTTAAGACCCTCAAGACGGCTTACTCCCGAATAATACTTAACCTCAGCCCCCAAAAGAATTTGTGGGATACTATTTGAATAAGATTTTTTAAGCTCATTAAAAGAAGAACTTCTGCGTCTTAAAAAATCCTCAACCGACTCATTATCGGCGATGAAATGCGGTGTTGCCACAACCGTTTTTACTCCCTGCTCCGCCAATAATTCCAGAAGCTTAATGCTTTCCTCTGCATTACGGCTTCCGTCATCAACTGCGGGAAGTATATGACTGTGCCAATCAATCAATTCGTTTCACCGTAGGGGGCTTGCTTATAGTATTTATACTTTTTATATTTACTGTATGAGCCACCCTCATTTTTCGACTCATTCATAACACAGCCTAAAATATTTACGTTTGAAAGATTAAGCTGTCTGAAGCAATGCTCCAAGTCCTTTTTTTCGGTATAGTCTTCACGAATAACAACAATCATACCCGTTATAAGACTTGAGATGGATACAGCATCCGAAACAATATTGACCGGCGGAAGGTCAATAATAATATAATCAAATTTTTCTCTAAGCCCAGAAAGTACGCTCTCCATTCGGTTAGAGCCAAGCAGTTCTGAGGGGTTGGGCGGTATTTCGCCCGACGGAAGTATATACCAATTATTTAAAAGCTCAGACTGAAAATCCGAAATCTGAGCACCCTTACCCATAAGAATATCGGTAAGACCCATAGAACTATTAATTCCCATTTTCTTTGCTACCGAGGGTATTCTAAGGTCGCCGTCTATTAAAAGCACCTTGCTTCCCTTTTCGGCAAGAACATACGAAAGATTAATAGCGGTAGTACTTTTACCCTCACCTCGCATTGAACTGGTAACACCAATTACAGGGCAAGCCTCACCCTCGGGCAGAGTAAAATCTAAATTAGTTCTGAGTAGCTTATATTGCTCAACCGCAGTAAATTCCAAATTCTTATGCAAGGTTTTTTGAAATGCGTTTGAAGCAAACGGAGCGTTTTTTTTCTTTTTTCTAAAAAGTCCCATTATTATCCCATCCTTTCTTTAAAAACTAACGCTTGTGCGAAGAATAATAAGCGTATTGCTTACCGCCGATATTAGTAAGATTAGGCACCTTCGCAAGAATAGGATATGTATAGGTATTAAGAATGTACTCTTCATCGTGAATTGTATTGTCAAGTATAGCAAGAACAATTAAAACCATTGCCGAAAATAAAACGCCAAGAATTAAGCCCACCGCTGTGTACTTTGTAATACTGGGTGATATTTTTTGATTATTTGGAATTGCCGAATCCACAACCGCCATTGAAGCACCGTCAACAATTTCAGAAATACGAACAGGCAATACCTCTGCAATGCAGTTGGCTATTTTGGAAGCTACATACGGGCTTTTAGCAGTTACTGTAACACGCATAATCTCAGTATTGTTAGATGGAGCAGATACAATCATTTTAGAAAGTTCTTCATAATCATACTCCACACCTGATTTATCAATAACACGCTCCAAGGTGGTACGGTTATTAAGTATTTCACCGTAGGTTTTAACAAGACTTTGTGCCGCAGTAATCTCAGACGAGCTTATGCTAAAGTTTGTGCTTCCAAGGGAAAAAGAGCTGTTATTTACATAAAGCATAATTGACGAGGAATATTTAGGAGTAATTAAAAATGCCGATAAGCAAAACCCTATTGCTGCCGCCAAAATTCCCGACACAATAATTGCCCAAACCCTTTGAAATACGAATTTTAATATATGTAGAACATCAACGGTATAGTATTCTTTACTGTTATTACCGTCGCTATAATTATTAGTTTCTTTTCTGTACATTTTTTAGGGACTCTCCTTTAGTGCAACTGACAAAAACGAATATATACTTATACTACTGTATTATATCACACTTAATTTAAAAAAGCAAGAGTATTAGCTTTGTTTTTATGCTGATTTAATTAGAAAAATATGTATATTTTTTGTTGTTTTAATCAACAAATAGCTCATTTTTACCGATTTTATTCTCTTTTTTTGTTTTTTTATTTAAATATACCAAAATAGGATGTTAAAATTATACTATTATGGGATAATACGGTCAAGGGGGGAAATATGCGTTTAAAACAGCTTCGCAAAGCAAAAGGTATATCACAGCTCAATTTGGCAATGCACCTTAATACCAACCAAAATACCATGAGCCGATACGAAACGGGCGAAAGGGAGCCTGCAATAAACGAGCTGATAAAAATTGCAGATTTTTTTAATGTTTCGGTAGATTATCTACTGGAAAGAACCGATAATCCCAATATGCAAAAATAGGAAGTCATCTCTACATGGGATGACTTCCTATTTTAAAACTTAAAACTATTCTATATTACTGTAAACTACAACTGAGTAGGGTGGCAATGTATCGGAAAGCTTATTATCCACTGTAACCTCGCCTACGGGAGCAAGCTGTTTTGCATCTTCTGTAGGCTCAATTGTTGCGGGGTTATAAATTCTTTTTTGAAGCTTAACCGAGCCCAAAGACTCACTTAAATTAAGCTCAAATTCTCTTTCACCATCAAAGGTGTTTATAACGGCAATACCAACCTTGCCCTCGGGAGATACGGTAACCGCACCGAAGATGGGGTCGCCATTCTTGATTTCATAAACCTTTGTGCCCTCGCTACCGCCCATATAGCGGAACATAAGACCTGCGGCATAGTATGCAGGATACGGCTTATAGGAGCGGAAGAAGGTAGGCATTACTCCCCAACGGTGGTCGCCGTCGTGGAAGGCGTCGCGACCCTCGGAATGGCTGTTTGGCCACTGCTGGTCAAACAGGGTCCACATAACGCTTGACTGTGCACCCGATGTCATAAGGGAGAGCATTGCTGTTGCAAGACGTGTGCCGAATAAAGGCTTATCGTGACGGTCAAAGTCCTCGCCATTAATGTTGTATTCATCAAACCAATATTCTTTACCCTCAGGAACATATTGAAGGGCCGTTTTTACCCAACGATGCCAATCGTAATAGGAGTTTGATGCCACAACACCGGATGACTGCTCAAGCCAACCCCATTTGGCAACCTCATAAGGGGTATCGGGACGGTAACATAACGAGGGGTCTGAAAAATCACCGTTATTAAGTAAATTTTTATCCTCGCCTTTTTTGGTAACAACTATCTTTTTTATGTAGGCGCCCATTCCCATTTGCTTAATGTCGCCGAACACACCTA
>JAGARD010000165.1 GCA_017622415.1 Clostridia bacterium | reverse complement strand
TTCACTGCCAACCTCTGATAAATTGCCTGAATAATGCACCTTCATTACGGTGTAATATCTACTCTGGGACTCCACACCTACCTCGGTTAAAATTTCAAAGCCCTCTCTCAAAAGGTAATCACGAAGTCTGTCATCGCAGGACATTGGTTGCAATATAAGAGTAATATTAGGATTTTTCACCCACGGGGCATCGGTTAAAATATCGGCAATGGTTTCTCCCCCCATACCGAGTATGGTTACAGCCTCTACCTCATTTGATTTTAGTCCCAAAAGTCCGTTTGCAAGGCGAAGCTCAATTTTATCCGAAAGAGAGTATTTAGCAATATTCGCCTCAGCAACCGAAAGCGGACCCTCAGCAATATCACAGGCGATTACCTTTTTAGCAATGCCCTCTCTAACTAAATGTATAGGTAAAAAAGCGTGGTCGGTACCAATGTCCGCCACGCTATTTACATACCCTAACAACTCGGCTGCAGCAAGCAGTCGTTTATTCGTTATTGGCATAATTATTTTCCTGCAAAGTGAGCGTTTAATTTTTCAACAAGCTCATCTGCATCAGTACCGTGAACCGCACAGGCTTGAGCTATACTCTCACCGCGAGATGCAGGGCAACCAAGGCAATGCATACCAATTTCAAAGAAATACTCTGCGGTATCGCGGTCATAATCTAAAATATCGCCGATTATTGAATCTTTTGTTACTTCCATTTTTATTCTCCTATTATATTTTTATTTAATAATGCTTTCGCCGTTCATTTCAGCGGGCTGACTAAGACCTAAAATCTTGAGCATAGAGGGTGCTATATCAGCAAGTCTGCCGCCCTCACGAAGCTCGCAAGGATAGCCTACAACACAGAAAGGAACGGGGTTGGTGGTATGAGGAGTAAAGGGCTCGCCCTTTTCATCATACATATAGTCGGCATTACCGTGGTCGGCAGTAATTATTACTGCACCGCCCATATCGGTAGCAGCCTTAACTACCCTGCCTACACAGGTATCAACTGCCTCAACAGCCTTAACTGCGGCATCAAAAATACCTGTATGGCCTACCATATCACAGTTTGCAAAGTTTAAGATAACTGCATCATACTTGCCCGAAGTAATCTGCTCACAAACGGCATCACAAACGGGGTGTGCACTCATTTCGGGTTGTAAATCAAAGGTGGGAACATCGGGAGACTGAATTAAAATTCTGTCTTCACCCTCGAAGGTTTTTTCCTCACCGCCGTTAAAGAAAAATGTTACGTGAGCATATTTTTGAGTTTCAGCAATTCTAAGCTGAGTTTTGTTATTTGCGGCAAGATACTCACCAAGAGTCATTTTAAGCTCTTCGGGAGGGAATGCAACGCTAACATTAGGCATAGTTTCATCATACTGGGTCATACAAACGTAATTTAAGGGGAAGAAACCATTTTTACGCTCAAAGCCATCAAAAGCCTCATCCACAAAAGTACGGGTAAACTGTCTTGCACGGTCGGGACGGAAGTTAAAGGAGATAACGCTATCGTTAGCCTTAATCATACCATTTTTATCCACAACTGTGGGAACAATAAATTCGTCGGTAATGTCCTTAGCATAAGATT
>JAGARD010000164.1 GCA_017622415.1 Clostridia bacterium | reverse complement strand
GATAATAGGTATCGGTTAATAAAAGCGGCAGGAATGGATATTAAAATGGATATAAGAGAGTACTTAAAGGAAAATTTAATATATCTCGACGGCGGAATGGGCACGCTTTTGCAGAAAAAAGGACTTGCGGCAGGCGAGCTTCCCGAAAGCTGGAATATAAAAAATCCTACTGCCGTCACCGAAATACACAAGAAGTATTTTGAGGCAGGCAGTGACATAGTTGCAACCAACACCTTTGGGGCTAACAGCCTTAAACTTGGTGATAATCTTGAAGAAATAATCTCTGCGGCCGTAAAATGTGCAAAATCCGCCGCCGAAGAATATTCCCATATAAAGCCACGTTTTGTAGGGCTTGATGTAGGTCCTCTTGGCAAAATGTTAAAGCCGCTCGGCGATTTGGATTTTGAGGCTGCGGTTGAAATTTTTGCAAAAACGGTAAAAATCGGTGCAAAATGCGGTGTAGACCTTATTATGATTGAAACAATGAATGACGCTTTAGAAACAAAGGCGGCTGTTCTTGCGGCAAAGGAAAACTGCGATTTGCCCATTTTTGTCACCAATGTTTATGATGACTCGGGCAAGCTTATGACGGGTGCTGACCCCCTTGCAATGGTTTCAATGCTAGAGGGACTTAGAGTAGATGCCTTGGGTCTTAACTGCTCGCTGGGTCCAAATCAAATGAAAAAAATTGTAGCCGAGCTTTTAAAATATTCCTCCACCCCCGTAATAGTAAAACCAAATGCGGGACTGCCCACCGTAACAAACGGAAAAACAGTCTATAATGTTTCACCTACCGATTTTTCGGCAGAAATGAAAGTGCTTGCAGATATGGGTGCTACCGTTTTGGGTGGATGCTGTGGCACAAATCCCGAATACATTTCCCATCTTGCAGAGGCTTTAAAAACCTCTGAATTTAAGGAAATTACCCCTAAAAATCATACTGTTATATCCTCCTACACTCATGGTGTAATTTTTAATGACCGACCCATTTTAATAGGCGAAAGAATAAATCCCACAGGCAAAAAACGCTTTAAACAGGCACTAATTGAAAATGATATGCCCTACATTTTAAATGAGGGTGTACGTCAAGCCGATATGGGCGTGGATATTTTAGATGTTAATGTAGGTCTGCCCGAAATTGACGAAGCCGAGTTCATAAAACGCACCGTATTCGAGCTTCAAGCTATTTTAGATTTACCGCTTCAAATTGACAGTGCATCCCCAAAAGCTTTAGAGAACGCCTTAAGAATTTATAACGGCAAGGCTATGATAAATTCTGTAAACGGCAAAAAGGAAAGTATGGATGCCGTTTTCCCGCTTGCGGCTAAGTACGGAGGACTTATTGTTGCACTTACCTTAGATGAAAGCGGTATTCCCTCCACCGCCGAGGAAAGAGTACAAATTGCCGAAAAGATAATAAATGAAGCTAAACGCTACGGCATAGACAAAAAGGATATTATAATAGACCCGCTTGCAATGGCGGTTTCGGCTGACTCTGACGCCGCAAACCAAACCCTAAAGGCGATTAAAATATTGCACAGTAAGGGAATTAAAACAAGCCTTGGTGTTTCAAATGTTTCGTTTGGGCTTCCAAATCGCGATTTCATAACCTCCTCATTTTTTGTAATGGCTATGCAAAACGGTCTTGATGCCGCCATAATGAATCCCCACTCTGCAGAGATGCAAAAGGCATACCACAGCTTTTTGGCACTAACAGGAAAGGATGAGGCATTTGCAAATTATATTAATTTTGCAGAAAAAATTTCAGACAAAACTACCGTAGTTTCAAGCAATTCTACTGAAAAAACAAACACCGCCGAGGGTGTTTCGGGTGCTATAATAAAGGGTATTAAGTCTGAAGCGGCGGCAAAAACCGCCGAGCTTTTAAAATCTTCCGAGCCTATGGAGGTTATAAATTCTCACATAATCCCCGCCTTGGACGAGGTTGGAAAGGGCTTTGAAAACAAAACTGTTTATCTGCCTCAGCTTTTAATGAGTGCCGAGGCTGCCACCGCCGCCTTTAATGAGGTAAAAAAGCAGATTAAAAAGGGCGATACCAAAAACGGCAAAAAAATAATTCTTGCAACCGTTAAGGGCGATATTCACGATATTGGCAAAAATATTGTAAAGGTACTGCTGGAAAATTACGGCTTTGAGGTTATTGATTTAGGCAGAGATGTTCCGCCCGAAAGGATTGTGGAAACCGCCACTTGCGAGGGGGCCACTCTTGTTGGACTTTCGGCACTTATGACCACCACCGTACCCGCAATGGAGCAGACGATTACCCTTTTAAAGGAAAAATGCCCCAATGTTAAAACAATGGTGGGCGGTGCCGTTTTAACAAAGGATTACGCCGATAATATAGGTGCTTCATTTTACGGCAAAACCGCAATGGACTCGGTGAGATACGCAGAAAAGCTTTTTGGCTAACATAATATTTTAATTTTAATTTCGTATAAATCTGCTGTTTTTTGCTCAAAATATTTACAAAGATTTTTTGAAAGGACGGCATTTTGCCGATGGGTAAAAATTTATGAGCAGACTTAACAGATTTTTAAACGGCAAGGGCTTTTACGTTGCTCTTGGAATTTGTATGATAGCAATAGGCGTTTCGGCTTGGTCGGCACTGGACAAGGTTTCTACTCCCCCCTCCAGCATCACAAGTGACAGCACCGCCCAAACAGTAGAGGACACTTCTTCCAAAGAGGCAGAGGCAAACAAGGAGCAAAGCGATATTCCCGATGACAGAGTAAGCTCCTCTACAAGCAGTGAGGAGATTTTAGATAAGGTAAGCTCTAAAGAAGCGGAAATTTTAGAGCCTCCAACCGCCAAATACTTCATATTCCCCGTAGTGGGTGAGGTTATTAAAAAATTCAGTGCAACAGAGCTACAGTATTCTGTGACCTTTAACGATATGCGTCTGCATAGCGGAATTGACATTAAAGCCGATGAGGGTACTGCTGTAAAATCGGCGGGCGACGGCAAGGTAACTGAAATTATAAACGACCCTCAGTTAGGCTTTTTAGTTAGAATTGACCACGGCAACGGTATGGAAGCGGTCTATGCAGGACTTAATAAGTCGGTTGCAGTTGAGGAAAACGAGATTGTAAAATCGGGTACAAATTTAGGACCTCTCGGAACAGTAAATAACGAATGCTTAGATGCTCCCCATTTGCATCTTGAATTTTACAAAAACGGCGAGCCTGTTGACCCGCTTGAATATTTAGAAAAGTAAAATTACTGCTTGACAATCTAAAAAGACTGTACTATAATATCCTTGACAACAAAACAAGGGGTGCTGTTTTGGTGAAAGCTCCGCGGATTTTCACCATTCGGCTGAGAGGACATTTAAGTCCAACTCTGGAACCTGATTCGGGTAATTCCGACGTAGGGATGTTTTTAAGCTTTAAGCGCTTATAGCTTAATTTAACAGTTAAGGTTCCGCCCCATCTTTAATGATGCGGGCGGTTTTTTGTTTGTCATAATTTATTTTTAAAGGATGATGAATGTTGAAAAAAACTAAAGGAAGCTTCACAAAAAAGCTCACCGAAAGTGCGGTTATGCTTGCACTTACCATTATTTTAAGCTATTTAAAGCTACTCGATTTGCCTTATGGCGGCAGTATTACCCTTTGCAGTATGCTACCCCCTATTCTAATCGCCTATCGTCACGGTATGCTTTGGGGCTTCGGAATGGGTATTACAAACGGTGCTTTACAGCTTTTAATGGGAATTAATTCCCTTTCTTATGCAACCTCAGCCGCGGCGGCGGTTGCCATAATTCTGCTTGATTACATTATTGCCTTTGCGGTTAGCGGATTTGGCGGAATTTTTAAGGGAATTTTCAAAAATCAAACCGCTTCAATCCTTTCGGGTACGGCATTTGTATGCTTTTTAAGATACATATGCCACGTTATTTCAGGCTGTACCGTATGGGCAGGTCTTTCCATTCCCGACACGCAGGCACTTGTTTATTCCCTTGCCTACAACGCAACATATATGCTTCCCGAGCTTATTATTTCGGTAGCGGGTGCGGCATACTTAGCAAGAGCAATAAACTTTAAGGATGAGGGCCTTTCCAGAATTGCAAAGGAAAATGCACCTAAAAGTCATTTTTATTTGAAGCTGATAGGAGCTTTTGGTGCACTTGCGGCATTTATTGCCGATATTTTGCTCGTTGCCCCAAATTTGCAAAATCCCGATACAGGCGATTTTGATATTACAGGAATTTCGGCAACCAATTTCACCGCCCTTGTTATTATAACCGTCGCAGGTGTGCTTTGGATGTCTGCTTTTTACCTTATTTGTAGGCTAAAATCAAAAAACAATTGACAAAAGCCACTCATAGGCATATAATATATAAAAAATAATTCTTCGGGGCGGGGTGAAATTCCCCACCGACGGTGATAAGGCAAACTGCCTTTAAGTCCGTGAACTGCGGGTTAATTTATAAATTTCCTGTGGCCGATTTGGTGAAATTCCAAAACCGACGGTAAACAAAAATATACTTTTTGTAAAGTCCGGATGTGAGAAGAAGTGTTAATAAAAAGCTTTAAACACTTAATGCCCCTTTTCCTTGATTTAGGAAAAGGGGTTTTATTTTTCCCGAAAGAGTCAAACGGAGGAAAACTATGAAAAAATCACTTAAGCTTTCACTAATGGCAATGTATACCGCAATTTCGGTGTTGGCAATTCTTTTTATAAGAATACCCATTATCCCTGCTACGCCTTTTTTGGTTTACGATATGGCAGATATTCCTATTATTCTGGCAACTCTAACCCTGGGATTCCCCGCTGGAATTATGGTTTTGCTCGCAGTTTGCCTTATTCAAGCATTTTTAATGGGCGGTGACGGCTGGGTAGGCTTTGTAATGCATTTTGTATCCACAGGGGCAATGACGGTTATTTTTGCTTCAATTTGCAACCGCAAGCCGACTGTATTAAAGCTTTCCCTTGCGGCGGTTTCCGCTACGGTTGCTATGACCGTCATTATGATTCCTATGAATTTGTGGCTCACCGTAGAATTTTTGGGTACCCCGCGTGAGATGGTGGAGCAGCTTTTGCTACCCGCCATAATTCCCTTTAACCTTATAAAGGCGGGGCTTAACTCGGTTTTAGCGGCGGTTGCATTTAAGCTTATAATTCCAATTTTAAAAAAAACAAATTTAAATTATTAAAAAAATAACCCCTTTTGTCAAGGCTTTTAAGCCACTACAAAAGGGGAAACTTTTATTTATAATTTTTTAAATTGGGCTTTAAGGATTAATCGTCGCGATCTTTATCGCTTTTTATAATTTCTCCGCTTACGGCGTTAATTTCATATTCATACTCATATCCGCCGTGTTTGAAGTCAACGTCATAGTGGTAAATACCTCTTTCTTCGTCAAGCTCAACATCCACATCGGCTACCTTGCTTGAAGCAAGACCCGTTGCGTGCAAAACCGCCTTTTTAAGGGCATCCTCAGGAGCAATAATTGCATCTGCTTTAGCAGAAGAGGTGCTTGTGCTGTTTGACAGCTTAGAGCTTACTTCGGTATCAGACTTAGAGCCCTCCTTATGAGAGAAAAGTATCTTTCCGCTTACGGCATCAAGCTCGTAATCATACTCGGTATTCCCTACTTCAAATTCCACCTCGTAAACCATTTTGCCCTTTTCCAGGTCTAAATCTGCGTCAAAATCTCTTACATCCTTTTGGTTTACCTTAGCATCCTTAAGGGCGATTTCCTTTGCCTTTTGGATACCTATATATTTATTCTGGGTGGCGGTGCCTTTATAATCGGCACCCTCAATTATCTCATTATTTTTAATATGGCTTTGGAAAATAACATTAAGCTCGTGTACCGAAAGCTTGGATAATTCTTCTTCGGAAGCCTTAACCCCTTTTTCCTTAATAAGCTGTATAAATTCAGCCTTGCCCGAAGTAATGTTTAGATTTTTGGCCTGTGCTTTAAGCTTTTCGGTATTATTAACCGTTTGAACAACCGTTGCAAGCTGAAAATCATTGTTTTTAACAGCCTTTAAAACATCAACGTTAAGCTGTTTTGCCTTTTCCGAGCTTTGGTGTTCAACGCTTATTAAAACCGAATTTGCCTGACTTGTTAAATATCCGTTTTTAACCATTGAGCCTAATATTGCATTAAGAGCAACATCCAACTGAGTGTCCTTAAGCTCCATTCTGCCCAGCACCTTTTTGCCATCCTCATTTTTCGGCGTTGCTTCAAGCACAACATCATAGGTGTTAATTGACAGTTCGATTTGCGGATTAACCTCTAAATACACCGACCCTACAACCTTTAAATCTGCCCTACTATAGTTTGTAATTCCAAAAATCGCCATTGATACAAGCACAAGTGCCGCGGCAATGCTCGAAATAAATCCCAAAGCCTTACCTTTTTTCCTTTTATCAGACATAGTAATTAGCTCTCCTTTCCCGTGAGATATGTCGTGTTGCACCCTTTCCCAAACATCGGGAGTGGTTTTTTCAACTGCATTCTTAATTTTTGCTTCAATCTCTCTGTTATTCATCAAGGGTGCCCTCCTTTTTGTAATTTTCTTTTAATTTTTTAAGTCCTCTGTGATGCTTTGAAAGCACGGTAGAAAGCGGCATATTAAGTAAATCTGCTATTTCTCTGTACTTAAAGCCAGCCACCGCGTGAAGCATTATTATCTGCCTCTCGTCATCATTAAGGGTGGTTAAATATTCCTCTAAAACCCATTTTTCATCAGCCGAAAGGGAAAAATCCAAAGCTTCATCGGCAGTATTTTCCGAAAGCTCTTCTTCGCTCCATTTACGGTTTCTAAAAACCTTAAAGCAATGATTTTTGGCTATTGTTATAAGCCACGCCATAGACTTTCCCTCGGAGGCGTACATATAGGCAGACGCCCAAATACTTAAATATGTATCGTGTAAAACATCCTCCGCATCTGAAGGGCTTTTAAGCATTGAAAGGGCAAAGCCGTAAATTCCCGATTTAGTAAGCCTGTAAAGCTCCTCCAAAGCGGAAGTATCCTTATTGGCAACCTTAAAAATGAGCTCATCTAAGGTTTTATCGTCGGTACCGAAAAAGGTTGTCGTACAAAAAACAATCATTGCTATTTTGCTCCCTTCATATAATTAATGTATTTGTAGCACATTTTATTGCATTAATTTTTAAAAATTTTTTATGATTTTATTATGACATTAAATGAAGCTTTTGTCAATCTTGCTTTTTTGTGTCCGTTAATATCTTGTACAGTTAATAAACCAACCGTTATTTTTGTGCTAATTGCATAACTTTTTAGGAATATTTTTTAAATCAACCCATTATTTTATAAATTTTGTATAAAAAACCTTGATTTTTAAATCATAATATTAATAAATACACTTGAAATTTGACGCAAAATATAATATTATATATTATGTATTATTATTATAGATTTTCAAAAGGAGAGAACTTTTTATGAAATATACACCCAAAGAGCTTAAAACCCGAATAGCCGCTACCCTTTCTCACAATTTCGGTGTTGCCCCCGAACAGGCATCGGATGAGCTTTTTTATAAGGCAACTGTTTTGGTGCTTTTAGGTATTATGCGTGAACGCCGCACAGGCTTTCGCAAGGAAACCGAAAAAAGCGGTGCCAAAATGGTTTACTACCTTAGTATGGAATTTTTAATGGGTCGTTCCCTTAAAAATAATCTTTATAATTTAGAGCTTGAGGAGGATATGAAATCAGCACTTTCATCCTTTGGCGTAAAGCTCAGTCAGCTTTATGAGCTGGAGCCCGATGCAGGACTTGGTAACGGCGGTCTTGGACGACTTGCCGCCTGCTTTTTAGACTCACTTTCCTCAGGCTCCTACCCCGCAATGGGCTACTGCATTAAATATGAATTTGGTATTTTCCGTCAAAAGCTGGTAGACGGCTGGCAGACCGAAATGCCTGATTTTTGGCTCCCCGGCGGAAGTATTTGGCTTGAGGCTCGCCCTACCTCTGCTGTTGATGTTTTGTTCGACGGCTGGGTTGATGAATGGTGGGACGGCGACTATCACCACGTTGAACTCAAGGATTACACCCCCGTTCACGCTGTGCCCTACGACCTTATGGTTGCAGGCAATGATGGCAAAACGGTTAACGTTTTAAGACTTTGGAGTGCCGAAACCCCCTCTATTGATATGGCGGCATTTAATCAGGGTAACTATGTTCGTGCCTTGGAGCAGCAGGCAAACTGTGAGGTTATAAGCAAGGTGCTTTATCCTGAAGACCATCATATGGAGGGTAAGTCTCTGCGTCTTCGTCAGCAGTATTTTCTCGTTTCTGCATCCATTCAGGATATTTTACGCCGTCATCTTCGCACCTACGGAACTTTAGATAATCTTCCCGAAAAGGCGGCTATTCACATTAACGATACCCACCCCGCACTTGTTATCCCCGAGCTTATGCGTTATCTTTTGGATGAGTGCGGCTACTCTTGGGACAGTGCTTTCGACCTTGTAACCCGTACCGCCGCCTACACCAATCACACCGTTATGAGCGAGGCACTTGAATGCTGGCAGTGTGATTTGTTTAAAAGCCGACTTCCCCGTATTTTTGATATTATCACCGAAATTGATAACCGCCACCGTGCCAAGGTTTGGGAGCAAACCCACGATGCCGATTATGTTGAGGGTACTGCAATTATTTCGGGTGGAATTGTTAAAATGGCTAATCTTTGCGTTTCGGTTTGCCATAGCGTAAACGGCGTTTCCAAGCTCCACAGCGAAATTTTAAAGGATGACCTTTTTAACGATTATTACCGTCTTACCCCCGAGAAATTCACAAATGTTACCAACGGTATCGCCCACCGCCGTTGGCTCTGTTCAGCCAATAAGGGTCTTACCTCTTATCTTACTGAGGTTATTGGCGACGGCTTTAAAAAGGATACCAATCAGCTTGAAAAATTAAAGGCATTTGCCGATGACAAGCAGGTTTTAAGCTCCCTTTTTGATATTAAAAAAGCAAATAAAGAGCGTTTTGCCGAATATGTAAAATCCAACTGCGGAATAATACTAAACACCGACTCGATTTTTGATATGCAGGTAAAACGACTTCACGAATACAAGCGTCAGCACCTTAATGTTATGAACATTGCGGCTGAATATTTGGCTCTTAAAAATAATCCGAATTTGGATTTTACCCCAAAAACCTATATTTTCGGTGCCAAAGCCGCTCCGGGATATATGCTTGCAAAACACATTATTCATATGATATACTGTTTAAGTCAGGTTGTGAACAACGACCCCGCTGTACGCGACAAGCTAAAAATCGTGTTTATGGAGGATTATCGCGTTACTCTCGCCGAGCTTATGATTCCCTCGGCAGATGTAAGTGAGCAAATCTCTCTTGCGGGCACCGAGGCAAGCGGTACAGGTAATATGAAGCTTATGATGAACGGTGCTGTAACACTCGGTACTGAGGACGGTGCAAACGTGGAAATCCATAAGGCAGTAGGCGATGATAACATCATCATCTTCGGTATGGAAACCCCCGAGGTTAACCGCCTTAAAAAGGTTGGCTACCAACCCTCCCAATATTATAACAATAACCCCGTTATCCGCGATGTCTTGGACTTCCTTGGAACGGGACTTGGCACCGACTTCAGAAATGTTACCGAGCATATTAAAAACAACGATACCTATATGGCTCTTGCCGATTTTGCCGACTACACCCGTGCTCAAAATAAGGTTTCAGAGCTTTACAGCGACAAAGATGTTTGGAACCGTATGTCGCTTATGAATATTGCATCCTCGGGTATCTTTGCATCTGACCGTTCCATTGACGATTACGCAAAAAATATTTGGGATGCCACACCACTTAAATAAAAATCACAGGTGATACAAAATGCGTACCATGCCCTACAATTCCAGAGATACTTTTTATAAGTCTATCTTCGGCAGTGTAGAAGCACACAAATGCTTTAAGCTTAGTGTGCTTCTGCCCCGTGACGGATATGTTAAGGGCGTGGTCGCACATTTTAATAAGGATAACGAAAAGACCTTTTACTTTGAAATGACCGACGACTGCAACTGTCTTGAGGGCAATTTTTATACACGCAGTACCGAGGTCAGCTTAGAAGAGGGTCTTTATTTTTATCATTTTATTGCCTACACTAGTGATGGCGAAAGAGAGATTTTAAACATAGGCGGTGGCTTTGGCGATTTCGAGCCCAAAAAAGGCACCGATTTCCAGCTTACCGTTTACGAAAAGGGGTTTGAAACCCCCATACATACACGCGGTGGAATAATCTACCAAATATTCCCCGACCGCTTTTCAAAGGGCGAAAATTCCTTGCCCTACCCCGATGACCGATATATAAAAACAAATTGGAGCGAGCAACCCGAATACACTCAGGATAACACCTTTAAATGCCTTGGAAACGACTATTACTGCGGAAATTTAAAGGGAATTGAGCAAAAATTAGATTATATAGACTCCCTTGGTGTTACTATGATTTATTTAAATCCCATTTTCGAGGCGCACTCCAACCACCGCTACAACACCGCAAATTACTTTAAAATCGACCCATTGCTTGGCAGTGAGGAGGATTTTGTAAGCCTATGCGCCACCGCAAAAAAATACGGCATTGATGTTATTTTAGATGGTGTTTTTTCTCACACAGGCGATGATAGCCTTTATTTCAATGCTAAAAAACGCTACGGTGAGGACGGCGCTTATAACAATAAAGATAGCAAATATTACTCTTGGTATAAGTTTAAAGAAGATGGCAGAGATTATCACTCTTGGTGGGGCGTAAAATCTCTACCCGAAACAAATGAAAATGACCCCTCCTTTACCGAATTTATCACAGGCGAAAACGGGGTTATCCGTTATTGGATGCGACGCGGTGCGGCGGGCTTTCGTCTTGACGTTGCAGACGAGCTTCCCGATGCATTTTTGGACAGGGTTAGAATAGCTGTTAAATCCGAAAACCGTAATGGGTATCTTTTAGGCGAGGTTTGGGAGGATGCCACCAACAAAATAAGCTACGGATCAAGACGCCGATTTTTACGTGGCAGACAGCTTGACAGCGTTATGAACTACCCCTTTGCAAATGCCATTATAGATTTTGTATGTGGCGGCAATGGCAAAGATTTCGCAGAAACTATAATGACCGTTTTGGAAAATTACCCACCCCAGACGCTTCATAATTTAATGAATCACATTGGCACGCACGACACCGCACGAATTTTAACCCGACTTGCAGGAGAGCCGATAAACGGCAGAAAAAGGGATTGGCAAGCCAAACAAGTTCTTACCGAGGAACAATATAATAAAGGCAAAAAAATGCTGAAGCTTGCCGCACTTTTGCAGTATACCCTTGTGGGTCTGCCCTCCCTTTATTACGGCGATGAGGCAGGTCTTTCGGGCTACGGTGACCCTTTTTGCAGGGCTACATTCCCTTGGGATAATGAGGATGTCGAGCTTCTGGGTTTTTACAAAAAATTAGGAGCCGCAAGAAAAAACTGCTCCGCATTTAAGCAGGGCAGCTTGGAGTTTTTGGCGGTGGGGCTCGGTTTTGTTGTTTTCAAAAGATATGACGGTAAAAGCTCGGCAATAATCGGAATTAACCGTTGGGGCGATACCGAAAAAATCCCTCTTGATATTAATTTAGAGGGCTATAAAACTGTTTTCGGCAACCCTCCCGAAAGGGACACAATTACTATTAACGGCGAGAGTATGATATTCTTGGTTTCTAATTAAAAATCTATTCTTTTTATTCTGATTGGTTTTTCATACTGTTCTGCGTACTCTATCAAGCTTTTTGTACCGCGTGATTTCCCATCCCAAAAAGCAATAACATAATCTGCCTTTATAACCATTTCTCTATTTCTTTTAGGTCCCGCAGATTTGCCAAATTTTCGCCAATCAGCAGGATGTATTTCCAGCCCAAAGCCCTGCTCTTTTGCGTATTTTTCTGCCATAACATCTACGCCCTTACAATGCCCTGACAGTAATATTATTTCATTATTTTTCTTAATTCTTTCTAAATACCGATTTACATATTTGCAGAAAAAATTATAATCGTTAAAATCTCTGCATCCGCCTATCACTATTCTTATTTCCATAAAAACACCCCACAACTTAAATAAAGTATACTTATTTTAAGTATACTTTCAACATTATATCACAAAATCTACTTAAAATAAACTTAATTTAAGTAGTTGAGGTGTGATTTTAGTGAGAAATAAAAATAATAAACATTTAGGTATTGAAATTGACCCTGTGCTTCATTATAAACTGCACTATATCGCCAAATACGAGGGCAGAAGTGCTAATGCACAAATTTTATACTTACTTCGCCAAAATATAAAAGAGTTTGAGAAAAACGAAGGAGAAATAATTTTACCTGAAAATCTTTTAAACAAATAGCTTGCATTTTAAAATCAAGCGTTGTATAATAAGTAAACCGACAGTTCGTTTGTACCATCCTGTCGTTAAACAAAACCAGGACTACCTTATAAATATATTTAAAAAGGCGGTCTTGTTCTATGCAAGACTGCCTTTTTAAATGCTATATACCTAATCCGATAAACAATAATAAGCAACATCAGGAGCACTTAATATGAACACAAAGCAAAAAACAAATTATCTGGTAACGGGCGGATTAATTGCCGCACTTTATGCCGTTGCAACATATATTTCGGCGGCAATTGGACTTGCGTATGGCGGAGTACAGTTTCGGTTTTCCGAAGCCCTCACCCTGCTTCCCACATTCACACCTGCCGCAATCCCGGGGCTTATAATAGGATGTTTTCTTGGTAATCTAGGCAGTCCGTTTGGTATGGTGGATGTTTTGCTTGGTACCTTTGCTACGGCTTTTGCAGCCGTTTGCTCATACTGCACACGCAAAATAACCTTTAAGGGTCTACCACTTATTTCAATGTTTTTCCCCGTTATTTTTAACGCAGTAATAGTGGGCACAGAGGTTGCGTGGTTTTTGCCCGAGGGATTTTCAGCAATAGGCTTTTTAATATGTGCCGCCGAGGTTGCAGTGGGCGAGCTTGTAGTATGCTACGGACTTGGAATACCCCTGTTTTTTGTACTTAAAAAAAGCAAGTTTGCCCTATTTAAATGAACTAAAAATTGAAATTTGCAAAAAAATAAAAATTTTTTAAAAAAATCCTATTTTTCTCTTGACATTGGGTAGGATTTGTGGTATATTATTTTGGCACTTTGGTTTGCTGGTGTAGCTCAGTTGGTAGAGCAGCTGATTTGTAATCAGCAGGTCGGGGGTTC
>JAGARD010000163.1 GCA_017622415.1 Clostridia bacterium | reverse complement strand
AGATTTGTTTAATTCAAGGCGGCGGAGTCGGTCACGCTCGCCGTAAAAATCCTCTAAAAGAGCTGAAAATGAGTCTGCTTTTTTAACTTTATATAAACTACCGTATTGCTTAATTTCGGTAAAGCTGTAGTCCTTAGGCTGATTGTTTTCATCATATAAAACAATAGGTGCTCCACCCAATTCAACCTCACATTTAAGTGACGAAAGACGGCTAAGAAGCTCATTTTCGGTTACTGTTTTGGCGGTAGAGTCGCAGTCGCCTGTTAAAGAAAAAGCGACTTCTCTTGAGATAAGCGGTGAAACTCCTGCAAGATTTTGAATAATCGCATCACTTAGTCTTGCCTCATTTTGGGATAGAATTTTTTGTACGGCAAGCTTTAAATCACCCGTTAAAAGATCGATTTTAGTGCCGTTTTCGGGTGGAGTATAGGTAGCACCCGGCTGAATAAGTCGTGTGCCCGATTCAATATCGCTTCGCCTTGCCGAATCTAAAATTTTACCCTGCTCATCCACTAAAATTAAGTTTGTTTTTTGACCTAAAAATTCTAAAACAAGGGAATTGATTACTCTGTCGCCCATTTCGTTTGTGGACTGGATTTTAAAAATTATAAGTCTTTCAGCCCCAATACCCTCAATGCTCAAAATTCGTCCTGATGCCAAATGCTTTCTAAGCAGCATACAAAACATAGGCGGATTTGCGGGGTTTTCAAAAACTGTTTCGGTAAAGCTTACTCTGGGACAGCTTGGTGAGATGGAAATAAACAGCTTTTTACTTAAATTTTTCCCTCTAAGTGCAAAAACAAATTCGTTCTTCGCAGGGATGTGGATTTTATCTATATGACAATCTATTGCCGCTTTCAGTTCATTTCTTAAGCAGGCAATAAACGAACCGTCTAACGGCATTTTTACACCTTCTTGTTTTATGGATTATACTCTGCTAAAACATTTTCCCACTCATCGGGTGAAATATCCTTTGCAACTGCACCGAATTTTTTGTAAATTATTTCGCTTATTTCATTACAGCCCTTTTTATCTTTATAAAGCTGACGCAAATGAAGTGTGCCCGAAGCTATAGCAAAAAAGCATAGAATTACGAGTGGAATTATGTGATTTGAGGATAGAGTATTACCTGTTGGGTCGTTAATTTCGAGCGACAATCGTGCTATAATTGTTATGCTTGATGCTATGCTGAAAACAATTTGCAGTACGGGTAGCTTAAGCCAAACAAAAATTTCAGATAAAACTATTCCAACACTAGCCACAACCATAATGTTAAGGGTTGTGTAAAGTCTTGCAATTTCAAGTTCCTGATGTGGCTGAGGAGTGCCCATATTTGCGAGGTTTGCCGCCATTTCGCCTGATTTTCCAAGTATGTAAAAAAGATTTATTAATGTACAATATATAACCGCCGCAAAAAACAGCCAACGAACAATTCGGTAGGATGTGCTTTTGGTGGTTATGTAGGGGATGCCGTTTTTCGCTTGTTTTTTTCTAAGCAGAGTAAGCAGCACCTCTTTTGATGTTTTGGGAGTTTTATTCTTCATATTTTTTATCATTTCCTTTAAACGATTTTAAATTAGTATAACATTAAAATATCAATTTTTCAACAAATTAAATCTTTTTATATTAAGATTTAAAAAATAATTTGTATATAGTGGTAAATATCTTGAAAAAATGCTAAGATTTTTAAAAAAAGACTTTTCATAGTTGCCCTTTTAGTGTATAATAAATCTGTATACTAGGAGGGATGTTATGAAAACAGATTTTTCAGTTTCTCTTGCAAAAATGATTAATGAATTTTCGCTTGAAATACTTTATCTTCCGGGTAAGCCTGAGGAAATACTAGTGACTAATGCTGAGGTTAACCGTCCCGGATTACAGCTTGCGGGTCACTATGAGTTTTTTGACAGTGAACGAGTTCAGATAATCGGCAAAAGCGAGGAAAGCTATTTGTGGGAGCTGGGTGAGACTCAGCTAGATGCTTGTCTTGAGTCTTTTTTCTCCCGAAAACCGCCAATGGTAATAATTTCACGTAAGCTTGATATACCTGAAAAAATGCGTGATTATGCCGAAAAATATGAGGTTCCGCTTCTTCGCACTGAGGATTCTACATCAAATTTCCTTTCTTCTTTAATAGCTTTTTTGAATGTTCAGCTAGCCCCCAGAATTACCCGTCACGGTGTTTTGGTCGAGGTATATGGCGAAGGTGTTTTACTGCTTGGTGAAAGCGGAGTAGGTAAAAGTGAAACGGCAATCGAGCTTGTTAAAAGAGGTCACCGTCTTATCGCTGATGATGCCGTAGAGCTAAGGCGTGTTTCTTCAAAGTCGGTTGTAGGCTCCTCGCTT
>JAGARD010000162.1 GCA_017622415.1 Clostridia bacterium | reverse complement strand
ACAAAGGATTTTGGTAAATCGTAGGAAACCGTAACAACCTCGCCCGATTTTTCAGCCTTTTTTAGATAATCTCTGGTATTTTTTTGAACGGTTGAGGTATCCATATCAAAAATACCTATAATATCCTTGGTTTTAACTACCTTATCGCCGCCTAAATGAAGATACATAATACTTTCTGCAACATTACTTAACCATTATATTACAGAAATTTCCTCCCTTCATTTGAAATACGGTGCCGTTTTTTAGTCCCTTTATATTTGATGGGTCACAGCAGGTGATAAAAACCTGCCAATCCTTAATATGATTTAAAATAAAATCCTGACGGCTTCTATCTAATTCGCTCATAACATCATCTAAAAGAGCAATTGGATATTCGCCTGTTATTCTTTTTAAAACCTTAGCTTCTGAAAGCTTTAAAGCAAGGCAAACACTTCGCCTTTGACCCTGAGAGCCATAGCTTTTAACTGCCGAGCCGTTTAAAATAAGATTTAAATCATCTCTATGAGGTCCAACCGAGGTATTGCCTGTTAAAATATCCTCTTTTCGAGCTTTTTTTAATATTTCGGCTATTTCTTCGATTTCAGCATTTTTTGAAATTGCCGAGGAATATTCAATATTTAAAATTTCCTTTTTTCCCGACAGTCCACCATAAATTTCGGGTAAAATTTCCTTTAAAATTTCTACATATCTGTAGCGATATTTTAGAACTTCCTTAATTAAAACTGCCAAGGATTTTTCAAAATCATCAAGTAAAAATTCAATATCACTATGAAATTTTAAATCCCTTAAAACAGTATTTCTTTGGGTTACCGCCTTAACATAATTTCTTAGCTTTTCATTATAAAGAGGATAAATTTGACCTATTGCGGTATCTAAAAATCTTCTTCTGACCATAGGACCATCATTTACTAAGTTAAGGTCGGTAGGGGAAAAAACAATTGCATAAAAATTTCCTGCAAGCTTTGATGCAGAGGAAAGCATTTTTCCGTTTAATTCTGCCTTGCGGTTTTGCTCAATTATTATTTTAGCATTTTTTTCGGTTTCGCCGAATATAAAATCGCAACTATTAACAGCCTTATTTGAGTTAAACCCCAAAAGCTCACTATCCTTTGCACCGCGAAAGCTTTTAGCTCCGCAAAAAAGCCATATTGCCTCTAGCAGATTTGTTTTTCCCTGAGCGTTATCGCCATAAATAACATTCATATTTTCAGACGGCAAGAATTCTAACTCTTTAAAATTTCTAAAGCCTTTAGAATAAAGATTTTTAATTATCATACCGTAACCTTATAAACTATTCCTTCAAATTCAATGGTATCATCCTTATAAAGCTTTTTACCCCTCATAAGGCAGACCTGACCGTTAACCTTTACTTCACCACCGGTTATTACCATTTTGGCATGACCGCCGGTAGAAACGGCTGAAGCCAGCTTTAAAAAACTATCCAATTTAATAAAATCGGTTGTTATTTTTACTTCGTTTATCATTTAAGAAGCATTGGCATTACAAGATATAAAAATTCATCATTATCGGTAGGATAAATTGCAGCAGCAGCCGAAGAACCGTTAAATCTTATAATAGCCTCCTCACTTTCTGTAGCTTTAAGGGCATCAAGCAAATATTTACTGCTAAAGCCTATTTCAAATTCTTCACCCTGAAGAGTAGTTTCATAAACATCATTTGAACGACCAACCGAGGATGAACAAGAAAGTAAAATTCTATCTCTTTCCATACTAAAGCGAATAGGTGTTTTAGTTTGGTCATTTAAAATAACAAGTGAAATTCTTTCTAAGGTTTCAATAAATTCGGGAACATTTATTTTAATTTCCTGCTTATTTGAAAGAGGAATTGAACGCTGATATTCAATGAAGTTACCCTCAATAAGTCTGGAGGTCATAACATAGCCGTCAATATCAAAAGCGATATTTCTGGCACCGATATTAATTGTAATATCTTCACTCTTATCGCCGATTATTTTAACAGCCTCACCAATTGCACGACCCGAAACAACAAAATTGATTTTTCCCTCATATTTTATAGGTGCTTTACGGATTGCAAGACAGTTTCCGTTAATTGCAACAAGCTTAATTTCATTATTTTCTATTTCAAAATTAATACCTGTTAAAATGGGTCTTGTTTCTTCCTTTAAGGAAATTGCAAAAATAGTTTGTCTTACCATATCTCTTAAAAGCTCGGAAGATATTGTAATACTGTCTTTTTCGGCAACATTAGGCATTTCGGGAAAATCCTCTGACTTCATACCTAAAATATCAAAAACACTTCCGCCACATTTAATATGACAAACCTGACGCTCATCAACCTCAAACTCAATAATATCACCGTTCACCTTACGGATAATATCAAAGAGGATTTTTGCACTTATAACTACGTCTCCCTCTTTTTCGCATCTAATAGGAAGCTCTTTTTTAATACTGATTTCCATATTATATGCCATAAGGGTTAGTCGGTCGGTTTCGGCAGAAAGAAGTACACCCTCTAAAATTGGAAGAGAGGAACGGGGAGTGACTGCTCTTTGTAAATTTGAAAGAGCCTCTGCAAGTTGTTCACGGTTTACCAGAATTTTCATTTTGTATCACCTAAATCATTTTTTAAAATTAAATTTATTTTAATTATTTTTATTAATTTTTAGAAGTATTAATAGGGGATGTTAATAACTGTAATAACCTTAAAATTTGGCTTAGTTAAGGTAAAAACAGGGTATTTATTTTTTAAAGCTTAAATTTAATAATTTGTGAATAACTTTTCATTTTAAAAATTATCCACATAGCAGTTAAAAACTTTAATGTTTATTAACTTAAAAAGGTGAATAACTTTTTTAAAAAAATATTACACTCTGTATTATTTTTAAGAATCCCTTTTAAGGTTTTTTATAATATCTTCAACTAGTTCTTTATCAAATGGGTTGTTTTTAAGGTGCTCTTCAATTTTTTGAACATTATATAAAACTGTTGCGTGGTCCTTACCAAAGCTTTCACCTATTGCTTTATATGAAAGCTCGGTGGTTTCTCTTGCTATGTACATTGCAACCTGCCTTGCAAAGGCAACTGCCGCAGTTTTTCTTTTTGATATTATATCCTTTTCGCTTACATTAAAGGTTTTTGAAACCTGAACAATTATTTCATCAACCTTGATTGGCTCGGGAGTTGTATCGCTTATAACATCTCTTATAAAGCCTTGAACTACCGAAATTGTAGGAGTTTTATTTTGAAGATTTACAAAGGCCTGAAGTTTTTTAACAACACCCTCCAGTTGGCGGGTATTCATTTTTATATGCTCAGCTATAAAATAAACAATGTTTTCTTCTAAAGTTAAATTTAAAAGAGATGCTTTAGTATTTATAATACCAACCCTTGTTTCAAAATCTGGGGGAGTTATATCTGCCATAACACCGCCCTCAAATCTGGAACGAATGCGGTCCTCAAGAGTTTTAATTTCCTTTAAGGGACGGTCACAGGTTACTATAATCTGCTTATTGTTTTGATAAAGTGCATTAAAGGTATTAAAAAATTCTTCTTGGGTTGAATCCTTACCTGCAATGAAGTGAATATCGTCCATAAGAAAAATATCTACATTTCTGTAGCGATTTTTAAATTCATCAATCGAGCCATCGTGCAGGGCTTTAATCATATTATTGGTAAATTCTTCACCGCGGATATATTCAATTTTTTTATTAGGAAATTTTTTACTTGCGTGATTTTTTACTGCCAACAAAAGGTGGGTTTTACCAACACCCGAATTTCCGTAAATAAGAAGAGGATTATATAAATTTATTGTTTGTTCACTATCGGCAACTGCCATTGCTGCGGCGTGAGCAAAACGGTTTGAAGAACCAACTATATAATTTTCAAATGTAAAGCTTGATTCAAAGGAATTATTACTAGAATTAATTTCTTCGGGTTTATTTTGAATAATACTTCCGTTTTCATCTGAAAGAAAAAGTTCAAATTCTATTGGAAAACCCATAATATCCTTAAGTGCAATTTCAACAAAATTTTTAAAATTTGATTCTACAATGCTTTTTTTATAGCTGGAATATATTGAGCCTGTAAATTTGCCGTTTTCCATTTTTATTGGTACTATATCGGCAAACCAAACACCGTATGCAATTTCGGTAAAATACTGTTTATTTATACATTCGTCGCAGACCGCTTTCCATACATCATTTATGGATTCAATTTGCATATTTTTTTACTTCCTTTCCTTTGATTTTTTAGTATATTATTTTCTCATAAAACTTAAAACTGTAAGGGTATAATTGTACTAAAATATTTTATCATATTTTTTAAAAAAATTCAACCTTTTTATGGCTTTTTAACACGAAATATGTTAAAATCTTTAATAGAATTTTTAAAAAATTTTAAGGTGATTTTTGTGAAGAATTTTTTAGTCGAAATTTTTAAAAATAAAGGCATTGAATTTTATGGATTTTGTGATTTTGATAAGCTTCAAAATGAGCTTTTTGAATGCTCTGCAAAACTCCGATTACCAAAAAATTCTGCTAGTGTTATAACAATGCTTTTTCCATATAAGGTAAGAAAGGAAAAACCAATAAATATTTCACGCTATGCTGCAGTTGAGGATTACCATTTTGTAGCTGGAAAAATACTTGAAGATATTGTAAAAAGTCTTAAAGAAAGATATGAGGATTTTAGCTTTGAATATTTTATAGATAATTCACCTATAAATGAGGTTAAGGCGGCAGTTTTATCGGGATTAGGTGTTAAAGGCAAAAATAATCTGCTTATTAATGAAAAATATGGGAGCTTCTGCTTTATAGGCGAAATTGTAACCGACTACAAAATACAAACAGTTGAAAATAGTATTACTAACTGTATAAACTGTGGAGAGTGCTTAAAAGCCTGTCCTACCGGATTTTTGAGTGATAAAAATAATAAATGCTTATCTTTTGTAACTCAGCAAAAAAAGGAACTTACCGAAGCAGAAAAAAATCTTATAAAAGAAAATAAAACAGTATGGGGATGCGATATTTGTCAAAACGTATGTCCAATGAATAAAAATTCCGCTTTAACTGAAATCAGAGGTTTTATAAACTCATATAGAAATGAATACATTGAAAATGAAGATATAAAAAATAGGGCTTATGCTTGGCGAGGCGAAAAGGTAATAAAAAGAAACATAAAATTATTGTAGAAAAAAGGGATATTGAAGATTAAAATTCAGTATCCTTTTTTTTGCGACAAATCTTTTCAAAAGGTTACATTTTACACCCATTGACAAGATATATTTTGTAGTTGTAATATTAAAATACAATATTTAGAAAATAAGGTGGAATGGGCTTGGAAATAAAAACCTTTTACATAAGTGAAAAAATAAATAAAATTAAAATAAGTGACATAACAGTAAAAAACAGAATAAAATTTAAAAATTTATATGATGAGGAAATATCCACTCTTGCGGCAAGCATAAAGAAAAACGGACTTATTGAGCCTATTTATTTAAGACGTGATATAAAAAATTCAAAGAGATATATTTTGGTTGACGGACTTCGCAGACTTAACGCATTTGAATTTTTAGGGGCAAAAACTATACCTGCAATTATTTTGTCACTGACAGATGCCGAGGCGGATATGGTTTTTTTATCGGAAAATGAAAATAAAAAGCACATTTCAATATTTGAAAAAGCTCTTTATATGGGAGAAATTTTAAAAAACAGCAGAATAACAAAAAATGAGCTTGCAGATGCTCTTGGAATAAGCTTAAAAGCATTAGAAAAAAAGCTTTGTATTCTTAATCTTGGTGAGGACGAAAGAGAGATTATAGTAAATCACAATTTTGATGAAGAATTTATTTATATGTTTTTAGATTTTGAAGCCGAAAAAAGACGTGAAATACTTAATAAAATAATAGTTAAAAGCCTTACAAACAGTGAGGCAAAAAAATATATTGAAGAATTAAAAAAGCCAGAAGTGAAGCCAATTAAGACGGCAACTATTACAAGCGATAAAATAATTTTAAACAGTATAGAAAGAATGGCGGGCCACCTTAATGAAAGCGGAATAAAGGCAAAATGCTTTAAAAATGAGCTTGAAAAATCCACAGAATATGTTTTAGCAATTGAAAGAGGATAAAAATAAAACCGCGTCTTTACAAAGGCGTGGTTTTATTTTGAACTTTTAAGACTTTTTTGTTAGTGAGCTTTAATTATTTGTATTACAATATTCAATAAGTTGTTTTTCGTGTTTTTTGCGTCTTTTAACCCCAAAATATTCACCAAAGAATATTGCAGGTAAGTATACTGCGAATTGAAAAATAGCAAATGAAATAAACTCTATATACATAGGCAATTCCAGCATATAATGCTTAATATTTGTTTGATGATTTCCGTAATATAGAAAACATCCAAAATCGTATACAGGTCCTGCAGAATATATAACATATCCCAAGGCATAAGCATATATGTTATGTAAAATTAAAAGAATAATGGAACAAACTGTAATCTCTTTAATATTAAAGCGTTTTGTTTCATAGCTTTCTTTGCTTACAAAAAAGTAAATTGCAGTAAATATAGTTGTTAAATCTAAAATAGATATTACAAGTCTATAAACAAGTGGGGATGGGTTAAATATTAATTTTATAAAATTTTGAAATATAAAAATATGAAAAAGCAAACCAATCCAAAGAGAAACCGCAACAATTAAAAAGTATTCTACCGATTTTTTAATTATTCTTCCTGATTTAGTTTCCTTAAACCTTTTAATTTTACTAAAAAATTGTTTCATAATAAGCCTTTCAAAGTATTTTGACACTTTAAAAACAATAGTTATTCAAACTCATAAACAATACCGTCATAGGTTCTTGCAGTTGAGCAAGCAGCAGGGTTATTATGATAATTACAATGGTATACAATAGTTGCACCCGATTCCCTGTTACATATACCTGCGTTAAAAAATTTACAATATGAGCGTTTTATTTTAGGGGTATAGTTTTTCTTCTGTTCAATTTTTTCATCTAATTTATCTATTGTATCTACAACAATACGTATAGCAGTAGAACAAGCATCTGCATAATTTTCAGGCAGCGTTCCCGATGCTTCAATTTCTCTTAATTCTTTTAGAGTGTATTTCCATTCATCTAAATCCTTAGACTCTGTCATAATTGAAGCATTGATATATAAAAATTTAGCTTCTGTATTTAAGTTTCTGGCACTATATAAATATTTTTTAGCTTTCTTTATAATTACATCTTTTTCTTTTTTAGTAAAATTATCCGAGCTAAAATCCTCCATTAACTTTTTACCAAAGTAAAGACAAGCTTCGGGATGCTCTAAGTCTGCTGCCTTTTTCATTAGGTTTTCTTCTATTTCATCCGTTTTTGTGGCTTCTAAATATAATTCCTGAGATTTGATTTGATTTTGTCGTTTTTGTTCTTTTTCTTTCTTGGCTTGTTCTTTTTCTCTTTTTTCTTTTGCTTCTTTTTCAATGCGTTTCTTTTCGGATTTTAATTTGCTTAAATAATCTTCAAGCTCTTTTTTTGTTTTAAATTCATTAGAAGAGTGCCAATATTCCCATATTTTACGCACTAAGGCGAAATATATTAATCGTATTAATAAGAAAAGAACAGATGACATTGCTGCTATAAATAAGCTGGCTGTTATATTTTCTTCTAAAGATATGCTTTTTATAGACTTTGATATAAAATATAGAACAAAAGCAGTAGCAGCAAAATAAATGAAAAGACCTGTTAAAGAAAATCTTTTTTCAATATCTGACTCAAAATAAAAATTCTTTTCGATGCGTTCAATTAAATTTTCGGTATTTTTTATATCGGAACTGAGATCTGTTTTTTTTATGAGCTTAGAGTTTTCTTTCTTAACAAGAAATACAGAAAAACAATTAAAAATTAATACTAAAACAATAGGAATAATAATGCTGGACAAAATTAGAAAAATATAAGCAGTCCAATCGGGAAGTCCTAGAGAAAAAGCAAGCTCATAAAATATATTAGAAATATCGCTGAAAAAATCAATTGATTTTAAAGAAGCTGCATTTTTTTCTCCCAAAATAACAGGAAAAAAAGTATAAACAGTTGTTATTAAGCCAAAAATGAAAAGCAAATGACCGAGGGTTAAGGAAAAAATTCTTACGGGCTTTTTAGAATTTTTTTTGCGTTCAAAAGCAAGTATTTTTTCTTCGTAATCTTTTAAATTTAATTTTTCCATAAGTAAAGCTCCTTAAAAATAAAATTTTTTAATATATTAAAGTGGATTTTTGCTTATTTTTGCAGATGCTCTTGGATATTTTTCGGGAGTTTTTTTCCCTTTTTCGGCGGTTATAAAAAATCTTGTATTATCCATAGGTAAATTTTCTTTTATAAGGGATAAATTTTCTCCGCCTAAAATTTCTATAGCTTTTTTACCTTCAGTTAATTCTTCCTCGGCTGTGGGGCCCTTCATAGAAACGAATTTTCCACCCCTTTTAACAAAGGGTAAGCAATATTCTGAAAGGGTGTTAAGCCTTGCAACTGCTCTTGCGGTGGCAAAGTCAAACTTTTCGCGATATTTTATATCCTTTGCGGCAAGCTCGGCACGGATATGCAAATTTTCTGCCTTAATACCAAGCTTAGCTTGTAAATCCTCTAAGAAAATAAAGCGTTTTGCGTGACCGTCTAAAAGGGTTACATTCAGTTTCGGGCGAAGGATTTTTATAACCATACCGGGAAAGCCTGCACCTGTGCCAACGTCAATAAGAGAGTCACCATCTTTAGGACTAATAATTTTAAGCAGTGAAAGACTGTCTATAAAATGCTTTACTACTATTTCGTCGGGGTCCTTTATTGCGGTAAGATTTATTTTTTCATTCCACTCTAATAGCAGATTTCCGTAGAGAGTAAGGCGTTCTATCGTATTTTCGGGTAGAAAAATATTATTTTTCTCTGCATATTCCAAAAGGGGTTTAAAATTAAAATCGGGCATTTTAGTTTCCTTTCTTTTGAAGCCAGATTATAAGAACAGAAATATCGGCAGGGCTTACACCTGAAATTCCCATTGCCTGACCGATATTCAGCGGTTTTATTTTTAAAAGCTTTTCTCTAGCCTCCAAGCGAAGACCTGAGATTTCATCATAAGGAGTATTTACATCTAACTTTGTAGCCTCCATACGGTGCATTTCCTTTACCGTTGCAAGCTGACGTTTTATGTATCCGCTGTATTTAATCTCGGTTTCTATTTTATCTAAAATTTCTTCCGAAAGTGTTGGATGCTCACTGTCAAAGGGTAAAATATCTGCTATGGAAAGCTGAGGACGCCTTATTAAATCGGCAAATCGAACACCTGTTGAAAGCGGTACTGTTCCCTTTTCTTCAAGCATTTTGTTAATTTCCTCACTGGGGGATGCAAATGTGTTTTCTAACCTTTCAATTTCCTTTTCCTTAATTTCTAATGTTTGTTTAAATTTATTATATCTTTCTTCGCTTATAAGACCTATTTCATAGCCTATAGGGGTTAGCCTTTCATCTGCATTATTTTGACGTAAAATAAGGCGGTATTCTGAGCGTGAAGTCATCATTCTGTATGGGTCGGCACAGCCCTTTGTTACTAAATCGTCAATAAGGGTGCCAATGTATGAGCCTGAACGGGCAAGATGAAATAGCTCCTCGCCCTTTGTAAATTTTGCGGCATTAATACCCGCTACAAGGCCTTGAGCGGCGGCTTCCTCATATCCTGAGGAGCCGTTGAACTGACCTGCACCGAAAAGCCCCCTTTGTCCCTTTACTTCTAAGGTTGGGAAAAGCGATAACGGGCCAATACAGTCATACTCAATAGCATAGGCAGGTCGCATTATTTCTACATTTTCCAGTCCTGCAATTGTGCGGTAAAATTTAAGCTGAACTTCCTCGGGCAGAGATGATGACATACCCTGAAGATACATTTCTTCGGTGTTTTTTCCGCAAGGCTCAATAAAAAGCTGATGGCGTTTTTTATCAGCAAATCGGACAATTTTATCCTCAATACTGGGGCAATAACGGGGACCTACACCCTCAATAACTCCGCCGTAAAGGGGAGAGCGGTCAAGATTATTTAAAATAACATTTTTTGTATCATCATTTGTATAGGTTATGTGACAACAAACGCTGTTTTCTGGGGGAGTTTCGGTTTCAAAGCTAAAGGGAATAACCTTTTCGTCACCCTCTTGCTTTTCAAGGTTTTCAAAATTAATACTGCTTCTAAGAACTCTTGCGGGAGTGCCCGTTTTAAATCTTCTAAGAGGTAAGCCAAGCTTTAAAAGTGAATTTGAAAGGGTAGTAGCGGCAAAGGTGCCGTCGGGGCCACCCTCATAATTAACCTCTCCCACAAATATTTTTCCCTTTAAAAATGTGCCGGTCGCCAAAACAACGCTTTTTGCTTTAAAAACTGCACCTAAAGCAGTTGTAAGCTCATATCCCTCGACGGTTTTTTCAAGAGAAATTATTTCGGCTTGACGCACAAGCAGATTTTCTTGCTTTTCCATTGTATGCTTCATATATGCTGAATAATCGCGTCTGTCTATTTGGGCTCTAAGACTATGTACTGCAGGGCCCTTTCCGCGATTAAGCATACGGCTTTGCAGAGTATTTGCATCGGCAGCTTTTCCCATTTCACCGCCTAAAGCATCAATTTCACGAACTAAATGACCCTTTGCAGTACCGCCGATTGAGGGATTACAGGGCATATTTCCAACCCAGTCTAAATTTATGGTAAAGCATACTGTTTTTGCGCCGAGGCGTGCCGAGGCAAGTGCGGCTTCAATGCCCGCGTGACCTGCACCAATAACGGCAACATCTATACTGTCTGCTAAATAAGTTTGCAAAAAAATTCTTCCTTTCAGGGGGATTATTTACCTACGCAGAAGTTACGGAAAACCTCATCCGCTACTTCGGTTGTTATTCTTTTTCCATCTAATTCTAAAAGGGCGGCAAGACCGTCATCAATTAAAATTCCTACCGCATCCAGCGTTACTCCGCTTTCAAGGGAAAAAATAGCTTCATTTACCGATGCTTTAGCCCTTTGTACCGTTTGATACTGCCTTTCACTAATAAGCATTTCGGCATTAGGGTCGAGCTCATTAAGCTTTAAAAGGTTGGTAATTTGCTCTACCAATTCGTTTTCACCCTCACCAGTAAGGGCAGAAATTTTAACAAATGGAATATTTAACCTTTCATAATAATCTTCTTTTGTAGAGTTTAAATCATTTTTATTTAAAACAAGTAGGGTAGGCTTATTTTTTATTCTTTCAATAAGGGTTTTATCGTCATTTGTGACGGGTACTGAGGTATCAAACACTGCAAGACACAAATCGGCGGTATCAAGGCGGTTTAGTGCCTGTTCAATGCCTATTTGCTCAACCTCATCATTAGTTTCGTGAATACCTGCGGTATCCGCAAGAAGTAGTGTATAATCGCCTACTTTTGCGGTTTGTTCCACAACATCTCGTGTAGTGCCCGCAATAGAGGTAACTATGGAGCGTTTGGTTTTGGAAAGCAAATTCATAAGGGTGGATTTACCTGCATTAGGACTGCCCGCAATTACGGTGTTTATGCCGTCGATTATAAGCTTTCCTTTATCATAATCAGCAATAAGAGTATTTAAATCGGCTGAAATTTCTTTTAAAGAGGTTAAAAAGTTATCTTCGCTCAAAAAAAGAGTTTCATCCTCGGGGAAGTCGGAAAATACCGAAATTTCACTTACAAGATAAAGCAGTTTATCGGTCATTTTTTTTATTTTTTGTGAAAGTGCACCCTCTTTATTTTTGGTAGCAATATTAAGTGCTCGGTCATTTTTAGCCGATATTAAATTCATAACCGCTTCAGCTTCGGTAAGGCTCATTTTACCGTTTAAAAAGGCACGCTTTGTGAACTCTCCACCCTCGGCAAGTCTAGCTCCAGCCGCGGTAACCGCCCTTAAAACTCTGCGTATAAGGTGTGTACCGCCGTGAACAGATATTTCTACGGTATTTTCACCTGTATAGCTTTTTGGTGAGCGGAAAACAAGTGCAACCGCATCGTCCAAAAGCTCCTCGCCGTCATAAACTTTACCGAATGCGGCGGTATAGCCCTTCATTTTTTCTATATCTTTATTATTTTTAGGTTTAAAAACCTTTTTTGCAATTTCAAAGGCTTTGTCACCCGAAATTCTGACTACCCCAACTCCGCCCTCTCCCAAGGGGGTACAAATTGCGGCTATTGTATCGGTTTGCACTGCATCTCACCTACTTTTTAAAAGTTTTAGATTTTTATTTGCCTACTATTTTATTTGCAAGCTCGGTAAGCTCGTCCTTATTATAAAATTCAATGGTTATGGTGCCTCTGCCGTTTTTACCTGGTTTAATAACGGCTTTGCGGTGTGTTTCGTTTTTAAGAGCAAGTTCTACCTCGCGGTAAAAGCTATCCTGCTTTGTGGCGGGCTTTTCAGCTTTTTTCTTGCCTGCAGTCTTAGCCATTGCTTCAAGCTGACGTACCGATGCACCCTCAACAGCAGCTATAAAGGCTTCCTGCTGTAAAACGGTATCGGTAAAGGACAGAAGTGTTCTAGCATGACCTGCCGAAATTCTGCCCTCTGCCAAGGCATTTAGCATATCGTCGGGAAGACTCAGAAGCCTTAACGCATTTGTGATGGCTGAACGGGATTTACCCACCCTTTCGGCAACCTCTTCTTGAGTAAGCTCAAATTCCTTTAAAAGACGGGCATAGCCTTTAGATTCTTCAACGGGATTAAGGTCCATACGCTGTAGATTTTCAATAAGGGCTAATTCCATTGTTTGCTTATCATCAAGCGATTTAATTATAACAGGAACGGTATTAAGTCCTGCAATTCGGCAGGCTCTCCAACGACGTTCGCCCGCTACGATTTGGTATGTACCACCAATCATAGGACGGACAACTATGGGCTGCAAAAGGCCGTGAGTGCTTATGCTTTCGGCAAGCTCCTGCAAGGCTTCCTCATCAAAATGAATACGTGGCTGGTCTTTATTAGGCTCAATTTCTGAAAGTCTGAGCTCTGCGGTTAGGTTATCATCAGTAGCGTTTTCGTTCATAAGGGAGTCAAGACCCCTACCAAGACCTTTTTTAATTGCCATTTTTATTTCTCCTTACTTATTTCGTTTAATAAATTCTTTTGCGAGGTTATTATAACATTCGGCACCCTTAGAGCGTTTATCATAATACTGTATGGGTAGACCAAAGCTTGGGGCTTCAGAAAGTCGTACCGAGCGGGTTATCACTGTATTATAGAGCTTTTTGCCGAAGAATTTTTTAATTTCGTTTACTACCTGTTGGGTTAGGTTAAGTCGGCCGTCATACATTGTAAGTAAAACGCCCTCGATTTCCAAAGTTGGATTGTAAAGCCTTTTAACCTGACGCATTGTGGACATTAGCTGTGAAAGACCCTCAAGAGCGAAATACTCACATTGTATGGGCACTAAAAAGGTATCGGTTGCGACTAGGGCATTAAGTGTTATAAGACCTAACGACGGTGGGCAATCTAATAATATATAGTCGTAGTTTTCTCTTACTGTTGCAAGTGCGTTTTTTAGCTTATTTTCGCGGTTTTCCATTGCAGAGAGCTCAATTTCTGCACCCGCTAAATCCATTGCCGAGGGGACAATATCAACGCCCTTGAATTCGGTTTTTTTTATGACCATTTCGGCAGGCTTATCACCTGTAATAAGATTGTAGGACGAAAATACAGTTTCGCGTTTATTTATACCAAAACCGCTTGTTGTATTGCCTTGTGGGTCAATATCCACAATAAGCACCCTTTTGCCTAACATTCCAATGCCAGCGGATAGGTTAACGGCCGTTGTTGTTTTACCAACACCGCCTTTTTGATTAACAATAGCAATTATTTTGCCCAAAACGGCGTCCTCCTTAGAATTTATATGTATAAAGGGAAAAAATCCCCCAAAATGCTGTAAATCTATTATAGCACAAACCTTTTAAAAGATAAACACTAAAATAACATTTTTTCAAAAATGTTTCACGTGAAACGGTCGAAGACCGTTCATTACGAATAGGTCTATAAATACGGCGTAGTTTATACCCCGCGTCCACATTAATTGTGAATTCACGGAAGCAGCTAACGCGTGGCGTTTGATGTAAATATGTAATCTTAAAAATATTTGAATAATTTAAGCAAGGTGAGCAACAATATTTTAAAAAGGGGGATTATTATGGAAATCCTTTTGGATTGTTTGAAAGCGTTTGTTATCGGTGGGCTTTTTTGTGTTATAGGTCAGATATTAATTGACCGCACCAAGCTGACACCCGCTAGGATTTTGGTAGGATATGTTGTGACGGGTGTGATTTTAACGGCATTGGGCTTATACGATTACATTGTTGATTTTGCGGGTGCGGGGGCTACCGTACCTCTAACGGGGTTTGGATATTCTTTGGCAAAGGGTGTAGAAACCGCGGTTATTGACTACGGTATTATAGGTGCTTTAAGCGGAGGTCTTACCGCCACTGCGGCGGGAATTGCGGCGGCGATATTTTTCGGACTTTTAGCTGCACTTGTTTGTAAGCCTAGCAAGAACAGTTTGTAGATATTTGTTAAAATTTAATTTAGTTTATAAAAAAAGAACCTCTCTATCGAGAATACGACGAGAGGTTTACTTTTTAATAATTGGATCAAACGCCACGCGTTAGCGACCGTCGCAAATTAACAATTGATGTGGACGCGGAACGAAGCTTAAGCTATACCGTAAGTCTGCGGCGGAATTGGATCAAACGCCACGCGTTAGCGACCGTCGCAAATTAACAATTGATGTGGACGCGGGGTAAAATTTTGCCAAATTTGCAAACTCATTCGTAATTGGATCAAACGCCACGCGTTTGTTTCACGTGAAACATTAGCGGTGGGTTAGTCGAAGGCGAAACCGTGATGCCCGTTGTTTTCGTAGGATTGATTTGCACTTGGCGAAAACCACATTACACTAAAGGGCTGTAGTACGTCGCCGAATTTTGTAAGCTGGTCCTTTAAAAGGGGAGGCAGTCTAATTTCTACTGTGTTGCAATTAGTTGTCTTCAATATATAAGAAATCGCACCAAGCAGTTTTTCTATATTCCCTTTGGTGCAAAGTGCCTCTTTAACAAGAAAAAGACTGTCACGAAGCTCATAAACAAATCCAAAATCCTCTGCTTTTATAGGGGTACATCCATCGGCGGCGGTGATTAAAATTTCCTTGCTGAAATCTACATAAGAGGAATTAATTGAATTAAGAAAATCTTTGCGAGTATCGTACCATTCTTCCATAGTTATAGCTTCTGCCTTTGAAAGCTCGGGTGGATTGCTTTTTATGAAGTCATCTGCCGACATATTTATTTTACAAACATTAAAGTAGGGTGAAAAGTCAGATTTGGCGTAAAATTTAAAAAGAGGTGGATTTGCTGGTTTTAAAAATACACCTAGCTTGTTACTTTGGATTGCGGTTTGTTTAGCTTTTTCTAAAAGAGCAGCCATAATGCCTTTGCCGCGGTAATCGGGGTGAGTGCAGGCGGCATATAGATAATAATAATCAGATGATTTGCCGTTATTTACAATGCTTGCATCCATTAAAAAAAGCATTGCTATGGGCAAGCCCTTTTCGTTATATTCACACAGCATTTTTGCCTTTGACAGTACATTTTTAAAAAGTAGCTCGGCATCCTCTTCGGTGTCATCAGTGAAGCATAGCAAATATAATTTTTTATATTCGGTATAATCGGTCATAAATTAAAGCTCCCTTATAACATACTTTTTAAGCAAAATATCAGGGCGATAGGATAGCTTAGCTTTTCTAAGACCCTCTAAGCCCATATCATCCTCACGGTTGACATATTCAAAATCACAAAGCTCATTCGCTATAAATTCGCGATTAATAAGGGAATAGGCGGTGCGAAATTCGGGCAGAGCCTTTTCTACATGAATATCAAAAACCTTGCTGTTAATAGGCGAACCAAAGGTGAATGCAATTATTTCGCCGTTAACTCTAATACATCCTCCACAAAGATTTAGCTTTTGCATTTGCGGTAAATATTCCTTTAAGGCGGCATTTTCCACTTCAATGCTTTTGGGGTCGTCGGTGAGCATTTTCATTTCTTCGGTCCACCTATCCGCCATTTTAAAAACCTCAGGCAGTATTTCGGGTGTAAGCGTTTCATAGCTCCATTCGTGTGCCTTTGAAAAAGCCGATATGTGATTGCGTTTAGAGTGAAATTTCTTTCCACTTAAATTTTTAAGTTTTTCGGTTAAATACAGGTATTCAAAATCATCTCTTGACTCAGTTTGTGAAAATTCTTCACAAAACAGCTCGTTGAAAGTATCCAAACGAACACCCTCGGCTCCCAGAAAAACAAGTGCTCTATTTCGTGACCTTTGGTAATCCTTTAAAATATTTACGGCTTTTTTCATATCATCGGCAAATGGAAGAAGAAAAATTTCGCTGTTTTCGCCGAGTGATACAAACATCATATCGTCATAAAAAGCAATTTTTTGATGATAGTAGTTTTTCCATATAAGCAAAGTCATAGGTGTTATTTCGCAGGACATACTTTTTTCTGCAAAGGGCTTTAAAAAGCTTATAATTTTAGAATAATCTGAAATATCGGGAATTTTGAAATCTAATTTTTGTAGAGTAGTTGACATAATAACTCCGTTTTTTATTTAGTGTTTGCAAAAAATTTTATTATATAAATAAAACGGATGTTGCCATCCGTTTTAAAGTATGTTAATTAGTTGTAGTTTCTTCTGCATTTGCCTTAAGCAATTCACGAATATCCTTTAAAATATCGTCTGTGGTTTCGGGTGCGGGAGCTTCTTCTATAGCAACCTCTTCATCACCTTTTTTAACTAGCTTTTTGCTCCAACCGCTAACGGTGGCAACAAGCTTAACCATACAGAATATTACAAGAGCCATAATTATAAAATTAATAACGCCTGTAACAAAAGCACCGTAGTTAATGGAGTTTTCTACAACAGTAACAGCACCTGTGGTAGCATCAGTAACCTCTTTTGTACCGATAACCCACTTCATATCGCTGAAATCAACACCGCCGAAAAGGCCTAAAATAGGGGAGATAATATCATTGGTAAAGCTGGTAACAAGGTCCTTAAAAGAAAGACCTATGATAGAACCTACAGCCATATCCATAACATTACCTTTGGTGATAAATTCTTTAAATTCGCCGAAAAACTTTTTCATTTTAAAAACCTCCAAAAAAGATTATACTTAATATTAACATAAAAACCGACAAATAACAACAAAAAATTGTCACGAAATTTTATTTATAGGGTGTTTAAGGCTGTTTGTCATTTAAATCTTTGATTTCTTTGAATATTTTCTCCTTATTTGGGGAGTTCAACATTCGATAATACATAATAAACTCGCGTTCATCTGCTTTAAGGTCGCTTGTCCATACAATAGAGGGGTCATCGGGGTCACGTAATGTTGCGGGAGACGGGGAGCGTGGGTCTTCGGTTTTATAAAGTAAAAAATGTACCGACACATCAAAAAGCACCGAAAGTTTTTTGATTATTTCAAGTGACGGAGTGATATTTCTTTCGTAATATGCATAAGAGGAACGCTTAACCTTTAAAATATTTGCAACCTGTTCCTGAGTTAATTTATTAGCCTTACGCAACATCATAAGGGTGTTACCAAAAACAGATCTTTCTTCTATTCCGTGTCTTTCATTTTCTTGTTTTTCATTCGGCATAAGATTTTTCTCCTTTTATTTTTGTTTTTTACTTGACTGATTAATCAAAACTTGGTATAATTTTATAAGTTAAGAATTTGCTGATGTGGCTCAAAGGCAGAGCGGCTCACTCGTAATGAGCAGGTTGTCGGTTCAATTCCGATCATCAGCTCCAAAAATCCCGTTCACTTTAGGTGTGCGGGATTTTTACTTTTTTACAAAACACCCGATTTAAAAAGACCTCTGGTATATTCTGCTCCATTTCGGTTTTTGCCTTTCAAAAAGGAATTTATAATATCAAATGTGGTATCGGGTGATTCAAGAGTTAGATATAAAAATCCGTAATCTGCAGAAAGCTTATAAATACTGTCCGAAATATCGGTAATTTTGCAGTTTAAAATAGTGGAAAATCCATTTTGGCATATTACGGGAAAGCTTTGCTTTTTGCGATCTGTAATAATGCATCTGCCGTTATTTTTACCACTGCACCCAACCCCGTTTTTTACGGGACAGTTTCGTGTAAGCATAAGAGGCTGACGGCCGTAGCACATAGAATAAATTTCTATTTTATCGGTATCACCTAAAGCGGATATTTCATTAAGGCTAAGCTCGGGGGAAAGAACGGCATCAAATATATTTAAAGACTCGGCGGTTTTAAGTGCGTGGGTATTAAATATATTAAGTGAGAAGCCCCCCATTATTTTAAAGCCCTGCTTGGTGGCAAGCTGTATAGCCGATAGACTGTGGCAAACTACATTATTAATACCAAAACGCTTTAATTCCTTTAAGGATTTTATTATATTTTCGTCTGAAGTACTACCCCTTGGAAGCTCGGCATAAGCTTTAGTAAGCAGATTTTTAAGTTGATTTTGTGAGTTAAAACCCTTTAGCAAAATTTCCGCGGGGAGCGAAAATCCTTTAAGCTCGGGTAAAAAATCAATACAGGAAATAACCTGCTCTAAATCAGCAAAGCGAACGAAAAATCCCTTGATTTTGCGATGCTTTGTTTTTTTAACCTCTACTAATGAAAATTTTTGTGTTTCGGTAGGATAATCGCCTAATCGCTTAGCATCAAGCTGTGAAACCGCGGTTTTTCGTAGCCGATTTAGTGAGGAAAGCGGTAGCATAAGTCCACTCTCTATATCGGTTTTAACATTATTTGCAAAATAGCAGGTACCGCCCAGCTTTGAAAGAGTGGCTATGGCTCTTTCATCAGAAAGCGGAAGATTTATTGCATTTTCAGGTAAATCCCCCGAAACGGTGACGGAAAATCCGTCGGCATCGGCAGTTAAAACGGCAGGCTCTTCTGATTTTACCGTAAGCGACATATTAAGCGGGATTTTTTGCCTTTCGTTACGGTAAAGACCGTGTATTTCAGAGAGGGCATCGGCTGAAAGTTTTTTATCCTGCTCACTTCGTACACCAAACATATTCTTGCCAAGATTTTTTGTGTAGTAGCCGTCGGTGAAGCCGTCACGAGAAAAAATCTGCTCTAAAAGAGATGAAATTTTTGGCTCTACTTTGCCAAAATCTACCATTTGTCTTATTGCGGTTACGGCTGAAGCAACATATTCGGGACGTTTCATTCGTCCTTCAATTTTAAATGAGGCTACCCCCATTTCGGTGAGCTCATCTAAATAAGCTATCAAACTTAAATCCTTAAGGCTTAAGTCATAGCCCGTTCCGCCTTTGGATGAAAAGGGAAGTCTGCAGGTGCCTGCACAAAGACCGCGGTTGGCACTTCGTCCGCCTAAAAAGGCACTGAAATAGCACTGCCCCGAAAGACACATACAAAGTGCACCGTGAACAAACACCTCTACCTCAAGTTCTAATTCTTTTGCTCTTTTGCAAAGTAAAGTAAGCTCACATTTTGTCATCTCTCTTGCGGGTACAACACGGCAAAAGCCCATATTTTTAAGAATATCAAGGGCGGCAGCCGAATGTACCGACATTTGTGTAGATGCGTGGAGCGGAAGGTTTGGAAAGCGTTCGTGCAGCAGCCTTGCAAGGCCTAAATCTTGTACAATAACGGCATCAATACCGTAGCATACAACCTCCGAAACCAGCTCCAATGCGGCAGGAATTTCACTGTCCTTAATGACTGTATTTAATGTTAGGTAGCATTTTACTTTGTTAAGATGGGCGTATTCGATAGCTTTTTTTAGTTGTTCACCGCTAAAATTATCAGCATTTCGGCGTGCGTTGAATTTGTCTGAGCCAAAATAAACGGCATCTGCACCCGTTCTAACGGCGGCGACCAGCATTTCGCTATTGCCAACAGGGGCTAAAACTTCAGATTTCATAGTTTACACAACTTCTTTTGCTCCGAGTTCGGTTAGGTAGTCCCAAATGGAGGCAGTATCGTTTGAAACAACAAGTATAATAATGTTTTCAAGCTCCATAAGTAGACGGTTTTGAACCTTATTATATTCCTTTTCTATTGTGGATTTAAAAGAGTTTGATTGATTAGACAAATACTGCGATATACCGGAAATTGCCACCGAGCGTTGCTTTTCATCAATAACTTCAAAGCAAGCTAAGGTATCTGATGATTCACTGTTGGCACTTACCATTACATTGAAGCGTTTAACATCACCGTCGCTAAAAACAAAGTATGAGGGTAGTGATGTGCCCGAAAGAGCTTTCATTTCGGAAAAAGATGCTAGCTTTAAAATTTCTTCTGATAACTGCGAAGTGCTGTAATTATTTTTAGCGGCACAGCCACAAGCTATGAAAGAAAGCGCAATTGCGATTAAAAAAACAATAACTTTTTTAACAGAGTTTTTTGACATACAATAACTCCTTTAAAATTTAATTAATTTCACGAATTATATTTACAGTATACTACAAAAAGGCTAAAAAGTAAAGCATTTTTGAATTGGAGATAAAATTCATTACAATTTTTTTGAAGTTTTAAAGATTTTTAAAGGGTGCTTTTTAAAAAAACTGTTTTTCTAAAATCAGCTGTTTTTGTATTGTGAAATTTGCTATTTATTTATAGGTAAATACTGTATTTTTGTATTAATTACATAATTGCCACAAAAACATCAAAAATCGACAATTTACAGATAGTATTTAAACTTTTTAACCGAGTTATCAACCGTTTTTGAACGGAATTAAGCCTTTTGAGGCAGTTATCAAACAATAAATGTTGATAACTTAGTGAATAACTATAATAAAAAAATGTGTTTTTTTACCCTAAATTTTTAAATTTTACCACTAAAAAATATTGAATAATACAAAATGTATATAAAAATTTTTTGTATTATATATAAAACTCTTGACTTTTGCACACTAAACCATTAAACTAAATTATGTTAAGTTTTTAATGTATAAAATTTATTAAGTTAGGAGAAAGTTAGTTATGGCATTAAAAAATGAATATTTGCTTAACGTGTATGAAAAGGTTAAGCAACGCGATGCTTCCGAGCCCGAATTTCTTCAGGCAGTGCTTGAGGTTTTGGAATCCTTAGAGCCCGTTGTTGAGCAAGATCCCAGAATTGAGCAGTGGGGCATTATGGAAAGAATAGTAGAGCCCGAAAGAATGATTTCTTTCAGAGTTTCTTGGGTTGATGATAACGGCAAGGTTCATGTAAACCGCGGTTACCGTGTACAGTTTAATTCGGCTATCGGTCCTTATAAGGGCGGTCTTCGTCTCCATCCTTCAGTTAACTCCTCTGTTATTAAGTTCTTAGGTTTCGAGCAGACCTTTAAAAATAGCCTTACAGGTCTTCCTATGGGCGGCGGTAAGGGCGGTTCTGACTTTGACCCCCGTGGCAAGAGCGATAATGAGATTATGCGTTTCTGCCAGAGCTTTATGACCGAGCTTGCTAAGCATATCGGTCCCGATACTGACGTTCCCGCAGGTGACATTGGTGTTGGTGCACGCGAGGTTGGCTATCTCTTTGGTCAGTATAAAAGACTTCGCAATGAGTTTACCGGCGTTCTAACCGGTAAGGGACTTTCCTTTGGTGGTTCGCTTATCCGTCCTGAGGCTACAGGCTTCGGTGCAGTTTACTATGCAGCAGAAATGCTTAAATCCTTTGGTGAAGATATTAAGGGTAAAACCTTTGCAGTATCTGGCTTTGGTAACGTTGCTTGGGGTACCGTTAAAAAGGTTACTGAGCTTGGCGGTAAGGTAGTTACTATTTCGGGTCCTGACGGATATGTTTATGACCCCGATGGTATTAACACTGAGGAGAAAATCAACTTTATGCTTGATATGCGTGCATCGGGTCACGATATGGTTAAGGATTATGCTGATAAATTCGGTGTTGAGTATCGCGCAGGCGAGAAACCTTGGGGTGTTAAGGTTGACGTTGTTATGCCTTGTGCTACTCAGAACGAGGTTAATGCTGACGACGCAAAGAAAATTGTTGCTAACGGTGTTAAATATTATGTTGAGGTTTCCAATATGCCTACTACTGCAGATGCAGTTGCATACCTTAAGGAAAATAAGGTAGTTATTGCACCTTCTAAGGCAGTTAATGCAGGCGGCGTTGCAGTTTCGGGCTTAGAGATGAGTCAGAACTCTATGCGTTACAGCTGGACCGCTGAAGAGGTTGATGAGAAGCTTCATCAGATTATGAAGAACATCTACAAAACCTCTTACGAGGCTGCTAAGAAGTACGGTATGGAGGGCGACCTTGTTGCGGGTGCTAATATCGCAGGCTTTGAAAAGGTTAAGGAAGCTATGTTGGCCCAAGGCGTTGCATATTAATAGCATATAAATGAGTATATTAAAACGGCTCTTTGTCAATAGTTGGGGTAAAGAGTTAAAACAGAAAAGATTTATGCAAGCAGTCGCAATTAGGCGGCTGCTTGTTTGTTATGTAGTTGTTGATGTGAAAATATATGTAAAATACGGTTTCTAAAACGTTTAAAATT
>JAGARD010000161.1 GCA_017622415.1 Clostridia bacterium | reverse complement strand
CCCCACACTTTCCCTACACGATGCTCTTCCGATCTGACAGTTAATGTCTGATAAATTGAAATTTGAAACGCAAAAGGCTTCCCCGTCAAGGGGAAGGCTTTTTTAACCGTCAAAATTCAATTTATCGGTTAATTATCCAGCATCTAGTATCTATCGTATAGTATATTCAAACATTTCATAATGAAGACGGGTGCCAACATCTGTGCCCTCAGGCAAAAGATAAAGGGCTATAAAAAGCTCGTCACCTGTGGCATCGTCCTTTAAATAGGCATACTCACCCTCAATTCTTGCTACTGTGTAATCCTTTGGTTCCATACTTTTATTCCTCTTTTAAATAATTATTAAGAAAATTCAGCACCCTTTTTTTATCTGCCGACCAAATAGGTGCAATTAAGTCCTTTTTGGCACCGTCGCCCGTTATTCGGTGAACGGTGACGCTCTGCGGTAAAACAGATATGCACGCCTTTAAAATTTTTGCGTATTCCAAAAGGGTAAGACATTTAAATTTACCTAAAGCATAATCCACCGCTAAATCGGTGTTTTTTAAAACATAAAGCAGATGGAATTTCACGCCGTCGGTGCCTGCTGAAACGGCACTTTCGGTTGTTTTTACAGCGTCCTTTTCCGTTTCATTAGGCAGACCGATTATAATATGGGTAACAACCTCTATCCCAGCCGATTTAAGCCGTTTTACGGCATCAAAATAAACGGTATTTTCATATCCGCGACGGATGTAGCTTACGGTGCTTTGGTTTACGGTTTGAAGTCCAAGCTCAACCGTAACAGGCTTTTTAAGATTAAGCCTTTTTAAAAGCTCTACTATTTCATCAGAAAGGCAGTCGGGTCGGGTAGCAACCGAAAGACCAACTATAAAATCGGGTGAAATTGCGGCAGAAAAAAGACTTTCAAGCCTATCTACAGGTGCATAGGTATTTGTAAAGGACTGAAAATAGGCAATATATTTTCCGTTTTTATTTTTACCCTCTACACGTTTTTTTGCCTTTTCAAGCTGAGATAAAATATCCCCGCCCTTTTCGGCAAATTCACCTGAGCCACACTCGGAGCAGAATATACAGCCCCTTTCACCCACCGTACCGTCACGGTTAGGACAGGTAAAGCCCGCATCAAGTGCGAGCTTGTAAACCTTAAAGCCATATTTTTCTTTTAAATGTTCATTAAGTGTTCTGTACAAAAGTTTTAAACCCCGTTAAAAAATTAATTTAGAGTGAGAATAATTAAAAATCCGAAATTAAAAAGCGAGAACATTAAAATGTAATAGCCCGTTTTACCTGGGTTATGCTTAACATATTCGCGGAATGTGATATTTTCGCTGTTTATAAATTTTACTCCTATTTTTAATCGTCGTCCTTGGCTTTATCCTCGGCGGAAAGAAGCTCAAATCTGACAAGACAGTTATGCTTTTTGGCTAAATCGTTTCGTCCATCGGGACTTGGTGTGCCACCGTAAACATAGCCCTCCGACCAAAAATGAGTGACATATTTTTTATATGCCGAGGCATTTTTGAAAAAGGAAAGCACAAAGTTAAAGGTGAGCAGAGGTGCCGCCACAAATAAAATGGCGAATATAACGGAATAACAGCGTGCCACCCAGCCCGTTGCACTATCCAGATGCTCTGCTACAAATTCAAACTCGCCGTCCACAATAAAAAGACGTATCATATTATGAATAGCCGAAAGCACCGTTTCAAAAATACCGCAGGAGGTGTTTTCAAAAGCATCTACATATATTGGAATAAAGAGCATTGTTGCCGATAAAATTACGCCTGCAAAAAGAATTTTTGTAATATCGGGAGCTATGCGTGCCTTGTATTTAATTTTTTCAAGAACAAAGGCAATAAGACCCGACAAAGCCAAAAATCCAACCGCAAGAAAGAGGAAAACAACCCAAATAATATCTCTTACCTCTTAGTAATAATTTTAATTTATTTTACCACATATTACACCGCATTGCAATAAAGCTTTGCGGTTTTTTACGAATTTATTAACTGCTTTATTACGCCGTCAAATCGGGGTGGGTCTAAAAGGTGGGCCTGCTCAATAAACTCTATTCCCATATCATTTGCACGCTTTTCAAAGTGCTTTTTGCTGTCGCCCTGCTTGCCAAAATAGGTTGCTATTAAAACCTTTTTTACATTCTCTCCTCCAAAGCGGTTGGCAACCGTTTCAAGCTTATAAAGCTCCTCATCATCCACCTGACCGTTTTTACAGGAGATAAAAATCGGGGTAAAACCGCCAAGCAAAACAACATCTATTTCATTAAAGGTATCGGTTTCCTTTTGGTCGCCGCCGTCCCAATCAATAAAAACGCCGTTCATAGCTTGGGAATATATATGACTGCCGTCCTTACGGGTTGCCGCCATAGCCGAGGTTGTTACCTTAAGCTCCAAAACGGTGCCCGCCTTTGTAAGACATTTTTTAACCTGAGCATTTTTAAAGGTAAAGGCAAGCTCGCCGTTTTTTGTGCTAAGACCCCTTATAAGACCTGCCGACTGCAGTTTATTTAAAAGCTCGGCTACCGAAACGAATTTTCCACCCCAATTATTTACAAAATCCTCTAAGGCTGAAAGATTTGCAGTAACATAAAGGCTGTTTTTATTATGTAAAAATTCGCACATTTTTAAAATTACATATATTTCAGAGTTCCATTTTTTAGGGTCTTTACGGCAGATTTCCCACATAAGGTTAATATCCCTTATAAAATCTGCGGTAAAGCTCCATTTAAAGGTGCCTATATCCTCATTTTCATTAAGTGCGTAGCGTATTTTTCCGCCGTGAAGCGATATAAATTCCTCAATAGTGAGGTTAGGCTCTAAAGTGGATACAAGCCGTCCGTCATTATCGGCATCGGCAGATTTTGTGCTGTTAAGGTTGAAATGCTCCATTTGAATATTTTTATGGCGGTATCTTTCAAAAACAATTCCCATTGCTACCAAAGCAAGGTCCTCACCGCCCGTTAAATCGAAAAAACACTGCTCCTCCTGCTCAACTATTTCGGACAAAACCTCTACAATGCCCCACAAATTATTTTTATTTATACCGCGATAACAAACCTCTGCTAAAATACCTCTGTTATGGAGAAAATCCTTATAAATAGGCTTAAATTCGCTCATAAGACGGTTATCGCCCACAAAAATAATCTTATTAAAGCTCACAGTTATGGAGCCTATAATATTTTCTATTGGAGTACGGTCAAAAAATTCTATAACTGTCAAAAAAACACCCCTTTTAAGGCACAAAAATTTACAAAACTGAGTAAAATAATTATACTCTTTATTTTAAAGGTTGTCAACGAAACCGTTTTCGCTTTTTAATAGGCCTCAATAACAAAAAATAAAAACTGCAATAGAAGTGTATTTGCATTTCCATTGCAGTTAATTTTTATATTTTATTGACTGATTTTTCTTTAAACTCTATTTGGGCTAAAATTACGGCGGTGAACATTAAAACACAGCCTACAATCTCTCTTCCGCTCATTACCTCGCCAAAAAGGGCTCCCGAAAGCACCGCAAAAACCGATTCCAAGCTCATTACAACCGATGCAACAGTGGGGTTTGTGTTTTTCTGTGCCACTATTTGAAGTGTGTAGGCAACTCCGCTGGAGAGAAGTCCCGCATACAAAATAGGAATGGCGTCGTTTAAAATGGCGGTAATGCTGGGATTTTCAAATATAAACATAAAAATAAACCCCAATATTCCGCTTACCAAAAACTGCAGTGCCGAAAGCTTAACCCCGTTTACGAATGGAATAAATTTATCAATAACCAAAATATGAGCGGTAAAGCCTATTGCACAAATAAACAAAATTAAGTCGGCATAGTGTACCTCAAATCCGCTCTTAACACAAAGCAGATACATACCTACCGTTGCCACTGCAACGCTTATCCAAATACTAAGCCCTGCTTTTTTCTTTAAAAAAAGTCCTGCAATGGGCACCAAAACTATGTAAAGAGCCGTTATAAAGCCCGATTTTCCCGCGGCGGCACCGTCTGCAGGGTACAGAAAAATTCCGTACTGCTGAAGCGAAGCGGCAGTAAATAAAACGCATCCGCAGATTATTCCGCCCAAAACCTCCTTTTTGGTAAAGGAAAGCACCTTAAAATCTCTGGGCAACAGTCCCTTTTTCTTAGAAAAAATATCTATAGTTGCAATAACGGGCAATAACACAAGAGTTCCTATGAAATTTCGGCAGGCTATATAGGTAAATGGCTCGGTCTTTGCCTCGGTTTGTGCCACAAAGGTAGAGCCCCATATAAACGCCGCCAAAAGCAGCATAAGGCTTCCCTTAATATTAGATTTTTTGTTCATAAAATAGCTCCTTTAAAAATTCCATAAGATTATAGCACATTTTAATGCTTTTAACAAGACCGATGTTGCATTTTACACTATACTTTTTTCATAGATTATGATATACTGATAAAAACGGAGGTTTTATTTATGATTTGGGATATTATAAAATCTATTATTTACGGAATTGTGGAGGGCATTACCGAATGGCTTCCCATTAGCAGTACGGGACATTTGATTTTGCTGGAGGATTTAATCCCCTTTAAAAATGTATCGGCTGGATTTTTTGAAATGTACGAGGTTGTAATTCAGCTTGGTGCGATTATAGCAGTTATTCTTTTGTTTTTTAAAAAGCTCTGGCCCTTTCAAAACAAGCCGTCCTTACTCGGTGCCGAAAGATACATAAATTTAAAATCGGTTAACCTGTGGCTTAAGGTGCTTGTGGCATCACTGCCCGCGGCTATAATCGGGCTTCCCTTAGATGACTTTTTAGACACCCACCTTTACAACAAGGTAACGGTTAGCATAACACTTATTTTATACGGTATTTTGTTCATTGTGGTGGAACGATTTAATAAAGACCGCACACCCAAAATCGGCAAGACCAGTGCTATAACCTTTAAAACTGCCGCATTAATAGGTTGCTTTCAAATGCTGGCCCTAATACCTGGTACATCACGCTCGGGTGCTACAATTTTAGGTGCAATATTAATTGGGCTTTCCCGTCCAGCCGCCGCAGAATTTAGCTTTTTCCTTGCTATTCCCACAATGGTTGGAGCAAGCCTGTTAAAAATCATAAAATTCCTCGGCGAGGCATCCTTTACGGGTGCTGAAATTGCAATACTGCTTGTTGGTATGATAGTTTCCTTTATTATATCGGTGCTTGCAATCCGTGCCCTTATGGCGTATGTTAAGAAAAAAGATTTTTCATTCTTCGGCTACTACCGAATAGCACTTGGAATTATTGTTTTGGCATTTGTAATTTTATAATTAAGGACTGATAATTATGGCACCCTTTAAAGGTAAATGGATTTGTACTAAAGAATTTGCAAGCTTAGCCCCAATTAATGTTTTTCACCGTGAGGGCAAGCCCAATGAAGACTACTGCCACTCGGAGGAGCTTAAAAATCTGCACACTCTTTTTTAAAGGAGCTTTAATTTTGACGGTGCAGAAAGGGTGATAATCCGCCTTACCGCCGATGATTATTTTAAGCTTTATATAAACGGTAAATTTGTGGGTCAAGGACCAACGGCGGGCTACCATTTTTGCTATTACTACAACGAGTTTGATATTACTGAGCTTTTAAAAATTGGTGAAAACGAAATTTTGGTACACAACTATTACCAAGGTGTTATTAACCGCGTTTGGAACAGCGGTGACTACCGTATGGGTATGATTGCCGATGTTATTGCAGACGAAAAGGTTATTCTTTCGACCGATGAAAGCTGGCTGTATGCCCCCCTTAAAAGCATTACGGGCGAGTGTAACATAGGCTACGAAACGGGGTACAGTGAGTGTGTTGACAGTAGAGTAGCCATTAAGGAATTTATCCCCTGCCTTACCAAGGATACCGACTACACCTTTGCTGATGCACCATCGGTTAATCTTTCTGTTTACGAAAAAAAGGCGACCGAAATAAAAAATCTAAACGGTGGTGGAATTTTCCTTGATTTCGGTCAGGAAATAACAGGTACACTTAACCTAACCGCCGAGGGTAAAAGCGGAGAAAGGGTGCTTATTCGCTACGGCGAGGAGCTTAATGACGACGGCACGGTAAGATACCAAACCCGTTGCTACTGTAATTATGAAGATACCCTAATTTTAAACGGAAAAGAAAGCAAATTTAAGGGCTATGACTACAAGGCATTCCGCTATGCCGAGGTTTTACCCGAAAGCCCCGAAATAAGCATTAAGGATATTACCGCTAGTGTAAGGCACTACCCCTTTGACGATACTGCCTGTACAATAAAATCCTCAAATGAGGTTTTAGATGCTGTATTTAACATCTGCAAAAACGGAGTTAAATTTGGCAGTCAGGATATTTTTGTAGACTGCCCCTCCAGAGAAAAGGGTCAGTATGCGGGCGATTTAACCGTAACCAGTGCATCGCATATCTACCTTACGGGCGATATTCGGCTTATGCAAAAGGCAATAACTAATCAGGCACAATCACAAGCTGTATCAGACGGAATTTTAGCCGTTACCCCAGGCTCATATATGCAAGAAATTGCCGATTACTCACTACAATTCCCCATTTTATTGCTACGCCACTATATGCACACAGGTGACACAGAATTTTTAAGGGAAATGTTGCCCGTTTCAGAAAAAATGCTGGCTCACTTTAAGCAGTTTGACCGCGGTGACGGTATGCTGGAAAGGGTTGATACTTGGAATTTGGTGGATTGGCCCGATAATCTGCGTGATAATTATGATTTTGCCCTTACAACTCCAATTGGTGCAGGCTGTCACAATGTTATTAACGCATTTTATGTTGGAGCGGTTAGTCAAACTGAGCAGATAAAGGATATTTTAGGTATCCCCTATGAAAACAAAAGCAGGGCACTTAAAGAAAAATTTAACAGCATTTTCTTTGATGAAAATCAGGGCAAATATGTAGATAGCGAGGGCAGTAGCCACGCATCACTCCACGCAAACGTTATTCCCCTTTATTACGGCTTGGAGCCTAAAAGCTCTACCGATAATATTGCCGATTTCATTGCAAAAAAAGGTGTGGTTTGCGGTGTTTATATGTCTTATTTTTACCTAAAAGCATTAGCCAAAGCGGGTCGCTATGATGCTGTTTGGAATACCCTTGTATCGAAGAGCACTACCTCTTGGTACAATATGGTGAAAGAGGGCGGTACTACCTGCTTTGAGGCTTGGGGAGTAGACCAAAAATTCAACACAAGTCTTTGTCACCCTTGGGCAAGTGCACCCGTTTCGGTAATAGTTGAAGATGTTTTGGGTCTTACACCTACTGCCCCGGGTTGGGAGGATTACACCTTTAATCCACATATACCCGAAGACGTTTCAATTACGGCAACCATCCCCCTTGTAAACGGGAAAACAGCAAAAGTGACCGCACGCGGAACAAAGGTACTGGATGCTATAGAATAGGCGATTAAACCCACATTTTTTATTATAATAAATATTGCCACTCTCTACGGTTATAGAGTATTCGGAAAATATGTACTGTTTTTTCATTTTCATCAACAATATAAAAAGCAGTATAGTTTTCGACCGATATTCTGCGAATCCCCATTGAACGATAAGGTTCCTCATTAACAACCGCAAACCTAAATGGCATTTTTTCTAAAGACAAGATTTCATTTTTAATTGAATTATAAATTTTGAATGCAGTGTTTGGCTCGTGAAGTGTATTGCTAATATAAGATAAAATACCTACTAAATCGTTCTCGGCTGTTTCTTCAATAACAATTGTATACTCAGTCAAATCCGAACTTCCTCTCTATATCAGAAAATACATCGCTTGCCGGACGGCTATTACCGTTTTTAACTGCAAACAAGCCTTCATCTAATAGTCTATGCAGTTCTGCCTTGCCGCAAAGTCTTTCGTATTCTGCATTTGAGAGAACAACCAAATCTCCTGTTCCGTTTTTAGTAATGAACACAGGCTCGTTAAATTGATTACAAAAATCAGATATTTCATTATATTTATTTCTCAAATCAGAGCTAGGTCTAATCGCTGCCATAAAATTACCTCCTGTAATTATTCTATGCATATTTTATCATAATATTGATATGTTGTCAACTCATTAAACATAATAACCCCAACAGTTTATGCTCATAGGCACAGACTGTTGGGGTTTGTTATCTAATATCCAGTATCTTATTTACGGGTAGGTTTAACATTCAAATCAGGATTAATATTACCATCAATAGAACCATTTGCATTTTCAAATGCTTTAATATTATCTCTTATTAAAACAAGCACCTGACTGTTTACACTTCTTCCCTCGTAATCAGCAATGTATGCTATTTTGTTTAACATTTCCTCTTCAATTCTAATAGAAACACTTTTAATAGCCATAAACTCACCTCATAATAAATATATTTTATATTTATTTTAGATATATTATGTGTTATAATGTTTAAAATAGATATATGGTATATCCATTATTTTTGAGGAGAAATATATGAAAACAAATACCTGTTGCTTTATCGGTCACAGAACTATAGATAAAACCGAGGAACTAAAATTAAAGCTTGTTGAGATTATTGAAAAACTAATTGTGGAGAAACAAGTTAATACTTTTTTATTTGGCAGTAAAAGTCAATTTAATGACCTTTGTCTTGAGCTTTTAACCGAAATGAAAGAAAAATACCCTCACATAAAACGGGTTTATGTAAGGGCAGAATATCCTATTATTAATGATAATTATGAAACCTATGTATTAAAAGTTTATGACCATACTTATTATCCCGAAAAAATAATAAATGCAGGGAAAGCGGTCTATGTGGAGCGTAACTGTGAAATGATAAATAATAGCAATTATTGCATTTTTTATTATAATGAACACTCTATCCCTACATCAGGCAAAAGCGGAACGAAAATTGCTTTCAATTATGCGGTCAAACAAGGAAAACACATTATAAAATTACCTATTTCTTAAACATAATAACCCCAACAGTTTATGCTCATAGGCACAGACTGTTGGGGTTTGTTATCTAATATCCAGTATCTAGCATCTAGTATCTATTACTCCTCCGCAAATTACGGTATCGCCATCATAAAAAACGGCGGCCTGACCTGCGGTTGGTGCTCTTTGTGGCTCGGTAAACTCGGCAAGCAGAGTATTTTCATCCAAGGGGATTATTCGGCAAGGCTGTTCGGTATGGCGGTAACGGAGCTTGCCCAAGCAATCAATGGGGCTTAAAAGCCTTTCAGTAGCCATATAATTAACATCCTTTACAAGCACCCTTGTTTTAAAAAGCTTTTCCTCATCGCCTAAAATGACCTTGTTCTCACTAGGCGATTTATCCAGCACATACATAGGCTTTCCAAAGCACATTCCAAGACCCTTTCGCTGACCTATGGTATAACGAATCATACCCTTGTGCCTACCAATGACATTGCCGTTTACATCTACATAATCGCCCTCGGGAAAGGTAACACCAAGCCTTTTTGAGATAAAATCTGCATAATCGCCGTCGGGCACAAAGCAAATATCCTGACTATCCGACTTGTGGGCGGTAATAAGGGAGTTTTGCTCGGCAAGAAAACGGACCTCTGCCTTTGTAAGCTCTCCAAGTGGCATAACGGTATGACTAAGCTGATGCTGAGTTAAGGAATAAAGCACATAGGATTGGTCCTTTGCTTTATCCTTAGGCTTAACAACAACAAATCTATCCCCCTGCTTTTTTATGGTAGCATAGTGACCTGTTGCAATTTTGGAAAAGCCCATATCTACAGCAATATTCAGCATCTCGCCAAATTTTATATGTTTATTACATTCTATACAAGGGTTGGGTGTATTGCCCGCCTTATATTCTGAAATAAATTTATTTATAACCGAAGCCTCAAACTGCTTTTTTAAATCAAAAACATAATGCTCAATACCAAGCTTCTTACAAACGGCGGCAGCATCCAAAATATCGTTTGATGAGCCACATTTTTCCCCCTCCCAAAGGCGGAGGGTAACACCTGCAGTCTCATAACCGTTTTGCTTTAAAATCAAGGTGGCGGCAGAGCTATCCACTCCACCGCTCATACCTACCAAAACCTTATCTAAGCTCATTACTTGTTCCAACCAAAGTAATTTCTTGCGTTGTTACAGCAAATATCTGCAACAATCTCCTTAAGACGGGGCATATCGGCAGGATATTCGCCGTTTTCTACCAAATCACCTATGTAGTTGCAAAGTATTCTGCGGAAATACTAGTGACGGGTATAAGAAAGGAAGCTACGGCTATCGGTAAGCATACCAATAAAGCAACCAAGTACAGAAAGGTCGGAAAAAGCCTTAAGCTGAGTTTCCATACCTGATTTGGTATCATTAAACCACCAAGCGGCACCCTGCTGAACTCGACCCTTTATGCCCTCGGCTTGGAAAGCACCGCAAATGGTTTCAACAGAGGTATTGTGTGAGGGGTCGATAGGGAAGATTACAGTTTTGGGGAGAGTATCGTTAGATATAAGCAAATCTAAAAGATAGGCAAGCTTTGTGGCATCTAAATGCTGGTCTACTGCATCGTAGCCTGTATCGGGACCAAGACGCTTAAACATCACAGAATTAGTGTTGCGAATAACACCGTAATGAAGCTCCATTACCCACTCCCTTTTTGCGTACTCAGCAGCACAACAAGCTATAAGTGCGGTTTTGTAGCCGTCAATTTCATCGGCTGTAAGAGCTTTGCCCTTCATTGCCTTTTTAAATGCTTTATCTAATTCAGCATCAGAAATAACCTTAAAGGGAACATAATCTAAACCGTGGTCGGCGGCACGGCAACCGTTTTCAGCAAAATATTCAATTCGGCTTAAAATGGCGGCTTTAACATCGGCAAAGGACTCGATTTTTTTGCCGTAAACCTCGGTTAAAGAGTTAATATAATCGGCAAAGCCTGCTTTATCAATATTAACAGCCTTATCGGGACGGAATGCGGGGTAAACCTTAGTTTTAAAGGTTTCATCTGCCGCAATTTGCTTGTGATAGGTAAGCGTTTCGGTGGGGTCGTTGGTGGTACAGATGATTTCTACATTAGATTTTTCAATCATTTTGCGAGCAGTGAGGGTTTCAAGCTGCTTATTGCACTCATTCCAGATTTTTTCGGCGGTATCCTCGCTTAAGGTTTCGGTAATGCCGAAATAACGCTGAAGCTCCAAATGTGCCCAATGGTAAAGGGGACTGCCAATCATTTTAGGGGCGGCGGTACAAAAAGCAAGCCACTTTTCATAGTCAGATGCATCACCTGTAACGCATCTTTCAGGAGTACCGCAAATACGCATTGCACGCCATTTATAGTGGTCGGCACCAAGCCATACCTGAGCTATGTTATCGAATTTTCTGTCCTCGGCAATCTCTTTAGCCTCAATGTGACAGTGATAATCAATAATGGGCATTTTTGACGCAGTTTCGTGATATAATTCCTTTGCGGTTTCGGTGTTTAAGATAAAATCTTTATCCATAAAGGGTTTCATAAATAATATGCCTCCTGTTTGTTTTATTTAATTGTAAAATTTTAAAACTAAAATGTCAATAGAATATGAAAATAAATTCCACTATAAAAAACACTATTTGCCTTTTGCTCCCGCAATGTAACTGCCCTCAATTTCAAGCATTTCTTTTGTTAATTCGCCGTTTTTATAAAGGTTTAGGTTGGGCATAATACGCATACCCTTACCTCCGCCGAGCCTGCCCTCAACAAGCACAAGCCAAGGCTCACATCCCTCACTTTTGCAAACTAAACGAAGTTTTTTTGGTTCGAGCTTATACTCGGTCATTAGCGAAATAATTTCCGAAAGCCTTTCGGGACGTTGGCAAATTGCAAATCTACCGCCGAATTTAAGCAGTCCCGCCGCCGCGGATATAACATCTTTTAGCTCGCAAGCCGTTTCGTGCCTTGCCCTTTTATCGGCGGCACTTTCACTTATAATGCCTGCACCATTAGCCTTATAAGGCGGATTGCAGGTAACAAGGGTGTACTCGCCCTTTTTAAGGCTTAGAAAGGGGGCTTTTATATCACCCTCTAAAAAGTTTAAGGCTTCGGGACTACCGTTTTTTATTTTTGATGCATTGGCAAGTGCAACGGCTTCGGGTGAAATTTCTAGCCCCGTAGCCGATGCGACCGCTTTATCCCTAAACCACAAAAGTGGAATTATTCCACAGCCCGTACCCAAATCCACCGCGTTATCACTTCTTTTAGGATTTGCAAAGTGACTTAAGAGCACTGCATCGGTGCCGAATGTGTGGTTTTTTGAAACGTAAATTTTGGTGTCGTTCCCAAGCGGTTCTAACGAAATATTTTCGCCAAATTCACCGCTTAAAATATCTTCGGTTTTTATTATGCTCTGCGCCATTTTACACCTGCGGCAGAGTCTTCTAAAATAATACCCTTTTCCTTAAGCTCATCACGAATACGGTCGGCAGTGGCAAAGTCTTTATTTTTTCTAGCCTCGGTACGCTGTTCAATCAAGGCTTCAATATCGGCATCTAAAAGCTCCTCGTCCCTTACATAAACAAGTCCCAATACCTCGGTTAACTCATTGAATAAATTGGTAGCCGCCTGAATGGTATTTTTAGCAGGATTTTCTCCCAGCATAATATTAATATCCTTAACCAGATTAAAGATTGCAGCCAAAGCATCGGCGGTGTTAAGGTCATCATCCATAGCGGTGATAAATTCATTCCTACGTGCCTCTAAAAATTCGGGAGCCTCGCCGCCGTCGGGGGCATTTTTAAGTGCAAAATTCATATTATCAAGACAGGTGTAAAGACGCTCCAAAGCATTTTTGGACTGATTTAAAATATCCACGCTGTAATTGATTGGGCTACGGTAGTGGGAAGAAATCATAATGTAGCGAATTGGCTCATAACCGAATTTTTCTGCAACCTCACGAACTGTAAAGAAGTTGCCGAGCGATTTGGACATTTTACGGTTATCTACATTTATGTAGCCGTTATGCATCCAAAAATTAGCAAAGGTGCAACCGTTGGCACACTCAGACTGAGCAATTTCATTTTCGTGGTGGGGGAAGATTAAATCCTGACCGCCACAGTGAATATCAATGGTTTTGCCTAAAAATCTGCCCGCCATTGCAGAGCATTCAATATGCCAACCGGGGCGACCGTTACCAAAGGGTGACTCCCAATAGGGCTCCCCCTCCTTAGCTCCCTTCCAAAGGCAGAAATCCATAGGATTTTCCTTAAAATCGGCGGCATCTACACGCTCGCTTGCACCTGCCAAAAGCTCCTCCAATGGTTGATGAGAAAGCTTACCGTACTCGTTAAACTTAGTGGCACGGAAGTAAACGTCACCCTCAGCTTTATAGGCATAGCCCTTTTCTACAAGAGTTTTTATAATATCAATGATTGCATCAATATTTTCGGTTGCCTTGGGATGTGTGGTTGCCTCACGAACATTAAGACCCTTTGCATCTACCCAAAACTCCTCAATATACCTCTTAGCAACCTCAGGAACGGTGATGCCCTCCTCATTTGCTTTTTTAATGAGCTTATCATCAATATCGGTAAAGTTTTGAACAAAGTTTACCTTGTTACCGCGGTATTCCAAGTAACGGCGAAGTACATCAAAAACGCAGAGAGGACGAGCGTTACCAATGTGAATAAAGTTATAAACGGTAGGACCGCAGGCATAGATTTTAAACTCCTTGCCGTCAGCGGGGGTAAGCTCCTGCTTGGAGCGTGTCATTGTGTTAAATATTTTCATATCTGTATCCTCCAAAATGTTTTAAGTTTATAGTTTACAGTTATCGTTTCACCTTGCGGTGAAAACTATCAGTTTGCTTTGCAAACGTTTTTTTATTTTAGTTTTTGTCTTGTTCTTTTTCCTCTAAAGCCTTTTCTAATTGGCGAATTCTACATTCAAGTCGGCAAAGCTGTTCGGAAACGGGGTCGGGAATGTGAACTTGGTCAAGCGGTGCAACCTTAGCTCCGTTTCGGCGTACAATTCTGGCAGGAACACCCGCGGCGGTGCAATCGGGTGGAACCTCCTCCAGCACTATTGCACCCGAGGCAATTCGGGAATTATCCCCTACTTTAAAGGGGCCAAGCACCTTAGCACCCGAGCTTATCATAACATTATTGCCGATTGTTGGGTGACGCTTGCCGACATCCTTACCTGTACCGCCGAGCGTTACGCCCTGATAGATAAGGCAATCATCCCCTATTTCAGCCGTTTCGCCTATAACCACACCAACACCGTGGTCAATAACCAAACGTCTTCCTATTGTGGCACCCGGGTGAATTTCTATACCTGTTTTTCTAACCGCCTTTTGCGAGATTGCACGTGCAATAAATTTACATTTATGCTTATAAAACCAATGTGCTCTGCGATACATACGTATTGCCTTTACACCAGGATATAAAAAGAATATTTCAAACGGATTGCGTGCGGCAGGGTCACGCTCCATAACGGCGGCAATATCTTCTTTAATACGCTTGAACATAAAAATCACCTCAAATTTTGCTAATTTATTTATAAAGGTAAAAAGCTTAAATAAACTCATATAAAAAAAGCCTCCCATAGTGCGTATACACTACAGGAGGCGGTAAATTTTTACCTCGGTTCCACTCCGATTTTTACTTAAAAGGGCTTACCCTTTTTTGACCTGTAACGGAGGTCTTCCGCAGACGAATACTAAGCTAATGCTTTTCCTCGCCCGTGCTGATGGGTGCATTTCACATTCTCTCTAACGACAAGCCCTTACAGTCTATGAGGCTTGCTCCCTGACAAAGAGGCGGAATGTTACTTCTCCCACTAAACGCATTTAAACTTTTTATATTATTATACCCAAAAAGCTTTAATTTGTCTACTATTATTTTTTAGGGTCAATAAAATCTTTATTCTGAATTACATATATTACGCCTGAAATTACGGTAAGAATTGCCGAAATCCAAAGCAAAATATTTGTAATAAGGCTTATAGCGTTCCATACATTTGCATCTGCAATACCTAAGTGGATTTGCGTTAAATCAATTATATATCTTCCGCCGATTGCAACGATAATTGCGAGCATTTGGCTTACGGTTTTTGCTTTGCCCCAGATATTTGCGGCGATAACATTGCCCTTGCCCGCTGAAACAAGGCGAAGTGAGGTTATTAAAAACTCCCTTATAAGCACAATAAAGGTAATCCAAGTAATACCAACACCAATATCAAGCTGAATAAAGCCCAAAAAAGCGGCGGTAGTTAGCATTTTATCAGCAAGGGGGTCTAAAAATTTACCGAAATCGGTAACAAGACCACATTTGCGAGCCATATTTCCGTCGATATAATCGGTAAGACTTGCCGCACCAAAAAGAATAAGTGCAACAAGATAGTGGTGCGGGAAAGGGATTAAAAGTGCCGCTAAGAAAAACGGTGTCATAATAAGACGCAAAACAGTTAATTTATTTGGTAAATTCATTACTTCATTACCTCCGTAATTTCGCCTAAAAGGTCATATTCAATAACATCATTTATAAGCACCTTAACAAAGGAGCCTACTTCTAAGCTTTTTTCTGACATAAAGAACACCTTACCGTCAATATCGGGTGCATCGGCGGCACTTCTACCATAGAAGCATTTTATGTAGGAGTCATAGCCCTCTACAAGCACCTCCAAGATACTGCCGATTTTTTGAGTATTCTTTTCTTCGGCAATGGTCATTTGGTCGTTCATAATATTTTCGCTTCTGTCCTGCCTTAGCTGAGGGTCAATCTGATTTTGAAATTCTGCGGCGGGTGTGCCCTCCTCCTCGGAATAGGCAAAACAACCAAGTCGGTCAAATTTAACTCTGTTTACAAACTCGGCTAATACTTCAAAATCCTCCTCTGTTTCGTCAGGAAATCCCGTTATAAGGGAGGTGCGAAGCGTAACATTTGGAATTTTATCTCTTATTTTATTTATAAGTGCCTCTATCTCAGCCGAGCTACCACGTCTATTCATCTTCTTTAAAATTCTATCGCTTGCGTGCTGAATGGGAATATCTAAATAGGGCACCAGCTTTTCCTCGCTTGCAATAAGCTCCAACAGCTCGTCGGTGATTTTATCGGGATAGGTATAAAGAGTTCTAATCCAATGAATACCCTCGATTTTTATAAGCTCCTTTAATAGCTCGGTTAAAGAGGGCTTGCCGTAAATATCGGCACCGTAATTTGTGGTATCCTGTGCAACAACAATAAGCTCTTTTACGCCCTTTTCGGCAAGCTTTTTAGCCTCGCTGACGCAATCTTCAATAGGCAGACTGCGGAAATTTCCCCTAATATCGGGAATGGCACAGTAGGAGCAACGGTTATTACAGCCCTCTGCCACCTTTAAATAGGCGGTGTAAAAGGGTGTGGTTAGAATGCGGTCGCCCGTAAGGGGAAGCTTTATTTTGTCGTCTGAATAAAGCTCCTTTTTACCATTTAGAGCTTCATTTACAATGTCAACTATTTTTTGATTTGCACCTATGGTTACAACCGAATCCACCTCGGGGATTTCGGTTAAAATCTGGTCCTTATAGCGTTCGGCAAGGCAACCCGTAACAATTAAGGCTTTTAGGTTACCGCTTTGCTTATATGCCGAAACCTCGATTATATTCTCAATGGCTTCTACTTTTGCTGACTCAATAAATCCGCAGGTATTAACAATAATAACCTCGGCTTTTTCCTCTTCATTTGTAATTTCAAAATCGGCGGCTTTCAGCTCTGCCAACATTCTTTCGGCATCCACCTGATTTTTAGGACAACCGAGAGATACCATACCAATTTTTCGCGACATTAAAAAATCTCCTCTTCAAACGAAACCGTTTCAAACGCTTTTTTTATATCGGAATAGGAAAAACCGCGACGCTGGAGTGCACTAAAGGTTTTTTTGCGGTTTTCCTCATCACCTATTTTATTTATATATTTAGCTTTTATTAGCTCCGCCGCACGTGAGGCATCGGTGGCAGAAACATCCTCCTGCCCCTTTAAAAGACTATCGGATATTTCCTTTGAAATGCCCTTTTGAGCAAGCTTTTCAGCCATCTGCCTTTTGGACATATTTTTTGCTTTGCATTTTAAAACTAAAGCGGCGGCGAATTTTTCATCACTTATAAAGCCCTTTTTTTGCATCTGAGCTACTGCAAAAGCGGCGGCTTTTTTTGTGTAGGTTTTTATAAGCTTTTGATAAAGACCTTTTTCGGAATAGTCCTGACCCGACAAAAGCCAGACCGCACGTTCCTTTGACCTATAGCACTCGCTTACAAAAACAAGCTGTTTTACATCCTCGGCACTGAGCACAGCACCCTTTACTATATCACATCTTGCGGCTATTACCTTATCTATGAGCAGTTTTTCACCCTCATACTCTGCCCCCTCAAGACCCACCTCGGGGGAAGGCGAAAGTGTGACGGCAACTCGGTGCCTACGCCTAGGCGCAACCTCTAAAACCGTCATTAGTCATCAACCGCAACATCAATGCTTATTCTGCTGCCTGCCTTTTTCTCCTCAGGGATAACGGTTTCATTTGCATCGGGAAGAGCCTCTTCGGCGGTATTCTCGGTTGTATCGGTACCATCCTTTAACAGTGCCGCCATAACCTTAGTATAAATATCCTCAAAAATTTCGGGATTTTCCATTAAATATGTTTTTGCGTTATCGCGACCCTGTGCCATTCTAAGCTCACCGTAATAGAACCACGCACCCGAACGCTTTGTAATTCCAAGCTCGGTTGCTAAATCAATAAGCTCACCCTCTTTGGAAATGCCCTTGCCGTACATAATATCAAACTCGGCAGTTTTAAAGGGAGGTGCAACCTTGTTTTTAACAATCTTAACCTTGGTATGAGAGCCGATAACCTCGGAGCCGTTTTTAATGGTCTCAGCCTTACGGATATCCAAACGCACGCTGGCATAGAACTTGAGTGCACGACCGCCTGTGGTGGTTTCGCTGGGACCGTAAAATACGCCGATTTTTTCACGCAGCTGGTTAATAAAGATTGCAACGCAGTTATATTTTGAAATTGCACCTGCGAGCTTACGGAGTGACTGTGACATAAGTCTTGCCTGAAGACCAACGTGAGCATCACCCATATCGCCCTCGATTTCGGCTTTAGGAACCAAAGCGGCAACCGAGTCGATAACGATAATATCAATAGCACCTGAGCGAACAAGTGCTTCGGTAATTTCCAAAGCCTGCTCACCTGTATCGGGCTGAGAAACTAAAAGCTGATTAATATCTACACCCAAATTTGCGGCATAGACGGGGTCTAATGCGTGCTCAACGTCAATAAAGGCTGCCTGACCGCCCGCTTTTTGAGCCTCGGCAACAGCGTGGAGAGCAAGGGTGGTTTTACCCGAGGATTCGGGACCGTACATTTCTACAATTCTTCCCTTGGGAAGACCGCCTATGCCAAGTGCAACGTCAAGAGTTATAGAGCCTGTGGAAATATGCTCCACATTCATACCAACATTTTCGCCAAGACGCATAACCGTGCCCTTGCCGTAGGTTTTTTCTAACTGCTCTAAAGCGGTTTTAAGTGCTTTTTCTTTATCTGGATTGGGTTCTGCCAAGGTTTTTTTCTTATCTGCCATTTTATGTACATCCTTTCAAGATTTTTCATTTTAAAGCTGCCGAAACAACTCGGTCATTTCCGCTAAGGTCCTTAAAAACTTCAACCTGCTCGAAGCCTGAGCTTTCAAACAAAGCTTTAACCTCACTTGCCTGTTTATAGCCTATTTCAACATACATTTTTCCGCCTGATTTTAAAAATTTTGGTGCATTGCCTGATAAATAACGGTAAAATTTAAGACCGTCTTTGCCCCCGAAAAGGGCGGCGGTAGGCTCCATCTTCACCTCTTTTTGAAGCTTTGACATTTCATCCTTTGTTATATATGGCGGATTACAGATAACAATATCGGAAGGCTCTTTAGGTTTCCATTTAAAAATATCGGCACGAACTGCCTTTGCCTTTGACTTATTCAGGCTGATATTTTCCTTTAAATATCTAAAGGCTTTACGGCTTTTTTCTACCAACGTAACGGTTAGATTAGGTGCATTTTTTGCCACCGCAATACCAAGTGCCCCACTTCCTGAGCATAAATCCAAAAGAGTTTTTTGCTCATCACAGCCTACCTCCTCCAAAACGAGGTCCACCAAAAGCTCACTGTCGGCACGGGGAATAAGCACACCCTTACCAACCTTAAAGGGCAGGGAATAAAACTCCCACTCGCCTAAAATATACTGAAGCGGAACACCCTTTTTGCGTTTTGCAACACATTTTTTAATGAGCCTTTGCTCTGCCGATGACAGCTGTTCATTCTGACTGTAAAGTATTTTAGACCTATCTAAATCGGTGGCAAAAATAATAAGCTCGGTTGCCTCAAGAATAGGAGACTCACTTATGGACTGAAGCTCGGTAATAATTATTTCTTTTTGCTCTTTAATCGTCATAATTTTACTGCAAATCGGGGCAACAGCCGTCACCGACTAATTTTTCGGGGTCTTCGGGCAAAACTGCCTCAATGGCGGCGATTGCAACCTCTATCATATCCTCCTCGGGCTCTTTAGTAGTGAGCCTTTGTACCCACATACCGGGGGCGGAAATTATACGGGTTAAAAGATTGTTATGCTTACCGCAAAATCTTATAAGCTCATAGCCAATTCCGCAGATAAGTGGCACCATAAGAATTTTTATAAGCACCCAAATAATTGTAAGCCCTGTTATTTCGGGGAAAAGTGTTACTATTATAAGATTTATAAGTATTCCCACAACCAACATAAGTATCATAAATGAGGTACCGCAACGGGGATGAAAACGGCTTTGCTTTTTAACATTTTCTACATTGAGCTCCAGTTCATTTTCAAGGCAGAAAATGGTTTTATGCTCGGCACCGTGATACATAAATACTCTTTTTATATCCTTAGTTAGAGAAGTTAGTGCAACATAGCCCACAAAGATTGAAATTTTTAAAACTCCCTCAATAAGGGGGCGGAATTTATCATTAATTGCACCGCTAAAAAGGTGATTTAAGCCGTTAAAAATGGCGGTTGGGAGCCACATAAACAAAAACAGTGCAAGTGCAACACCCAAAATAACGCCCAAAACCATAATAACGGTAATAAGTGCACTGTTTGATTTTTTATCATCAGCAGAGCTGTTATCCTCACCCTCAGCGGACTGCATTTCTGCCTCGTCGGGTGAGATTTTACCCTTTGCAATAAGCTTTTGACGCTTTTTTTCTTCCCTTATACGTTTTTTCTCTTTTTCCTCTGCCTCCTCCAAATCGGTCATACCCGATTTATCAGCCGACATCATAAGGGTTTTGTAGCCTAAAATCATAGACTCTATGAAGTTTACAACGCCTCTTAGCACAGGCCAGCCCAAAAAGGGAAGCTTATCCTTAATATGCTTTTCCTCAATGTATTCAATATCTATGCTTTTGTCGGGCGTACGCACCGCCATTGCGGTTTTTTCGGGGCTTTTCATCATAATGCCTTCGATTAAAGCCTGACCGCCTATACTGATTTTTTTCATTAAATTTAACCTCTTTTATTCTGCTAAATTAGTGGTTTCTTCTGTGATTTCAGCTGGGTCTGCTATGGGAAGCACAACTGTAACGGTAGTGCCGACACCCTCCTTACTTTCAACAAAAAGAAGTCCGTTATGCTGTTTTATTATTTCATCGGCAACGGCAAGTCCAATACCTGAACCGCGTACCGTAGTATTTGATTTGAAAAACTTTTCTTTAACCTTATCTATATCTTGCTCGGGAATGCCCACGCCCGTATCCGAAACACGAATATGAACACAGTGCTCCTCCTCATGGCAGTCGATAAGAACGCTTCCGCCGTCATTTGAGTATTTAATAGCGTTATCAATAATATTTATAAACACCTGCTTAAGTCGGTCGGGGTCGCCCATAATATTATCCGACTCCTTAGCACATACAAAATCCATTTTTATATTATGCTGTTTTGCAACCTCTCTATACATATCTGCCGCCTCACGAAGGCAGGGAACGATATTTATAAGCCGCATTTTGATTGAAAGTCTGCCCGACTGCATACGCGAGAAATCCAAAAGGTCCTCCACAAGGCCCGAAAGCCTATCCGCCTCGGACAAAATAACATCAATACCCTTTGAAACCAATTCATCATCAAAGCCGAGGGACATTTTTGCCGTTTCGCCCCATCCGCGAATGGCGGTAAGAGGGGTACGAAGCTCGTGAGAAACGGATGAAATAAAGCTATTTTTAACATTTTCGGCTTGACCAAGCTCGCTTGCCATATAGTTGATGGCATCACACAGCTCGCCGATTTCATCATCCTTTTTTTCTACCTCTAAGCGAGATTTAAAATCGCCCATTGCCATTTTACGGGCAACGCCCGAAACCTCACGCACGGGTCGAACAATAGATTTTATAAAGTAAAGACCCGTCAAAGCAGTTAAAAGGATTATACCAATGCCAATTATAATACAAAGGGCTATTATCCAAACGATATGTTCATTTACACTATCGAGCGAGATAAGCCACCTTATAGCACCGTTGGAGCCATCACCGTAATCGCCCAGAACGGTGGTTTGAGCCATAATTTGCTCGCCCTGCTCGGTAGTGCCAACCCAAGAGGCTGTAGAGGAGTCGGAAAGCTTTGCGTTTTCATAATCAGGCATTTTAGGTGTTCCTGGGTCAAAGCCGTTAGAGGTTATTAGAATTTTACCCTTTGAATCTATAATTTGAACCTCAATTTTATCCTTATGCTCAAAATTTTCAATGTACTGATGTGCCTTTGCGGGAAATTCTGAAGGAGAAACGGTAGCCAGTAGCGAAAAGCCTTGACAAAGCTCGTTTGCTCTGCTTCGGGCAGTTTCTTTGTAGTAGGTTTGAACAAAAATACCCAAAACTATTTCCACAATCACAATAGAGGCAACTACCACCGACATAACATTAACAATCCAACGTCTGGTAACGCCCTTTACTTTCCATTTAAAATTTGAAAGCATACCGTTTTTCCCCCCCTTTTTTTATTAAAGTGCGGCTTTTAGCCGCTGTTCACTTGCCACAAGGCAATGTACACTTTTCACTGTAAACTTTTTAGTGTACAGTGTATAGTGAATAGTCAACATTTCACCTATCGGTGAAAGTGAACGGTTTGCTTCGCAAACGTTAAACGCGTTGCGTTTCTAATCGCTAGTATTCCATTTATACCCCATACCCCAAACTGTTACAAGGTGGTCGGGATGTGATGGGTCGTCCTCAATTTTAATACGAAGTCTGCGGATATTAACATCCACTATTTTTTCCTCACCGAAATATGCCTCGCCCCATACTCGATTTAGAATATCAGTTCTATCTAGGGCTACATCGGGATTGGTAAAGAAATACTCAATGATTTGAAACTCTACCTGAGTAAGCTCAATATTATTGCCCTTTTTGCTTAGAGTTCGACGACGGATATTAAGGGTAAAATCGCCAAGACGGATTTCGTCGGACGACTCCTTAGCGGCCACCGCTTTGCCCATATCCACTCTGCGATAGAGGGAATCCACACGGGCAAGCAACTCGGTAGGACTAAAGGGCTTTGTTATATAGTCATCTGCACCCAGCATAAGACCGTGGATTTTATCCATTTCCTGTGCACGGGCGGTGAGCATAATTATGCCAAGAGCGGGTGAACGTCTTCTAAGCTCCTTGCAAAGTGTAAGGCCATCCATACCGGGCATAGAAATATCTAAAAGAGCTATATCAATATCGTTATGCTCCTCATAAACGGCAAGAGCCTCCTCACCTGAGCCTGCCTCGACCGTTTCGTAGCCTACACGTCTGAGATTTATAACCTCAAACTCGCGGATTGCTACTTCATCCTCAACAACAAGAATTTTTTTCATTAAAGCATACTCCTTATTCAATAATATGAAATATCTTTTTAAATTCCTCGGGGGTTATTTTTTCTGTGCCCTCATAGCTACTGAACATTGCGGCATAAACAACACCCTTATTCCTTGCTATTTCCTTATACTCGTTAAAGCCGTTATCGGGCTTATCCCAATTAACCTCACTAACGGCACGAATACGAACAAGCTCACTTATAACAGTCCCGTTTTCGGTATTCCAAAGCGACACAGTACGAATACGGTTTTCTATATCCATATTAACTGTTGTACAGCCCGACCATTTTTTGGGAAACTCAAAATAATAGCCGTCGATATAATTCATAACCGTCTGTAGCGTTGTAGTAAGCCCTTCGCCGTTAAAGGTGGACCAATATGTTATAGGATTAATACTGCTTTCATCCACCGTAATTCCCATAATTTTAGGCGGCCTTACAAGGGGAATATCCAAAAATCCGTCGCCGTTTACATCAAAGCAGGCAACCGTACTGTTACGGTATGTGGGCGACACATAATTTTCGGTTGATATACCGTTAAAAAACGGAGCCACCAAAACACCGTTTTTAAAATAAACAATCTCGGTTTGCATACCTACGCCCTTAACGGCATCTAAATAAACTGCCGAAACTCCATTTGAAAGAGGGGCAAAAACGGGCTCGTTAAAGGAAACAACCGAGCCATCTAAAGCACAACTGCTGGAAAGCCTTACTTCATCCTCCTCAAAGGAAAAACATTTTGCGGTGGCTGTTGCCGACATTGTATCGTGATAGACCAAAAAAAGCTCTTTTCTGCCATCGGCAAACATATCACAGCACATAAAGTGGGTATAGCTTTCCTGCATTACGGGAACAAGCTTTAGTCCGTTTAAGGTGTATGCGGAAACCTTTTTATCCATACCGCCGTAAACATTCCAGCCGACTGCTATTTCTTTAACTCCGTCGCCGTTTAAATCAGCAATTTCTACCCTTTCCACGCCCACGGCATTTACAATTATATCGCTAACCGAAATCCATTCCTTACCGACCTTTTGCATAAGCTTAAGATTCATAAAGGTGGAATTTTCTTCATTTATGGTACTATAAAATGCCATAGCGAAATCATTACTTCCACTGCCCTTAAGGTCTGCTAAAATGTATGCCGAGCGATACTCTCCCGCGGTGGGATATTTAAGGGTATAGGTGGTTTTTACAGCGTTTTTAAGGGTTTGCTCAACCTCATACATTTCACCGCTTGCACGTGGCGGAGAAAGAAAATCATCAGCGGTTATGCTAAAGCCTGAGCAAGCCGAAAGCAGACTTAGCGACAAAAGCAAAGCTGAAATTAACAATGCCTTTGCTGTTTGCTTTATAGCCAACATAATTTTCCACCTCCCAAAGCTTCATAAAAAATCTAATTATTCACTCTATTTTACCATAAAACAATCTAAAAATAAAGTAGAATATTGAAATTTTACAATTTTTTTATTTTTAATTACGAATAAGATTTAGTATTTAGCTTAGTTTTTACCCCGCGTCCACATCATTTGCAAATTTAAGACAATTTTATTACGAATAAGATT
>JAGARD010000160.1 GCA_017622415.1 Clostridia bacterium | reverse complement strand
TAGCCGGGGCGACCTGAGAGTATTTCAATAGGAAGCTCACTGCCGTCTGCCATATAGATTTTAGAAGGCTTTTGATTGGGATTACAACCGTATTTAAGTTCAAATTCTTTCATTTTTGATTTTCCTTTCGTACTAGATGCTAGACACTGGACGCTAGAGGCTGAATATTTAAACCAATAAGTCTGTGTGTTGTATTATTTATTCTTATTTACTATTCTGGACTCGTATTTACCTGTTGATAAATCAATATATCTTACGAAAAGTGAAACCTTGTTATCCTCATTTAAATTTTCCCAAATAAGATTTGTTAAATCATCAATATCGGTATCGGGAAGCTCTAAGGTTTTTGGCTCACCCTCAAAGCTTGGTAAGGGATTGCCGTCACATTTATATGTGTGGATGAATTTTGCCTTACCTGCAATGGGATTAGAATACGCATAGGTGTAACGCTGACAGGAAGAGCCATCACCGTCTGCCGATTTTAAAATAGACATTGCATAGTTCATATCACCGTTTTCAAGGCGGATAATACCCGAAATTCTAGGGGTAAAGTTGGGAGCATCATCTTCAAACTCGCGGGTACGAAGCGACTGCTCAAAGGTCATTTGTCTATCCATAAGCTCATAGATTGTATCGGTCTGGTCACCGTTGGTAACGATTGTTTTGTTACCAAGTACACGAACAGGAGCATAGATTATAAGGTGGGGATCGGTCATTTTGCTTTCGTCAAAGGCCTGAGTGCGAATACCCTCGCCATCCTCTATAAATACTCTGTTACGGCTGTTTTCACTTCTGCCCATTATAAAATAGGCGGTGATAGCCTTTGTACCGTCGGCAGATTTGCCGATTATAATTCCTCTGCCGTGGTAGGCTAAAGAGTTAAGTTCGTCTTTAATAGTTCTAATTTCCATAACTGCACAATCCTTTCTTACTCGCTTATTATTGTTTTACCGTCTTTTACGGTGATTTTTCCGTCACAGAAAAGCTTTGCGGCAAGGGGAAGAATTTTCCACTCCGCCTGCTCCATAATTCTTTTTTGGAGCGTTTCAGGGGTGTCACCCTCTTTTACCTCTACCGCCTTTTGCAGAATTATGGGGCCCGCATCACATTCGGCGGTTACAAAATGCACAGTTGCACCCGAAACCTTAACACCCTTTTTAAGGGCTTCTTCGTGAACGTGAAGACCGTAAAAACCTTTACCGCAAAATGACGGGATAAGTGCGGGGTGAACATTTATCATTTTATTTTTAAAGGTGTCACAAACCTGTTCGTCCAAAATTGTCATAAAGCCCGCATAGACTACCAAATCCGCCTGTTCTTCCAACAGCATATCACGCATTGCGGCACTGTAGGAGGCAATATCGGCATAATCTTTTCTAATAAGAGTGCGGGTTTTAATATTAGCTTTTTCGGCACGAGTAAGGGCGTAGGCATCTGCCTTGGAGGCTATAACGCAAGTGATTTTACCATTACCCAACTCGCCTGCTTTTTCGGCATTAATTAAAGCCTGAAGATTAGTTCCGCCACCCGAAACCAAAACAACAATTTTCTTTTCTATCATAAAATAACACCCTCATCGGAGGAAACAATCTCACCGATTATATAGGCATCCTCACCATTGGCGTTTAAAATTTCTACTGCCTTTTCGGCATCCTCTTTAGCCACTACAACGCTCATACCAACGCCCATATTAAAGGTATTGAACATATCACGCTCGGGGATGTTGCCAACCTTTGCGATATACTCAAAAATAGGAAGAATTTTAAGAGCGGACTTCTCCACCTTAACGCTCTTGCCATCGGGCAAAGCACGGGGAATATTCTCATAAAATCCGCCGCCTGTGATGTGAGAAACTGCCTTAACCTTAACCTCTTTAAAAAGGGCAAGCATAGATTTTACATACATTTTGGTAGGAGTTAAAAGTGTTTCACCTAAGGATTTACCACCAAGCTCCTTAACAGGGGTGGTTAAATCTGCATTTTCAATATCGAACACCTTGCGAACAAGTGAAAAGCCATTGGAATGGACACCAGTTGAGGCAAGGGCAATAACAACATCACCGTCGGCAACGGTATTTTTATCTAAAATTTTAGATTTATCTACAACACCTGTACAGTAGCCTGCAAGGTCGTAATCCTCCTCAGGCATAAGACCGGGATGCTCGGCAGTTTCGCCGCCGATTAAGGCACAGCCTGCCTGAACACAGCCCTCTGCAACACCGCCTACGATGTCGGCAATTTTTTCAGGATAGTTTTTGCCACAAGCGATATAATCAAGGAAGAAAAGAGGCTTTGCACCACAGCAGATAATATCATTTGCACACATTGCAACACAGTCAATACCGATTGTATCGTGCTTATCAAGAAGCATTGCAAGCTTGATTTTTGTACCAACACCGTCGGTACCCGAAACTAAAACGGGCTCGCTGATGCCTGTAAGGTCTAAACCAAAGCAACCGCCAAAGCCACCAACATCATCAAGACAACCCTCTTTTTTAGTTCTTGCAATATGTTTTTTCATAAGCTCTACCGAGCGATAGCCTGCGGTAATATCTACACCCGCTGCTGCATAGCTTTCTGATCTTGAATTTTTCATAATGTATTTCCTCTTTTCCTGAATATTTAGATAAAATTTATTTGTGCTTTTCACCTCCTCCACCGCTATTTGGCGGTCCCCCTCCCCCATCAAGGGGAAGGCTTTAGGAGGTTTATTTGGAATGACACTTGAGGTCATTCCCTACATTATCGCTTCGCCTTAAACCTACAATTGATATGAACGCGGAACGAGTCTTATGCAGTGCATAAAACCTATTCGTAATTGGATGAAACGCCACGCGTTAAATTCACCTTAAACTTACAATTGATATGAACGCGGAACGAGTCTTATACAGTGCATAAAACATATTCGTAATTGGATGAAACGCCACGCGTTAAATTCACCTTAAACTTACAATTGATATGGACGCGGAACGAGTCTTATGCGGTGCATAAAACCTATTCGTAATTGGATGAAACGCCACGCGTTTCTATTCTTTGCCGTTCCAGCAGTAGGTGCATAGCTTACAAGGCTCTAAGCCGATTGCTTTAATGACACCCTCAAGGGATTGGAACTCTAAAGATGCGAAATTAAGCTTTTCGGCGATTGCCTTGCGAAGATTTTTGCCTCGCTCAGTAAAGGGGTTGCTATATTCTTCGAGGTATTTTATACCCTCCTCACCCTCCAGTTCAACGATGGTCTGTCTGGAAATAAGCTCCATTTCGTTGGTAGCTCTAGTGAAGTTAAGGTATTTACAGCTGTACATTATGGGCGGACAGGCTGAACGCATATGCACCGATTTAGCACCGTTATCGTAAAGGAAATCCACCGTGCCCTTAAGCTGAGTTCCG
>JAGARD010000159.1 GCA_017622415.1 Clostridia bacterium | reverse complement strand
AAAACTATTGCACGTTCGGGACCGGTTTCAACTGCAAAATGTGCACCAACGCTGTCGGCATACTTTGCGAGCTCGTAGCAAGCTTCCTGCATAATTTTATATCGAGGATGATTTTTATCTTCGGGTACAACACCAATGTGTGTTGTTACAATATTGGTGTCTAAATCAAGTGCTAAATCAACGACCTTTTTGGAGCGTTCAATAAGGTCTGGATTTAGCTTGGGGTCACCAAAACCTCTGCCGAAATCACCACATAAAGCAGATACAACCAAACCGTTAGATTTAATAATATCTAATACTTCTTTGCGACGACTGAAGGTTAATGCTTCGGGAGCCATATCGCCTGAAACAGCATACATTTGTATACCCTTTGCACCTATCTCTGCAGCCTTTTTTACCGATTCTTCAAAGGGTAAACGAAAAGAATCAGTTATTACGCCAATTGGAAAATTATACATAAAACATTCCTCCTTGTACTTAGTATAGCCTATTAATGTAAAACGGTCAATAATTATTTTTGCTTAAGAATATAACAATATTGCTTTTTTGCTAAAAAATCAGACCTTTTATTCAGTCGGGATATTATTAATTTTCTTTTTATTGACAGTTTGTATTTTTTATATTAAAATATATTGGTAAAGGAATAGGGAGGTCATAGCTATGATTAAAATATCACCCTCTGTTTTAACAGCGGATTTTTTAACCTTAACTGAGGATATTAAAAAACTAGAGGTCGCAGGTGTTGATATGCTACATCTGGATGTTATGGACGGTAATTTTGTTCCTAATTTATCATTTGGAGCACCTGTAATTCGTTCAATAAGAAGGCATACCGAGCTTCCGCTTGATGTTCATCTTATGATTGACCGCCCCCACAGATATTTAAAGGATTTTATTGCTGATGCCGATTATTTAGGCTTTCACTTTGAAGCAGGCTCAGATGTAAGGGAGCTTTTAAAGGCTATTAAGGCTGAGAATAAAAAGGCTTGCCTTACTATTAAACCCGCTACCCAGCCTGAGGAGATTTTTGAATATCTGCCGCTTTGTGATATGGTACTTGTAATGTCTGTTGAACCGGGCTTTGGCGGTCAGAAATTTATGCCTATAGCTTTGGATAAGCTTAAAACATTAAGTGAATATTATAAGCTTAAAGGCTTAAACTATGAAATTGAGGTTGATGGCGGTATAAATGCAGAAACTGCACCACTGGCAATTAATGCCGGTGCCACAGTTTTGGTAATGGGAAACTATATATTTTCGGCTGAGGATATGTCAGCGAGAGTTAAAGAAATTAAAAATCTTTAGTTTTTTGTATTTTTAAAAAAGTATTTACCTAATTCATTAATTGCGTTATTTATAATTAGGGGTTTTGCATATTCATTTATTAAGCATTCCGCTATAGAACCTTTAGCGGAGTATTCGTCAAATTCGTTAATAAAAACACCTGTTTTTATGTCATATATCGGTATATAAATTTTCAAAAAGAATTTTTTATTTAATTTATAAACGCTTGCGGTATAGCTTTTTGTGATTTCATTCATATAAAGAGTTTCTATAACCGTTAATAAGCTTTCAAAGCTTTTAAAACAAAATATGTATGGACTGTTTTTGCTTTTTTGATTTTTAAGCTTTAAATTTCGGCTTTTGCAATTTTTTAAAGCTTCAAAAGGCATTGGATTGCTTGTGAATTTTAGTATACATCCACCCGAAGGTGTTGGAAAAACCTCAATTAACCTTTTACCATTTGTTTCAAAGGTTGACATATTTACTGCTATATTAAACAAAATACCAATAGTTCTTTTTGCATTTGGGTCTTCAATGTTAATTTCATTGTAGCTATTAAAATATTTTTTTATTTCGTATTTACTTAAATGGATTTTAAGGCAGAGCGGCCCCTCGCTTATAACGGTCATAAAATGTACGCTCCCTTTTTACAAAATGCGTGCGTTATAGTATAATATTAACCTTGTTTGGGTTTGTTTTCAAGAGGAGAAAAAAGGATGCAAATTATTGCCAAAAAAGGTGTAAAACTCTTCCGAGATTTTTACATTGATATGGATATAAAACCATATACTTTTCCCGATGTTTTAAGGCTGCCAATCGGCTTTGAAAATGAAAAAATCGAACTTTTAAAAACAAAAGGTGATAGAGTAAAAAAATTTGAAATAATTGCTAATATTAAAAACAATATACCTGTGTATTCCTCGGTTAGCGGAAAAATTATTGATTTTTTTACAAGCAGGTCAGCGGATTATGCAGAAAATATGAAATATGCGGTAATTGAAGCGGATGGAACTGACCTACCATCATATCCTCTTTGGGAGATTAAAAGCGGCTATACCAAAGAAGAAATGCTAGAAATTATAAAAAAAGCGGGAATTATTAATGAGCCGCTTTCGGGTTATTTTACTGAATATATAAACACTTCAACTAAATATAAAACAATTATTATTGATTGTGTTGATGACCAACCTTATGACCTTTCCAAAACGGCAACCTTACTTAATTATCAGAAAGAGGTTGTTGGCGGTGCTGAGATATTAGCTAAGGCGTTTGGTATTCCTAAAATTGAATTACTGATTACTAAAAACTTCAGAACTGAGGAACTTTTAAAATCCAAAATAGATAATGTAGATTTTGTTCAGGTTAAAGGGAAATATCCCGCCGAGCCTGAAATTGTTCAGTATGCACATAAAACTACGGCTTTAAGAGTGGGCACGCAATGTTGCAGAGCCTTATATAGGGCCGCTTTTTTTGGAGAGCCTCAAATATCACATATTGTTACTGTTTGGGGTGAAGGGGTTGAGGCACCCGCTAACTGTGAGATTTTAAACGGTACTCCAACAAAATATCTACTTGAAAAGTGCTCTGCTAACGGTATTTTGGAAAGGATAGTAGCGGGTGGAATAATGACAGGCTATGTTATTTCTACCGAGGCTTCGCTTTTTCGTTGGGATGGAGCCTTAACCGTTATGCCTTTAAAAAAGCACAGTAAAACATACCATTGCCTTAACTGTGGAAGATGTGCAGAGGTTTGCCCAATGGAACTGGCACCTTATTTTATATTACGAAATTCTAATAAGGCAAGCGAAAAAATTGCTAAACAGCTTTGTGCGGGTATGTGTATTTTTTGCGGTGCTTGTTCATATATTTGCCCATCGCGTCAACCACTTGGGCAAAAAATACGTGAATACAACAATTTTCTTAATGGAGGAAGTGAAAAATGATTAAATCAAATATAAAAGCTTCCCCCTTTATTCACGGTAGTGAAAACGCTTTAAATCTTCATTTGGATTTACTTATTGGCTTGCTTTCGGTTATGATTATTTCGGTAGTACAAAACGGACTTCGTGCTTTAACCTTGTGCTTATTTAGTGCCTTAACCGCTTGGTTAACCGAAAAAATAGGACTAATTATTGTAGGCCGTGAAAAAAGCACCGACCTTAGAAGCTTGGCAATGGGGCTTATAATTGCAATGCTTTGCCCTGTTACCGTTCCACTTTGGTTACCTATAAGTGCATCGTTTATTAGTGTTTTGTTTGTGAGGGTTATTTTAGGCCCTAATTTCAAAAATCTTTTTTTAACACCTGTTATAGCTTGGATTTTTATGCTAACTGTTGCCCCTGAGGAAATGACAAGTTATGCCGTGGATGTTTCTTTTGGAACCTTTTCTCCCTTTGAAAACATTAATAATGATTTTTATGTTACCGCAGATTCCATTGCACAGCAATTACAGCTAAAAAAGGAACTCTCATACAGCTTTTTGGATATTCTGACAGGTAATTATCCCGGCGGTCTTGGAACTACCTGCATTTTTATAATTCTTGGCGTATGTGTTTATTTTATTTTCAGAAGAAGCATGGCGTGGCAGGTTTCACTTTCTATGATAATTACTGTTGCTATTTTTGCACTTTTGATAAACCGAACAACGCAAAGCCCCTTGTTTTCGGTGCTTTATGAGCTTTCTGCAACCTCATACATATTTGTTGCGGTATTTGTAGCGGGTGATATAATTAATGCACCATCGGTTACGGGAGCAAAAATTGTATACGGAGTTCTTATAGGTGTGTTAACAATGGCGTTTAGGTACCTAGGTTTTGCCGAGCACTGTGTGTTACTGTCACTTTTTATCTGCAACTTTTTCTGTGAGCTTTTGGACGTTTTGTTTTTGTATTTACAAATATACTATCTTAGAAAAAGAATGATTAAAAGATAAGAAAGGTATTTTCTGTTTTGTTTTGGAGATACTGTAATTAAATTAAGTTTAATTACGGTGATTGGGATGCAAAAAATTAAGAGAACCGATGTAAGGCGAAAAGGCGGTAAAAAAACTTTTTTAAAGGCTTTGTTAATAACTATTATTTTTATTCTGCTTTTTGTTGTTGGTTTTTTTGCCGCGGCATATATAACAAAGATTTTTTAGCTTTTATGTAATGGGTCACGCTTAAAGCGTGACCTTATTTTTTTTAGTCGCATCCGCAGCCACAGTTGTCATCGTTATTTTTGCAGCCCTTGGGTGGGAAAAAGTCATCTGTTGGGAATTTAATTCTGCTAAAAATATCGCAGGGCTGGTCGGTGGAATTATCGCAGCTTTTTTCTGGAATACAAAAATCATATACAGGTACCAACATTTGAACATTACGAATTAATTGAACAATAGAAAATAGCCCAATTGTTACATAAATTGTAGGTGTTCCACTGTGACAATCGTTTACAATCTCGCCGCCAATACAGTCACAAATACATTTCGGTATCATACAGCAACAGTCAAAATTACTTCTTACTTCGCCAATTCTGGCTGAAAGAGCAATCGGGTCAACGCATTGAACAACACACTTGGGCATATTTGTTGTCGGGCGTTCCATACAATCTACTGCATCCTCAAGGGTGGTGTGGTTTGAAAATACCTTTACGTTGCCCTCGCTACCGTAAAGTATAACCTTTTTGTTAAAGGTAGCAACGCCTCTAACACACTGCGGTTTAGAGTGAGGTGCCGCAAAAAGCTCAAACTCTAAAATAAAAAAGAAGGTTAAATCGCAGGAATAATATCCTCTGTTAAAGCTGACGGGCTCTACATCGATGTAAACTTTTGAAACTTCTGCCGAACGCATCCTTACGCTTGTTGCGGTATCAACAATTGATTGTGCAGACGGTGAAAAATAACATCTTAAATCTTCCAAGCAATCGCGGTCACAGCAGGAATCGTAAACTCTTCCGGCATCAATACATACCGCTTCTTTGAAGGCATCGGGTAGTAAGTTGCAGTTTTCTTCTGACATTACAGTATCCTCCTATAAAAAATTGGGTAGATTTTTGCCTTCTACCTCAATAACATTCTATGTAGAGCATTTTTTTGTGTTACATAATAAATCACCCGAACTGTTTGTAGCTCGGGTGATATTGTTAACAAATTTTTCCACTATTAATATTAATTTTACTTTTTGCTTTGTTTGCAATTGAAATATCATGGGTTATTATAACAACAGTTGTGCCTTCGTCATTTAGACTTTGCAAAATATTTAACACTTCTTTACTTGATATAGGGTCGAGATTTCCTGTTGGTTCATCTGCTAAAATAAGTGGGGGAGAAAGTGCTATTGCCCGTGCTATGGCAACACGTTGTTTTTGACCGCCCGATAGTTGATTAGGTTTGTGATTTGTTCGGTCGGCAAGACCTACACGATTTAAAGCATTTATGCATAATTCTTTTCTTTTGCTTTTTGGTACTTTGTTGTAAATAAGCGGTAATTCAACATTTTGATAAGCAGTAAGATTTGGTAGAAGATGAAAGCTTTGAAATATAAATCCAATTTTGCTTCCTCTAAGCTTAGAAAGCTTACTACTTGAAAAGTTTTTGGATTTTTTGCCGTTAAAAGTATAGTTTCCCGTGTCAGGTGTATCTAAAAATCCTAAAATGTTCATTAGTGTTGATTTGCCCGAGCCCGATTCACCCGTAATTGCTAAAAAATCACCGTTTTTAACAGTTAAGTTAACATTTTTAAGCACCTGTAGCTTTTCTTTACCTATATAATAATATTTTGAAATATTTTCAAGCTCTATAATTTTTCCCATTTAATCACCAACAATATTTTAGGTTATATTCTCTTGTTTATACCAAAGGAATATTACAATAAATTCGGTAAAAAATAGCATACGAGGAGTTGTATTGTAATGAAAATAACTAAAAAACATTATAGCGAGATTGTGAAAAAAGCCTCGCCGCCTTCGCCGATTTTTAAAAACTGCACAGCAGCATTTTTT
>JAGARD010000158.1 GCA_017622415.1 Clostridia bacterium | reverse complement strand
TTGTCCTTGCGAGGTGGAGAGTAGCGGTTTTGGCTGTGTGGTTGGCTTGCCGAAGGATACGAATACAAACCTTACTGTAGAGACTGAAGAAAAATTATTATTCCGCAAAAACAAATGGATAATTGCACATGTTGAAAATGAAGCCCTTATAAATAGGGGAGTTGTTGCCGGAATAACAGGTACTAATTACGAAATTATATATAAATAATAAATACTCCGTTAGGCTAATGCCTAGCGGAGTATTTATTAACTGTAAATCAATTCGTCATTTATAATTTCGATTGCTATGCTTTGGCTGTTTTCATTTTTTATTATGAAAGAAAGATTTAAAATTTAGGCTCGTTACCTGCTTCAAAGACACCAATCATTTCACGGGTCAGGCTGAAGCCGTCATCGTGAGCGGGTAGGGCACTTCTGTGGTACCACGCCGCCATAGAAAGCTCGTTTTCATCGATACGAATAGTATCGCTTCCGTCCAGATCACAAAAAAATCCCATTAACAAATTTCCGTCTACGCCCCAGGGCTGACTTTTATAATACCGAAGGTTTTTTACACGAAGTCCTACCTCTTCCATAACCTCGCGGTGTACGGTTTCTTCAATAGTTTCTCCAATTTCTGCATAGCCAGCCAATAGGGCATAGCGTGTGTAGTCGCGACCCGCATATTTGCTTAAAAGCAGCCTGTCACCGTCAGTAACGGCCACAATTACAGCAGGACTGATGCGGGGGAATATCACATTTTTGCAGTTGGGGCAGTAGAGCATACGTTCCTTATCACTATGCTCTGTCGGGGTTGAGCAGCAGCCGCAAAGGCGGTTGGTACGGTACCAATTATACAAGTGAAGTCCTGTCATGGCGGCAAGGCAAATTTCCTTGTGCTCCAATTGTCGTAAATGCCGCACAGGTTCATAGGTAAAGCTATCAATTTGTGGGAAAGCTGAAGCCGAAAACCAAAGAAAAAAATTTTGCCCGTTTATACGAAAGGCATAACGGGTGGAACCGTATTCCTGCAGGGCTTCCATAGTGGCAAGGGTTGGTAGCTTAAGTGTGCCGTCTTCCCCGCGGGAAAGTAACACCTGACCTTCATTAAAGCAGAGGATGGAATCGCCTGCTTTGGCGGTAATATTGTAATATTCGTTTTCTAATCGGCCAAATTCTAAATCCTGAAGCATAGTGTACCTCTTTTTACATTATATAAGCTGATTGTATCATAACCGATGTAAAAATTCAATTATCGGCTGTGAAGGATTAAAACTTAATAAAAAATTAAAGTTTAAATTTTCGGCTTTGTGGTAGAAAAAATATTAGTGTTATGTTATAATCGGTTCGGTAATATAAATTTGATGGGGAAAATAAATGTTTCAATCAAAAAAGCAAAAAATAACATCACATATTGTATTTTGCGTGTATTTCGCGTTGCTTGTATGGTTAGTGGTTTTTAAGTTTGCCACAAGTCCTTCGCAGCTGCCGAGTATACAAAGTATAAATTTAATTCCATATTATTATGCCTTTAATACAATTGCACATTTAAAGCAGGTTATTTATAATATTATTGTTTTTGTTCCTTTGGGTGTTTATATTCAAATTTTTAAAAATGAATGGAAAATTATAACTAAATGTGCGGCCGTTTTTTTAACCAGTTTTTTATTTGAAGCAGTTCAATATATCTTTGCAATCGGTGTTAGTGATATTACAGATATTATTGATAATACCGCAGGAGGAATTATCGGTATTATTATATTTGTTATTATAAGAAAAATTGCACCAAAGAAATACATCTCGATATTTAATACTTTGGGGATACTTGTTGAAATAACAGCTATTGGAATGTTGGCCTTACTTTTAATAGCAAATGGGTAAATTGGGAGTTTATCTATGCCTTCTCCTGCGGGAGAAGGGGGACCGCTTTAGCGGTGGATGAGGAGCTTTGTAAGTACAAACTGTTTTTTACACCTCATCCGTCAGGCTTCGCCTGCCACCTTCCCCTACTGGGGAAGGCTTTGGTTTG
>JAGARD010000157.1 GCA_017622415.1 Clostridia bacterium | reverse complement strand
TTATATAGGGTGATACCATATTTAAAGGGTCCAAGGACCTGATTTTTCTTCCGTCTGCTCGGTCGCCAAACTTACGTTTGTATTTTTTGTTTTCCATACAACACCTCGATAAGCAATTTTAACAATTTATTAATAAATACATTATAACTCTTTTTTGTTGAAATTGCAACAAAAAAATTTAAAAATAACATCTTAAAAAATATGTTATAAAAATAATCAAATTTACTCTTGAATGTATTGGTCTTTTGCTGTATAATAAATACTATTATGTGATAGTATGCAGTTTTTGTGTCTAAATTAAATTTGGAGGTTTATTTTGAATAAAAAACTTGACCCTGTTTTATCCTTTTCAGAGCAAGAAGAATATATAAATCTTGTTAGTGAAATAATAAAAAATAAATACAGTAGACCTCCTTTGGCTATGGTTGTGCCTTACGGTTGTCAGCAGAATGTAAGTGACTGTGAACGCTTTAAAGGTATTTTGGCAAAAATAGGTTTTGCGTTTACCGAAAATGCAGATGAAGCCGATTTAATGCTCTATAAAACCTGTGCTGTGCGTGAGCACGCTGAGGATAGAGTTTTTGGTAATATTGGTGCCCTTAAGCACTATAAACGCCGAAATCCTGAGCTTATTATCGGTTTATGTGGCTGTATGGTCCAGCAAGAAGCAGTCGCCGAGCGTTTTAAAAAAAGCTACCCTTATGTTGATTTGCTTTTCGGTACACACGTTGAACACCGTCTGCCTGAATTTTTGTACAGACTTTATACTAAAAAGGGTAGAGTTTTTGAGACCGACGATGCCGAGCACGAAATTGTTGAGAATATTCCTATTAAACGTGATGGCACCTTTAAGGGTTGGCTTCCCATAATGCAGGGATGTAATAATTTTTGCACCTACTGCATTGTTCCTTATGCAAGAGGGCGAGAGCATTCCAGAAGTTATAAGGAGATTTTAAAAGAAGCTAGGGAAATGATTTCGGCAGGCTTTAAAGATATTACTTTACTTGGTCAAAATGTTAATTCATATTATAGTCCCGAAAAAGCCGATGACAAAAGTGAAATTAATTTTCCAAAACTACTTCGTATGATAAACGATTTAGATGGAGATTTTAGAATTCGTTTTATGACTTCACACCCTAAGGATTGTTCGGAAGAGCTTTTGTACGCAATGAGTGAGTGTTCAAAGGTTAGTAAGCATCTACACTTACCATTCCAAAGCGGTAATGATAGGGTGCTAAAGGCAATGAACAGAAGATATACAAGGGAAAAGTATTTAAATCTGATTTCTCTAGCAAGAAAGCTTATGCCCGATATTTCCCTTACAAGTGATATTATTGTTGGCTTCCCAGGCGAAACCTATGAGGAATTCTGTGACACTCTTTCACTTGTTAAAGAGGTCCAGTTTTCAGCTCTTTTTACATTTATCTATTCTAAAAGAAAGGGTACTCCTGCCGCCGAAATGGAAGACCCCTTTACAAGGGAAGAAAAGGGAAAATGGTTCCGCGAGCTCTTGGCAGTTCAGGACCAAATTTCTAAGCAGAATGATGTTAAAATGTCGAACAAAACCTACCGTTTGTTATGTGATGATTATGGCAGAGCGGATGGCTTTATGGCAGGTCATACCGACGGAAATGTTTGTTTGGAATTTAAGGGTGACACGTCACTTTTAGGAGAATTTGTTACAGTAGAAACTTATATAGAAAATAATAGCTTAAAAGCAAAAATAAAGGAGTAATTAAAATGGATATTATTGAAATGACACGCAAACTTGGTGTAGAAATTCAACAGCAAGAGGTATTTAAAAACTATATTAAGGCTAAGGCTGCAAACGATAATGATATTGAGCTTCAAGATATGATTGGTCAGTTTAATGTAATTCGTATGCAGTTAGATCAGGCTCTTTCTGCTGATGAAAAGGACACAGATAAGGTTAAGGAGCTGAATGCTCAGCTGAAAGACACCTATACCGCTATTATGGGTAGAGAATCAATGATGAATTATAACATTGCCAAAGGTGAATTAGATGTACTGGTAAATCAAATCAATGCCGTTATTGAGCACGCTCTTGACGGTGATGACCCCTTGACCTGCGACATAGCATCAAACTGCACTGGCTCTTGTTCTACTTGCTCGGGTTGTCACTAATCGTTATTTAAAAATATTAAAAATAGGAGTGTTATTGGTTGGGTAAGCTTTCACCGATGATGCAACAATATATGGAAATCAAGGAGCAAAATAAGGATTCTATTCTTATGTACCGCCTCGGTGATTTCTATGAAATGTTTTTTGATGATGCTAAAATTTGCTCTGAGGAATTAGAGCTTGTTTTAACAGGTAGAGATTGCGGCTTGGAGGAGCGTGCACCTATGTGCGGAGTTCCTTATCATAGCTGTGAATCCTACATAGCAAGGCTAATAAGTAAAGGCTTTAAGGTCGCCATTTGTGAGCAAACAGAAGATCCCGCAACTGCTAAAGGTATTGTAAAAAGAGAGGTAGTAAGGGTTATAACCCCAGGCACAGTTATTGAGGATGCAATGTTGGAGGAGGGTAAAAACAATTATCTTGCCTCTGTTTATATTTGCGGTAATGAGTGTGGGCTTTCCTTTATAGATGCTTCAACAGGCTCTGTTACAATTACTACAATAAACGGTGATAGTTTAGAAACTCGCCTTATCAGTGAGCTTGGAAGATTTTCACCGTCTGAAATATTAATAAGTGAATCATATAAAATTTTCCCGAATTTAGTAACCTTTTTAAAAGATGGTATTTCTTGTCGTGTTTCAGAGGTTTTGGACTCTGCTTTTGAAAAATCTAAAAAGGGAGAACGAATTGTTAAACAATTTAAGGTACTAAGTGTTGAACAGCTAGAACTCACGGTTGATTCCGCTCAAACTGCTTCCTTGGATTTTGCTATAGGTTATCTTTTGGAAAACGGTATGGACAAGCTTAGTTCGGTTGATAAAATTAACCGTTATTCAAGTTCTGTTTTTATGTCACTCGATATTTCTTCAGTTCGCAATTTAGAGCTTATGGAAACAATGCGCGGTAAATCTAAAAGAGGGTCACTTTTGTGGGTGCTTGATAAAACTAAAACCGCAATGGGTAAACGACTTCTTCGCAGTTGGCTTATGCAACCGCTACTCAGTCCTACCGAAATTATTGCAAGACACAATGCGGTTGATGAGATTTACGGCGATACAGTTTTACGCGGCGAAATGACCGAGTATATGACCGGTATTTTTGATATTGAGCGTTTAATGACTCGTGTTATTTACGGCGTAGCAAACCCAAAGGAATTACAATCTCTTGCTCGTACTATAAGCAGATTTGCTCCTTTAAAACAGTTGCTTCAAACTGCTAATTGCAAGGTCTTAAAGCAAATTGAAAATGATATTGATGTTTTAACCGATGTTGCAGAGCGTATTGAAAAAACTATATGCGATGAGCCGCCCATTAGTATGAAGGATGGCAAAATCATTCGCGAGGGCTTTAACAGTGATGTTGATATGCTTAGACAAGACCTTTCAGGCGGTAAACAGTATATCACTGAAATTGAAGCAAGCGAAAAAGAAAAAACAGGTATAAAAGCCTTAAAGGTTCGTTATAATAAGGTTTTTGGTTATTATATTGAAGTTCCTGCACAGTACAGTAATGTTGTGCCTGAGGAATATATTCGCAAGCAAACTCTGGCAAATGCCGAGCGTTATATAACCGATGAGCTTAAAACCTTGGAAGCAAGAGTTTTAGGTGCAAGCGAAAGGGTAGTAAAGCTTGAATATGAGTTGTTTTGTGAGCTACGCGATTTTGTTGCTTCTCATTTGGAACGACTTCAAAAAACGGCTTCCGCTATTGCAAAGCTGGATGTACTTTGCTCCTTTGCAACCGTTTCGGTGGCAAATCGCTACTCTAGACCTCAGGTTACCAATGATGGCAGAATTAGTATTATTGGCGGCAGACATCCCGTTGTTGAGGTTGTAAGTAAAAATCCCTTTGTTGCTAACGACACTATTTTAGATATGGCTGATAATAGGTGTGCTATTATAACAGGTCCTAATATGGCGGGTAAATCTACATATATGCGTCAGGTTGCCTTAATTACCATTATGTCGCAAATTGGGTGTTTTGTTCCTGCCGAATCTGCAACCTTAGGTATTGTAGATGCAGTTTTCACCAGAGTTGGTGCTTCAGACGACCTTGCAACAGGTCAATCCACATTTATGGTTGAAATGAGCGAGGTTGCACATATTCTTAAAAATGCTACCAGCAACAGTCTACTTATTTTGGATGAAATTGGTAGAGGTACTTCCACCTTTGATGGTATGTCTATTGCACGTGCTGTTTTGGAATTTGTGGCAGATAAAAAAAAGCTTGGTGCTAAATCTTTATTTGCTACACATTATCACGAGTTAACATCCTTGGAAAATCATATTTCGGGTGTTAAAAACTATAATATTGCTGTTAAAAAGCACGGTGATGATATAACATTCCTGCGTCGTATTATTCGTGGCGGTGCTGATGATAGCTATGGTATTGAGGTTGCAAAGCTTGCAGGATTACCTAATACAGTTATTAATCGAGCTAAGGCCGTTTTAAAGGAAATTGAATCCGAAGGTGTTGTTCGTGAGGTTTCTAAGCCTAATGAGAGTTCTATTCAACTTCCTCTTGGCGTAGGCGAATATAATGATGTTATTGAAGAGCTTAAAAATATAGACATTAATGTACTTACACCCATTGAAACGATGAGTGTGTTATCAGAAATTGTGAAAAGAGTAAAAAACATATAAATTATGGAGGTGTGACTTATTATGGCTGATATTATGGTATTACCTAAAGAAATATCCGAGCTTATTGCCGCGGGTGAGGTAGTTGAACGCCCTGCTTCGGTTATTAAAGAGCTTGTAGAAAACTCTATTGATGCAGGCTCAACTGCAATAACTGTTGAAATAGAGCGTGGCGGTATTACATATATGCGTGTAACCGACAATGGCTCAGGTATTCCTAAAGAGCAAATAAAGACAGCCTTTTTACGTCACGCCACCAGCAAAATAAAATCTGCAACCGATTTAGATGCTATTTTAACCCTTGGATTTCGCGGTGAAGCCCTTGCTTCAATTTGTGCTGTATCAAAGGTTGAGGTTTTAAGTGCAGTTGATGGTGAAAATGGTGTATGTTATGAGATTAGCGGGGGAGAAGAGGTTTCTTTTGAGGAAATCGGTTGCCCTGTTGGCACAACAATTATTGTAAAAGATTTGTTTTATAATGTGCCAGCAAGAATGAAGTTTCTTAAAAAGGATGTTACTGAGGGGAATTCTGTTGCATCTGTTATGGAAAGAATTGCGTTATCTCATCCCGAAATCGCTGTAAAGCTTATTCGTGATGGAAAAACAGTTTTAAATACTACGGGTGACGGAAAAATCAAATCTGCTGTATATTCGGTTTTGGGAAGAGATTTTACTTCCTCACTAATTCCTGTTGAGTATGCAGAGGATGCTCTTTGCTTAACAGGATTTGTATGTTTACCATCTCGCTGCAGACCTAACCGTAACGGACAGTTCTTTTTCCTTAACGGCAGATTTATAAAGTCGGGCACTATGGCAGCCGCCCTTGATAGAGCTTATCAAAATTCAGCTA
>JAGARD010000156.1 GCA_017622415.1 Clostridia bacterium | reverse complement strand
TCTATCACATTTTGGGCAAGCAACCGTACCTGGAAGTACCCTTCCGCATTTACGGCAACGTTTTTCCCTTTCGTTATTAACAACACGCCTTTCGGTATTTCCCTTTAAGAGGATATTTATACCCCTTGCAAGGCTGGCGATACCTGACACATATCGCATACTGCACTGTGCCAGAATATGTTCCTCACCATCCATTTTAAGTGTTAATATAGCACCGTTAGTTTGCGTTCTGTTAACGGCTTTTTCGATTTTTTCTAAAGGAAAATAACAAAAATCATCATTTTCAAAAACAAAAACACCGCTTTTAGTAGCACCAACATAAGACTCTGTAGCAAAGGTACCATTTTTTGTTAAATCAATTGGGATGCAGTAAATAGGTGCATCATCAGTGACGGCTTTTAACCTATTAAGTTTTTGACCATTTAGTGGCGTATTAAGCTCCATAATGCACCCCCCTTTTACAGTTTACAGTTTATAGTGTATAGTTTATAAGTACAAGTCTAGTTTTTTGAACTCTTTGGTAGTAAGCTTTGTAATATCCTCAATTTCAAATCGGTTTTCATCAGAATCCTTAATAATAACCCTATTCCCATTTTTGGAAACAGCTCCTGAGGCACCTGCGGCTGTGGCAAACATAGCACTACCCTTATCGGTTAAAACCTTCCAATATGCATGGCCGTATTCTTCTTTAATTGAGATAATCTTTGTGATTTTTGGCATAAAATAGCGTATTTCAAGTTGCTTTTCAATAAGCTTAAAGGTGGATTTATCAAAAATATTCAAATCCTCAATTATGCCAATTTCTTCTTGCTTACCGTCAATTTCACGCACCGAAAGGAACTCCCAGAGTGCTGAAAAAGGGAATGTACGCAAAACATCAATATGTCCAAAATCCTTTTCCCCCACCTTGATTGCGGCAAAGCCACCCGCAGTTTCATAAAACTCACAGTTTTCGGGGGTTAAATAGTTAATGTTAAGCTGAGCTTCTACCTTTTCGTTTTCTAACTCTAAAATATCTTTTTCCATTTTAATCGCTTATACCTCTCATAGCCAAAGCCTTGGTTTGAATTTGAAATAGCTTAAAATAGGTTCCCTTTTGTCTTATAAGCTCGCTGTGTGTTCCGTGCTCAACTATTTTTCCATCCTCTAAAACAATTAGCTCATCGGCATCTCGCAAAGTGGATAATCTGTGAGCAATGGAAAGGGTTGTTCTGTTCTTAATAAGCATACCAAGTGCCGCTTGTATTTTACGCTCTGTTTCGGTATCTACCGCCGCAGTAGCCTCATCCAAAATAAGTATTTTGGGATTTGCTAAAATTGCACGGGCAATGGAAAGTCTTTGCCGCTCTCCACCCGAAAGACTTCTGCCACCTGTACCAACAACGGTATCATATCCGTCGGGAAGCTTACAGATGAAATCGTGTGCACCCGCCGCCTTTGCCGCTTTTAATACAGTTTCCTTGTCAGCCTCGGGATTTGCGTAAGCAATGTTGTTAAAAATTGTTGATTTGAAAATATAGGTTTCCTGACTTACCATTGCAATGTTTTTTCTAAGGTCAGAAAAAGCCATATCGCGAATATTAATTCCGTCTATGTAAATCTTACCCGACTTAGCATCATAAAGGCGTGTTATAATATTTGCAAGGGTAGATTTTCCCGCACCCGATTTACCAACAATACCAAGCATTTTTCCCGCTTCTACCTTTAAGGTTATATTCTTTAAAATATCACGGTTTTCCTCATAACCAAAGGTCACATTTTCTAAAACTATTTCTCCCTTAAACTCGCTTACCCTTATAGGATTTTTCTTTTCCACAACCTCGGGCTTGGCATCGAGTATTTCAAAAATTCTTTGTGCAGAATTCATTGATGAGGACCACCACTGAAATATGTATGAGAAAAAGTTAATAGGACCTGTTAACAACGAAACATAACCTGTAAAGGTAACTAAAGTACCGTAGCTCATTTCGGGAGCCCAAAATTTAAGCACAAAAAAAGCACCCAATGACCAAGTAAATACCGTTGAAATAGCTATTGCAAGTTGGAATATTGCCGTAAATTTATTTCTAAAATCAACCGAAATCCACTCTGCCGATTTAATAGCATCGTTAGCTGAGTTAAGTGCTTTACCTTCGTCTTTTTCACGTCCGAACGCCTTAACAACACGTGCTCCCGTTACATTATCATTAAGTCTTGCACGCATATCACGCGAGGCTTGGAAATCCTTACTGTAATAATGCCAAAGAACAGGCTCCAGCTTAAGGCTTACGATTATAATCGGTGGCAACGAAACGATTGCTACTATTGCTAAAATCCAATTCTCACGAAACATTATGAAAAAGGAAAAAATAATTATAAATACATTTGGCAATATAAAAGGAATACCGTCAATAAAAATATTTGAAACCTGATTTGCATCCTCGGTCACTCTTGCCATAAGACCGCCTGTGCGTTTGCCCGTAAAAAATGAAACAGAAAGCTGTTGCACCGCTTTAAATACCTTATTTTTTATACCGCAAACAACATTTGGAACGATTTTTGCAACCACAACGCCCTTGATTATGCCGAAAAGCTGTTGCAAAATAACAATCGCTACCATAGTAATAACCAGCATAAGCAGCAAAACAGAAAAATCATTTATTGGAAGTGCTTTTAATATTTCAGAGTTTTTTACCCTTGAAAGCACCTCATCATAAAGCAAGCTACCACTTAAATATGGCAAAATCGAGCCCATAAGAGCACCCAAAACACTCATAAGACATATTATAAATATTCCAAATGCATGAGGCTTGAAAAATGAAGCCAAACGGAAAAATATTTTACGCTTATCCATACATTTTGGGCAGATTTTTCTGTCCCTTTCGGGATAAGGTGTGCCACACTTTGGACAAAAGGCTTCGGTTTCCTCCTCAAAAAGCAAATCGTCATTAATTTCTTCATTATTTATAAGCTTTTTAAGAACCTCTGCAAGGCGGTTAATTCTACCCTTAAATGCGTTTGTAAAGGCACAAAAAGCCGTTTCGGTACCGAAAATATCCGCTCTGAATATTCCGCCTACAACCATAGTATCTACCGAAATATTTGAAAGACTTTTAACCTCATAAGAATTAAAATTAAATTCCTTATAAACGGTAGGAAGCTCTTTAAATCCACTAAAACGACGCTCGGTTGTA
>JAGARD010000011.1 GCA_017622415.1 Clostridia bacterium | reverse complement strand
TATTTATTTGTAGTCTGTGCGGCAGGGATTTGCTGCTTTAAGGATGCACGGGTCTTGCGGATTTCTGCAAGATTAGCGGTAAGACCGTCGTCTGCACGACGCATAAGGTCATCAACAAAATCCTGAGCTGCCTTACGCATTTCTCTGCTCTTGGTTTGTGCGGCGGAGATGATTTCGCCTGCCTTTTCCTGAGCAAGGCGGGTAATTTCCTCTTGAGCGATTAATGCCTTTGCACGTTCCTCAGCATTACGGATAATAGCATCTGCTTCCTTTTTAGCATTTGTAATAATATCGGCACGGTCGGCTACAATGCCTCTTGCCTGCTTGATTTCACTTGGCATATTGAGGCGAAGCTCATCAATAAGGGCACGAATTTTTTCAACATCTACAACGGTTTTTCTACCAAAAAGTTTGGTACCGTCATCCAACGCTTCGTCAATCTGTTCAAGTAATTCTTCCATGTTCATAATTAAATACTTCCTTTCATAATAGAAAATCAATGATTTTTAAGCAGAGGAGAAGTATCCGAACTCGATTTTGACGGGCATATTTTCCCCTCTGCCGCGTTAAAATACTCGTAAATCCGCTAGGATTTACTGTGTTTTTGCCTTGCATAGTGCAAAATCTACTTGCGTCAAAATTCTGCGACCTGAAATATGCAGAATTTTGTGTGATTTTTGTGTTCAACAAGGTTGGCAAGGCTGTCGCCTGTCAACCGCAGTAATCCGAAAAGCACCGAAATAATGCTATTTCAGGCGGGTTCAGATACTCCCCCTCTGCTTAAGTCGCTCAACAATTTTTTCTGCAAGTTCTTTCGGTACAAAATCCGAAATATCCCCACCCATACTGCCAATCTGCTTAACCATACTGGAGCTCAGATACATATTTTCGGCCCTAGTGGTTAAAAAGACCGTTTCGGTATTGGGATTGAGTTTTTTATTGGTAAGCGCCATCTGAAACTCATATTCAAAGTCAGACATTGCGCGTAAACCCTTAACTATTGCACCTGCACCGATTTTTTCGGTATAATCGGCAAGCAAGCCTTCAAAGGAATCAACACGAACATTTTTAAGGTCCTTTGTTGCTTCCATTAGCATTTCCTTGCGTTCTTCAATAGTAAAGCTAGGCGATTTGGCACGGTTTTGCATTACAACAACCACAACCTCAGAAAACATTTGCGAAGCCCTGCTAATAATATCTATATGCCCTACCGTTACGGGGTCAAAGCTACCGGGACAAACTGCTATTATATCATTCATCCAAAGCACCCTTTCTTGTGTAGAAGGTAATATAAACCTTTCCATAACGATACTGTTTTTTTACTGTAAATTCGTCAACCTCATCGGGCAAAGCTACTTCTTTAGGATGTTCACATATTATAATACCATGTTCTTTAACATTCTTTTGAACAAGCTTTAAAGCCTTTTCTAAAAATCCCGAAGCATAAGGCGGGTCTAAAAATACATAGTCAAATTTTTCGGTCATTCCTAGTAAAACAGCGGTATAATCACCCCTAATAACCTTAGCCTTATCAGTAAGCTCGGTGTTTTTAAGGTTGCGGTTAATATTGTCGACCGAGATAGGACTTTGATCTACAAAAACAGCCTTTTCAGCACCGCGGCTAAGAGCTTCAATTCCCATCTGACCCGAGCCTGCAAAAAGGTCTAAAAATGTTCTGCCCTCAATATCAAACTGAATGGCACTGAACATAGCCTCTTTTACCCTTTCGGGAGTTGGTCGAACATCCATACCCTCGGCAGTGATTAACTTTTTTCCACGTGCTGTGCCGGTAATAACTCGCATATTCTTCTCCTATATTATTACAGATAAACTGCGATTTGTCAACACTTCTAGCTTAGATGCTTTGGCTAATCGCGAGGTTTATAAACATTAGTACGGTTTTTATGATTATTCTTTCGTTTTGCTTTTTCGGCGGCGGAAAGTTTTCTTCTTTTTGGTGGATTTTCATCATCCAAATCGGAATATGTCTCCTCAGCCTCAAAGAATGCCTTTCTGTTAACATAAACAAGTGCACCGACAGAGCCTAAAATTAGCAAAACAGGTATCCAAATTAAAATCCACAAGAGGCCTGAATAGTCGGTGATGTTTTTATTTTCCTTTTTTTCGGTTGTGCCTGCACTTACAAGCTCGGAAGATTCATCATCTGAGCCGCCCCAACCAGAGGTATCGGCTTCATCATCAATATATCCGCCGACATTTCCATGATACGATGGACGCTTTGATGAGGTTTTGCCAGATGAGGTATCTTTTTCATCAGACTCATTAGATACAACCTGCTCACCTGATGAAAGATTGGAACTACCTGACAAATCGGAGTCGGTTGAACTTAAATCGCCACTTTCTGTGCCATCACTTGAAGTGCTTGACAAATCAGACGAGGCATCACCATCTGAGGGTGTACTTTCGTCACTGCCTGTACCTTCTTCAGACTGTGTGCTTGTGGTAACGGCTGCTTGCGATGACGAGCTAGTATTCGGATCGGTAATTTCTGTTGCAAATACGCTTAAAGAAAAGCAAAGTACAAGCAAGCAAACAATAATAACAGAATATAACTTTTTATTAAGACTTTTCATTTAACAATCACCCTAATAAGCTTTGCCCCAATAAACCAGCTTTTTAGCTGGTTTACCACAACAAACACATTTATCAGAAATAAATTCTTGGTCTAAAGGCATACAACGTGAGCCTGCACCTGTTTCTTCCTTAACCTTATCCTCGCAAGCCTCATCCTCACACCACATCGCCTTAATAAAGCCGTCGCCCTTTTCGGCAAGAACTTTTTTAATTTCTTCAATAGAAGTACAGGCATAGGTACGGTTCTCTCTGTTGCTCAGAGCTTTTTCATAAAGTCCCTTATGAACCTCAGCCAAAAGCTCGGGAATTTTTCTTTCAAGCTCGTCCAAACTTACAAAATACTTTTCTCTGTTATCTCTACGAACAATAACACACTGATTATTTTCAATATCCTTTGGTCCGATTTCCAAACGAAGCGGAACACCCTTCATTTCATATTCAGCAAATTTCCAACCGGGAGATTGGTCGCTCTTATCAGTTTTAACACGACAAATATTTTTAATTCTTGCCTCTAATTCCTCGGCTTTTTCTATAACACCGGGTTTATGTGAAGCAATAGGAATAATAACAAGCTGAGTAGGTGCAACAGCAGGCGGTAAAACAAGACCGTTATCATCACCGTGGGTCATAATAATTGCACCTATAAGACGGGTTGTAACACCCCAAGAGGTTTGATGCGGATATTCCTGCTTATTTTCCTTATTAGTGTACTGAATACTAAAGGCTTTAGCAAAACCATCGCCAAAATAGTGTGAAGTGCCTGCCTGAAGAGCCTTACCGTCATGCATTAAAGCCTCAATAGCGTAGGTTGAAACAGCACCTGCAAATTTATCACTTTCGGTTTTCTTACCCTTAATAACAGGCATTGCAAGATAGTTTTCACAGAAATCTGCATAAACATTAAGCATACGCTCGGTTTCTTCAATAGCCTCATTAGCGGTTGCGTGGATAGTGTGACCCTCTTGCCATAAAAACTCTCTTGAGCGAAGGAATGGACGGGTGGTTTTCTCCCAACGAACAACGCTTACCCACTGATTGTAAAGCTTAGGTAGGTCGCGGTGTGAATGAATTATGTTAGCATAATGCTCACAGAAAAGTGTTTCAGAGGTAGGACGAACACAAAGACGCTCCTCTAGCTTCTCGCTACCGCCGTGGGTTACCCATGCAACCTCGGGAGCGAAGCCTTCAACGTGGTCTTTTTCCTTTTGAAGCAGACTTTCGGGAATAAACATAGGCATACAAACATTTTCGTGACCTGTTTCTTTAAACATTCCATCTAAAATTCTCTGCATATTCTCCCAAATAGCATAACCGTAAGGTCTTATAACCATACAGCCCTTAACACTTGTATATTCAATAAGCTCTGCTTTTTTTACAATATCGGTATACCATTTAGCAAAGTCTTCATCCATTGCTGTAATATCTTTTACCATTTTTCCATTGCTAGCCATATTTATAACCTCTTGATATTTATTATCCCCAAATAAGCATAAGGGACACAAGTATACTATTTTACTATTATATTAGATTTTGTCGCATTTTGCAATAGTTTTATTGTAAAAGATAAAAAATAATTTTTAAGGCTTAAAAATCCGTACCTTGAAATATTTAAATTCAAATGATATAATTAAGTAAAGATAATTTTTTATGGAGAAAAGCAATGCTTAGATACGAAATTGGAAAAAATGATGCGGGAATGAGAATGGATAAGCTCATTCAAAAGCTAATGCCTACCCTACCTAAATCGCTTATGTACAAATACATACGAATGAAAAAAATTAAGCTTAACGGTAAACGTACAGATATTGCATTTAAACCTCAGGTTGGCGATATTATTGAGGCATATATTCCTGATGAGTTCGGTGCAAAGGTTGAGCCTAAATATGACTTTTTATCGGCATCTGATAAAATTGATGTAGTTTATGAGGACGAAAATATTTTACTCGTAGATAAAAAGCAGGGACTTTTGGTACATCCCGATAAAAACGAATATAGAGATACTTTAATATCCCGCATTTGCCACTACTTATATAAAAAAGGTGAATACAATCCTGCCCAAGAAAACAGCTTCTCCCCCGCTTTAGCAAACAGAATTGACCGTAATACAGGCGGTATAGTAATTGCTGCAAAAAATGCGGCGGCACTTAAAATTCTTTGCGATAAAATAAAATCCCGTGAGCTAGACAAGCGTTACCTTGCCATTGTTCACGGAAAATTAAAGAAAAAAGAGGGTTTGCTTGAGGGCTTTTTATTTAAAGACGAAACAAAAAACCAAGTATTTTTAGAAAACAAAAAAACTGACAGCAACAAAACTGTAAAAACCAAATACAAGGTTTTAGCCGAAAAGGATAATTTATCACTTGTAGAGGTTGAGCTTATAACGGGCAGAACTCACCAAATAAGGGCACATTTTGCCTCAATAGGTCATCCTCTGCTTGGTGACGGTAAATATGGCAAAATAAAAGAGGATAAAAAACTTGGCTTTTCAAAACAAGCACTTTATTCCTATAAACTCACCTTTAAATTCACCGAGGATGCCGATATTTTAAATTATCTTAACAACAAAACCTTTAGCGTTAATTCGGTGTGGTTTGCCGAGCAGCTTTTTGGGTTTGGTAAAAGAAACTAAAATGAACACTGTATTTGAAGGAATTTTACTAGGTTTAAGTTTATTTGCCACTATATTAATAATAAGTTTATTTTTCAGATTTTGGGGTGTTATCTGGAACGGAATATTTTCCTTTTTTGGTTATCTTTTTAAGAAAACATTTAGGAAGAAAGACCCAAAAGATTAAGTGCATTTCCGCCTAAAATTTTTGCTTTTTCATCTTCACTAAGCGGTAATTTTTTAATTGCATCCAAGCTTTGCTTTTGGTCGGTCCAAGGGTTATCGGTGCCGAATAGTATTCTATCACTACCAAACGCATCAACCAAATTTAGAAAATCCTCTTCATTAAGCAAATTTAAAAAATCCTTTGAAAAGGTATTATCTAACGGTGTTATTTTACCCAAAGCAAATGCGGTATCGAGCATAGCAGAAGTTGGAGCAAGATAGTGTTCAACCTCTTTCCAATTTTTCCAACCGCCCATGTGAGCAAGTATTATTTTTATGTCCCCTACCTGACGAAGCGCATTTGCAATCATTTTAGGAGAACAACGCACCTCCCCCGGAAAACCTATATCGTCACCTGCGTGCATTAAAACAATAAGTCCAAGCTCGGCAGCATATTCAAGTATTTTTAAATACCTAACATCATCAATATCTACACCCTGATAAACGGGGTGTATTTTTATGCCCTTAATGCCGTTTTCGGCTATTCGGGATAATTCCTCTTTCCAATCGGGAGCATCGGGATGCATAGCACCAAAATAAATAAGGTTATCCTTGCCGTTTTGTTCAATAGATACGGTATTCATTGAAGCAAGCTTTAACGGATTGGTTGCTACCGGCAAAACAACAGAATAATCTATTCCTGCCGCTTGCATAGATGCTTTAAGCCCCGCAGCAGTACCGTTTGAAAAATACGGTATATGACCGCTATTTGATAGCTTTTTAACTGCTAAATCGGCAATCTTGTCGGGAAAGGTGTGTGTATGAATATCTATAACCATTTTTAACCTCTGACTTTTTTAAAATAGTATTATCTATTTTAAAGCAATTAGTCAACCCTTGCCATAATTAGAACTTTTATTTAACTTTTTTAAGTACAAAGGCCGAACGGCTGGGCAAATAGCAATTAAAGCCTATCCAACCGTGTGGGGTTGTTTGAGTTTTATATTTTTGTTTTGTATCCACCCTCGAAAAACCGCCGAATTTACCGTCATCAGAGGATAAAATCACCTTGTAAACACCCTCTTCACCAACAGGGATGAAATATCCGTCAAAAGAGTTTTCGGGATTAAAATTGAAAACAAAAACAAATTCATTTTTAGTGAAAATTAAAATTTTATCATCATTATGCATCCATCGGTTTACAGGGCTTATTTGAGTCAAATTATTCTCTTTAAGCAATTTCACCATTGCTTTATCAAAATCACCGAGTTCTCTGTACCGAAGATTTGGATTATCAACAAGGCTCCACTGTCTGCGACAATAATGATAACTCCAACCGTTGCCCTCGCGGGGGAAATCTATCCATTCGGGGTGCCCGAACTCGTTACCCATAAAGTTAAGATAACCCTCGCCCGCCAAGGAAGCCGTTAAAAGACGTATCATTTTATGTAGAGCAATACCTCTATCAATTATTGGATTTCCGCCAAACTTTTGCATACCAACATACATTTCGGCATCACAAAGACGGAACATTATGGTTTTATCGCCAACAAGTGCTTGGTCATGCGATTCAGCATAGCCAATATTTTTTTCATTTGGACGTCTGCCAGTCAGCTCATACCACAGCTTTATAATATCCCAGTTTTCGTCCTCACATTCTTTAATTGTTTTTATCCATAAATCGGGAACACCCATTGAAAGCCTGAAATCAAAGCCAATTCCACCATCTGAAATGGGAATACACATTCCAGGCATACCTGACATATCCTCAGCTACGGTTATGGCGTTTGGATTAATTTTATGTATAAGCTCATTTGCAAGCTGTAAATATGTAACGGCTTCAACATCGGTATTCTCCGAAAAATACATATCATATCCCGTAAAGGCAGAGCCTAGGCCGTGGTCGTGATAAAGCATAGAGGTCACACCGTCAAAACGGAAGCCATCAAAATGGAAAACCTGCATCCAATATTTTAAATTTGAAAGCAAAAAGTGCAAAACTTCATTTTTTCCGTAGTTAAAAAGCTTTGTGCCCCAAGCGGAGTGCTCACCCCTTGGTCCCTCATGGAAAAACTGATAAACCGTTCCATCAAACTCGTTAAGGCCCTCATTAGTATTTTTTACTGCGTGAGAATGAACAACATCCAAAAGAACTGTGATACCCATTTTATGGGCAGTATTAATAAGCCTTTTTAAATCTTTACTAGTACCGTACCTCGACGATGCCGCAAAAAAATTAGAAACCTGATACCCAAACGAGCCATAATAGGGGTGCTCCATTATAGCCATAATTTGTATGGTATTATAGCCCGCCTTTTTAATTCTTGGGAGAATATTTTTTCTGAACTCATTATATGAGCTTACCTTACCCTCTTCGCCCGACATACCAATATGACATTCATAAATAAATGGAGTTTTTTCGGGCACAAAATCGGCGTCTGTCCAAGGAAAATCCTCAAATGTGTTTTCAATTTCAGCACACCACATATATGTAACGGGGTCCTGAACAACGCGTGTTGCATAGGTTGGAATTCTGCGAAGCATCTTTCCGCCGTGGATTACTATTGCCTGTATCTTCTGCCCCGCCTTTAAAGCATTTTTGCCTTTAATAAAAATTTCAAAAACTCCGTTTTTAAGGCGTGTCATCGGGTGGCTTTCGGTGTTCCAACCGTTAAAATCACCAGTAAAATACATTTTTTCAGCGGCAGGAGCCCACTCACGATAAACCCATCCGTCATCTGCTTTATGGATTCCAAAATATTCATAGCCCGATGCAAAATCCACAATACTTTTGTTATTTGCCAAAAGCTCCTTGTGCTTTGCTTCGTAAAGCCTCATTCTTAGCTCAATATCTTTTTTAAATGGAACTAAGTACGGGTCGGTTTTTAAAATTGAGCTTATTTTTACAGGCACTAAAATCCCTCCCTATAATTACTTATTATATTATACCAAATACAATATGTAAAAAGCAACAAAAAATACAAAATTTACATAAATTATAAGAATAAAAAACCATCGAAATTCTTCGACAGCTTTTGGCTTGACTAACTAATTAAAATATGTTATACTATTCATCCACGAAAGGAGTGAATGTCGGTGGAACAAACAAAGACTATTGCAACAAATAAAAAAGCCTTTCACGATTATTTTGTAATTGAAAGCTTTGAAGCCGGCATTGAGCTATGTGGCACAGAGGTAAAGTCGCTTCGCAAGGGCGGTGTGAATTTAAAGGACGCTTGGTGCAGTATTGATGATGCCGAGCTTTGGATAAAGGGTATGCATATTTCACCCTATGAGCAGGGGAACATATTCAATAAAGACCCACTCAGAGTTCGCAAGCTTCTAATGCATAAACGCGAAATTTTGCGTTTATTCGGTCAACTTAAGCAACAAGGTCTAACCCTTATTCCCCTTTCTATTTATTTTAAAGGCTCGCTTGTTAAGGTTCAGGTTGGGCTATGCAAGGGTAAAAAGCTGTATGACAAACGTGAGGATATGGCAAAAAGAGATGCCAAGCGTGATATTGAACGCAATTTAAAGGAGCAAAACAGATAGTATCCAAATAAAACTTCTTTTCTCTTATTTATTACCTATTACTTCAATATATTCGGGGGCGTAAAGGCTTCGACAGGGATTATGAAGTACGGTAAGCGGGTAGTGGCGCGGACACACTTTAAAATCCGTAACTTTAAAATTAAACGACAACTCTAAAGTTGCCTACGCAGCCTAATTAGGCTGCCGTCCGACCTCAGAGCACCGCGGCTGAGCTAGGGCGTCGAATTAGCGGTGAACGTGAATAACGGCTCTCCCCTGCCGTTATCATGATTTATGGGGATACCGAAGCATTGGGTTTGACGATTAACCTAACGCTAAGGGAATTTTAATAATCGTCTGCACCCGGAGAAAGCTGTATGAATTGATTTTTGGACGCGGGTTCGATTCCCGCCGCCTCCACCAAATCATTATGCTATAATAGCAATAGATCTTATTAGGTGATTTTATGAAAATTGTTTTTCTTGGTGATTCTATAAGACAGCAATATGCTCCAAAGGTTAAAGAGCTTTTGAGTGATCATTTTGATGTCTGGAATCCTGACGATAACTGTAGATTTTCCAAATATACTCTACGCGGTCTTTTCGATTGGGCTGAACATATAGAAAAAGCTGATATTGTTCACTGGAACAACGGTCTTTGGGATATATGCGACCTTTGGGGAGCTGGTACTTTTACCTCAGAAGAGGAATATACCAACAAT
>JAGARD010000155.1 GCA_017622415.1 Clostridia bacterium | reverse complement strand
TTTTTTAAGCACATAAAAAATTGTGGGTAAATAAGTGGTCGTAAAAATCGTAATTTTCTAAAAGTGGCGCAAAGATACTTTGAAAAGGTATAAAAATTGACCGAAAGTGGAGGATAAACCTCGAATTTCGGTCAAAATTTGGTCGAGGTGACAGGATTTGAACCTGCGGCCCCTACGTCCCGAACGTAGTGCTCTACCAAACTGAGCCACACCTCGATATTCAATTTTTTTGTTCCCGAAGTTTCACGAAAATATCGTATCTGTGGGATTTTATGTGGTCGTAGCGGTATTTACCGCTAATTCTCAAATACTGTGCCACCGATAAAGTGGCTGTTTACAAGGGGTTGTGCCGTTTGGAAAGAAAATCGGTCTCCGTTCGGTATGGTATCCCGAACGCAGCGCTCTACCAAACTGAGCCACACCTCGATATATTAACATTTAAGCAAAAGCCATAAAATTGCCTTAAAACCACAAACAATATGGACGCGGGGTAAAATTTTGCCAAATTTGCAAACCCATTCGTAATTGGATCAAACGCCACGCGTTTGGACGCACTGCGTTCCGCAGCAACCAGTTTGCGGTGCCCGAAATTTATTTTGCCTTGTAGCGGCGATAAATTTCGACCGCTGCACCAACAACCGCTCCCTTAATCTGCCACAGGCAGCGGTCACGTTTGTTGCCACCAAACTGAGCCACACCTCGATATATATTAAGTTTCAAAGTGATATTATTATAAATATTTTTTTTAAAAAAGTCAAGTTTATTTAAAGGTATTTTTTAAATAATTATTTTTTGCCCTCTTTTTTCATATATATTAGCTAGCGGAGTGTGATATTATGAAAAAAGTTTTATTTATTAAAAATGCTTTAATTCTAACCGTTACAGCTTTGATTTTACGTGCGATTGGTATGATTTTCAGGGTTTGGCTTGCGGGTAGTATAGGTGCTGAGGGCATAGGGCTTTATCAGGTTATTTTTTCGGTTTATATTCTTGCCGCCACATTTGCTACTTCGGGAATTTCTACTGCTGTCACACGTCTTGTGACAGAGCGGCTTGCGGTAGGAGATAAGCGTGGAGCTAACAGAGTTCTTTATATTTCATCTCTGCTTACCCTTTTGATTGCTGTGATTACAAGTCTTATAATTATTGTTTTTGCAGACCCCATTTCAAGGTACTTAATAGGTGATATACGTGCTACCCTCAGTCTTAAAATCCTTTGTTTGGGACTTCCCTTTATGGGTGTTTGTTCATGCCTTAGAGGATATTTTTTGGCTCGCCGAAGCACCCTCCCTCCATCTTTTTGCCAAATCATTGAACAGCTTGTTCGTATGGCTGTAATAGTTTTTCTTATAGGTAAATATGCTCATTTGGGGCTTGCCTTTACTTCAGCCGCAGTTTTAATGGGTGATTCGGTTGCAGAGGGTGTAAGCTGTCTTCTTATTTGGATTTTTTATAGGCTTGATTTTAAAAAGCTTCGCCAAAAAACCTCTTCTTCTCTTAAAAAAAGAACCGCTCTTTCGGAAATTTTTAGAATTTCCCTTCCAATTTCGGCAGGAAGATATTTACATACAGCACTTCGCACCATTGAAAGTCTTATAACTCCTACCTGTCTTACAAAATATTCAGGCACTAAGACTGTTGCTTTGGAGCAGTTCGGTATGATAAAGGGAATGGCAATACCTCTACTTCTTTTTCCCGCCTCCTTGCTTTCGGCGGTTTCTACCTTATTAATCCCAGAAATAACACAGTCGGTAACCGAAAAAAATAATCATTCGGTGCAAAACGCCATAGAAAAAGTTTTTGTAGTAACATCTGTAACATCTTTTTTGATTGCAGGAATATTCTTTACCGTTGCCGACCCATTAGGACAGGTGGTTTATGGAAGCTCCTCGGTAGGATTTCTTATAAAAGCATTAGCTCCGCTTGTTCCGTTTATGTATATTGACCTCATTGCCGATGGTATTTTAAAGGGTCTAGACGCACAAGCATTTCTTTTTAAATCAAATGTTTTCGATTCATTAGTTCGGGTTGTTTTGGTGCTTATATTAGTGCCCCGTTTCGGTATGACGGGATTTTTGGCAGTTATGCTTTTCAGCAATCTTTTTACCTCAATACTCTCTGTTGTGAAAATATTAAAAATAACCAGAGTACATTTTGATTTCAAAAAATATTTTTTAAAACCTCTGTTTGCAGCTTTTTTCGCCTCATTTATTTCAGACCAAATTTGCCTTTCAGTTAAGTCAGACAATATTTTATATATAACACTTGTTGCTATAAGCATTTTTATTTTGTATTTTGTTTTTATGGTTTTAACAGGAGGAATAAATATTAAAAACATTCTAACAAATAAAAGCTTATACAAAGTAAAAAAACAGAAAAAAGCTTAATTATTCGTTAAAGAGTAGTTAATTTTTGGACTTTTAAAAAACAATAATATGTAATAAAATTATATTATTTAATAGAAGTTTAAAAAAAGGGTGATTTAGAATGGTAAATCTCGGAAATGATTGGGATAATATTTTAAAGCAGGAATGGAAATCACCCTATTATATCCTTTTAAGGCAATTTTTGAAGGAAGAATATGCCACAAAAACCATATATCCCGATATGCACGATATTTTTAACGCTCTTAAATATACCGCTTTTAAAGAAGTTAAGGCAGTTATAATAGGTCAAGACCCCTACCACGGGGCGGGACAGGCACACGGACTTTGCTTTTCGGTAAAAAAAGGGGTGGATATTCCACCGTCACTTCAAAATATTTATAAGGAGCTTCGCAGCGACCTTGGTATTGAAACACCAGCTCACGGGTGCTTGGAGGACTGGGCAAATCAGGGAGTTTTAATGCTTAATACAGCCCTCACCGTAAGGGCGGGACAGGCGGCAAGTCACCGCGGTCACGGTTGGGAACGCTTTACCGACTGTGTAATAGAAAAACTAAACGAAAAACAAACTCCGGTTGTTTTTCTGTTGTGGGGTAGACCTGCGGCAGAAAAAGCAAGGATTATAACAAATCCTATTCATTTAAAGCTGGAGGCACCCCATCCAAGTCCGCTTTCAGCCCATCGTGGATTTTTCGGCTGTAAGCATTTTTCAGCCGCCAACAAGTTTTTGATTTCAAATGGTATTGAGCCAATAAACTGGCAGCTTAAAGATTAGTAAAAATTAAAATAAGCTGTTGAAATTTCAAGTAGTTTGGTATATAATAAAAGCAATTATTAAAAACAAGGAGCAAAAAATATGTACGAGAATTTAATGGATACCATAGGCTTTGTTACCTCGGTTGACCCTGAAGTCGGCGAAGCAATGAAAAAGGAGCTTGAGCGTCAGCAAAGAAACATTGAGCTTATTGCTTCCGAAAACTTTGTTTCCCCCGCGGTTATGGCGGCTATGGGCTCTGTTCTTACAAATAAATATGCCGAAGGATACCCAGGCAAGCGTTATTACGGCGGTTGCTACTGTGTAGATATTGTGGAGGATTTGGCTAGAGAGCGTGCTAAAAAGCTTTTCGGTGCAGAACACGCAAACGTTCAGCCTCACTCGGGTGCAAATGCCAATATGGCAGCTTATCAGGCACTTGTTAATGTTGGCGATACCATTATGGGTATGAATCTTGCCCACGGCGGTCATCTTACCCACGGCTCACCTGTAAATGCATCGGGTAAAAATTATAATTTTGTTCCCTACGGCGTTTCGGATGACGGCTTTATTGATTATGATGAAATGCGTAAAATCGCTAAAGAGTGCAAGCCTAAGCTTATTGTTGCAGGTGCTTCGGCATACGCCAGAGAAATTAAGTTTGACGTAATTGCCGATATTGCTAAAGAGGTTGGAGCACTCTTTATGGTAGATATGGCTCATATTGCAGGTCTTGTTGCCGCAGGTCTTCACCAGAGCCCCGTACCCTATGCCGATGTTGTTACCACCACCACCCATAAGACTCTTCGCGGTCCCAGAGGCGGTTTAATCCTTTGCAAGGCTGAGTTTGCCGCCGCTATTGATAAGGCAGTATTCCCAGGAAGTCAGGGCGGTCCCCTAGAGCACGTAATCGCCGCTAAGGCAGTTTGCTTCGGCGAGGCTCTTACCGATGAATTTAAAGAGTATCAAAAGAAAATCGTAGAAAATGCCGCCGCTATGGCTGAACGCTTTAAGGAAAACGGAATTAATCTTGTGTCGGGCGGTACCGATAATCATCTTATGCTTTTGGACCTTGTTGGTACGGGTATTACAGGCAAGGAATTGGAGCACCGTTTGGATGATGTTTATATTACCGCCAACAAAAATGCAATTCCTAACGACCCCGAAAAGCCATTTGTTACCAGCGGTGTAAGAATTGGTACTCCTGCCGCCACCACCCGTGGTATGGGCGTAGAGGAAATGAAGAAGATTGCAGATTTCATTACTCTTGCTATTCGTGATTTCGATGCAAACGCAGATAAAATCCGCGAGGGTGTTGCCGAGATTTGCAAAAAATTCCCCCTTTACAAATAAAAACACATTGCGGTTTTAAACCCTTTATTTTGAATAATTTCAAAGCCCCCACAGCTCTATTTTGAGGCTATGGGGGCTTTAGATGTATAAATGATAAAAATGCACAAAAACTCTTAATAATATTAATTATTTTTTTAAACACAACTTTACATTATAAGGTGTAGGCTTAATAAAATTAAGCGACCCTCTAAAAACCCTTAATATTCTAACAAAAAAAGCCATTTAGTTGACAAACCTTTTTAAAAGGCGTATACTGTAACAAGTAAAAAGAGAAAAAAGGCTTGATTTTAGGAGGAAATTAGTTTATGAGCCGTGTTAACGAAATGTTCGGCAGTATGGTGTTTAATGATGCCACTATGCGTGAAAAACTTCCAAAAGAAACATACAAGGCACTTAAAAAGACCATTCAAAACGGCAAGGTCTTAGACCCCGCAATTGCCAGCAGTGTAGCCAGTGCAATGAAGGACTGGGCGTTAGAGCGTGGTGCTACCCACTATACACACTGGTTTCAGCCAATGACGGGCGTTACGGCTGAAAAGCACGATGGCTTTATTGCTCCCACTGATGATGGCGGTGCAATTATGGAATTTTCGGGCAAGGAGCTTATTAAGGGGGAGCCTGATGCCTCCTCTTTCCCCTCGGGTGGACTTCGTGCTACCTTTGAAGCCAGAGGCTATACTGCTTGGGACCCTACCTCCTACGCATTTATTAAGGATGGTACCCTTTGTATACCTACCGCGTTTTGTTCTTATGGCGGTGAGGCTTTAGATAAAAAAACTCCGCTCCTTCGTTCCATTGAGGCAATAAACAAACAAGCAATGCGTGTTTTAAAGCTTTTCGGTAACGAGGATGTTAAAAATGTTGTAACCACCGTTGGTGCTGAACAGGAATATTTTTTGGTGGACAGAAAATATTTTGACCAAAGAAATGACCTTATTTACTGTGGCAGAACGCTTTTCGGTGCAATGCCTCCAAAAGGTCAGGAGCTTGATGATCACTATTTCGGAAGCATAAAAACCCGTGTTAAGGCTTATATGCGTGATTTGGATGATGAGCTTTGGAAGCTTGGAATTTTAGCTAAAACCGAGCATAATGAGGCAGCTCCTGCACAGCACGAGCTTGCACCCATTTATACATCTACCAATATCGCAACCGACCACAATCAGCTCACAATGGAGATTATGAAACGTGTTGCCGAACGTCACGGAATGGTTTGTCTGCTTCACGAAAAACCTTTTGAGGGAATTAACGGAAGCGGTAAGCATAATAACTGGTCAATTTCCACCGATACGGGTGTAAATCTTTTAGAGCCTGGTAAGCTTCCTCACGAAAATGCACAGTTTATAACCTTCCTTTGTGCAGTTATTAAGGCGGTAGATGATTATCAGGATATGCTTAGAATTTCGGCTGCAAGTGCAGGTAACGACCACCGCTTGGGTGCGAATGAGGCACCTCCTGCTATAATTTCTATGTTCCTTGGCGACGAGCTTACTGAGATTTTAGAGGCAATTGAGGGTGGAGTAGATTATGAGGGTGCTGACAAGCGTGAGCTTGAAATCGGCGTTCACGTTCTGCCTCACTTCCCTCAGGATACCACTGATAGAAACCGCACCTCACCCTTCGCCTTTACGGGAAATAAGTTTGAGTTCCGTATGGTTGGCTCAAGCATGTCAATTTCGGGACCCAATATAGTCCTTAATACGGCAATTGCCGAATCATTAAAGAAGTTTGCCGACGAGCTTGAGGGTAAAGAAAACTTCACAGCCGCACTCAACAAGCTTATTAAGAGAACTATTAGAGAGCATAAACGAATTATTTTCAACGGCAACGGCTATGATGATGCTTGGGTTAAAGAGGCTGAAAAACGCGGACTACAAAATCTTCGCACCACCCCCGACGCTCTGCCCGAGTTTATCAACCCTAAAAACATTAAGCTTTTCACCGAGCATAAGGTGTTTACCGAGGCTGAAATGCATTCCCGCTATGAAATTCACCTTGAAAATTACTGCAAGGTTATGGGAATTGAGGCCAACACAATGGTAAGTATGGCTAAGAAGTATATTTTCCCCTCTGTAACAGCTTATATTAAGGATTTAAGCAACACAGTAAATGAGCTTAAATCGGCTGTTCCTAATGCTAATTGTAAGGCTGAAACCGAGCTTATTGTTACTCTTTCCAAGCTGCTTAATGCAATGTTTGAGGATAACAACAAGCTAGAGGAGTTTAGTCTTGCCGCCACAAAAATCAGCGAGTTGCAGGAGCGTGCAAATTATTATAGAGATAACGTTATTCCCTATATGGCAAAGGTTCGTGCCTCGGCTGATGAATTAGAGCTTATTACGGCTAAGAAATATTGGCCTATGCCCACCTACGGCGATTTAATTTATAAGGTTTGATAATTATTGCTGTTTAATTCACAGGTTGAAATATTGCAAGCCGAGGTAAAAAACAAAATGGTTTTGGGTATTAAATATGTTAATGCTGATGGAACGGTTATATGCGAAACAGAATTTCCACAGTAAATATAGTTTATTAAAACAATAAGAAAACAGATATTCCTTAAACCCTTTGAGATAATAAGGTAAAAATTAAAAAAGCCACAATAAAAATGATTTTTTCCATTTTTATTGTGGCTTTTTATGTTTAAACTATATATCCATTCTGTATTATTATACCGTAGTAAAAACAAAAATTGCGGTATTTATGCGGAACAACACATAGGTTGTTCCCTACGGTTTGAAAGGAGAAACGCCTTTCAAACTACAATTTATCTCAATCAAAAGAAATCTTGCGTGTTTGTTTAAGCACTGTTGAGGCTATTGCGGTGGCGGCACCGTTACCCGCACCCGCGTTTTCTACAATAACTGTAAAGGCATAGGGGGTATCGGGATTATTACAAAAGCCCACAAACCAAGAGTGGGGGGTGGATTTATCGCCTACCTCGGCAGTACCTGTTTTTCCGCAGACCTCAAGCCCCGAAAAACGCCAATCACCATAATTCTTTTTAACATTATTTCGCATCATTTCGGTTAGGGCTTTAGCCTGTTCCTCATCCATGAGTCGATTGGTGCTTTTGGATGCTTTTTTTACGGTAGAGCCACCCGAGGTGGTTATTTTTTTAACCACATAGGGGGTAATACTCTTACCCTCATTGGCAATGCCACCCATAAAGGTGAGGTACTGAAATGGGTTTACAAGGTCGTTATGCTGACCAATTCCCGACCAGCCGAAATCAATATCATTCGATTTTGAAACCACGTATTTACTTTCGGCACATTTTATTCCGTCCATTTCAAGGGTTTTGTTAAAGCCAACCTTTTCTGCAGTCGCGGTGAGTCTTTTACGGCCAAGTTCTAAAGCAGTCTGTGCGAAAAAGGCATTACAAGAATGAACAAGAGCACCGTCAAGCCCTATTTTGCCGTGATTTCCAAGACAGCTTAGCCATTCGCCCGCTATTGTTACTCCCTGCCTGCAGGAAAACTGCATATTTTCTACATTGGAAAGATTTTCCATTGCCGAAAGTGCCGTAACAAGCTTAAAAATTGAGCCAGGTGCATAAACACCCGATAAAAGCCTGTTAACATAAACTCCCTTACCGCTTGGGGTATCTCCACTTGCGGGGTCAAAGGTTGGGGTGCTTACCATACAAATTATTTCGCCTGTTTTGTAGTTGTAAACGCCTACTGTTCCCGCTCTGCTTCCAAGTGCCTTATAGGCAGTAACCGAAACCGAGCTATCTAAAGTAAGCTCAATGTTATTACCCTCACCGCTCACATTATAAACTCCGTTTATAGGGTCAAAGCCACAAAGCTCTTTAAGATATGCCGAATGCATACCCGTAGCAACAAATCCGTTTAAATCTCCAACTGCGTGAACGGTTGCCTTTCTTATATCTGCGTTTTTGTTGTAAACTCGTTTTTCGTCTTTTGTTTCGGCAAGAACTGTGCCGTTTCGGTCGGTTATCTGTCCCGCCTTTGTTAAAATTCCGTTTGAATAAATATGCTTGTTTGCAGGATATGTAGCCCAGTCGCCACCATTTACGGCAAGCGAAAAATAATAAAGCAAAATACCCGCCGAAAAGGCAAAAATTATAGCGAACAAAACAAAGGAACGCTTTAAAATTTTATTCATCCTCGCTATCCCTCCATTGTACCACGCTTTGCCTATGTATTTCGGCAGATTTGAAAAATGCCAGCATAAAAAATGCCGAAATAAGGCTTGTGCCGCCAACGCTTACAAAAATAAGGGTTACGCCCGTAAGGGGAAGCATATCTACCGAGCCGAATATGTTAAGTGCCGACTGAAAAATAAGCATAGCTACCGAGCCACCCACCGTAACAGTATCAAAAACGCAGGTGGATTGTCTAACAAGTTGGCAACCGTAAAGGCAGATTGCCACAATGAAAAATGCGGTGGTGAGGGCGACTATCGCACCCCATTCCTCGCCTATTATACCGTAAACAAGGTCGGTTTCAGCAGCGGGAATTTGATTTAAATGCCCGTTTCCTCCGCCAACCCCTAAAAGCCCTCCGCTTGCAAAGGACATCATTGTTCTGGTTTGCTGATAGCCTGTACTGCCCGCAAATTCCCAAGCGTGAAGCCACACCGAAAATCTGCGTGCCACATAGGGGTAAAGCCAAATTATGCCTAAAATCCCCACTACCGCACCGCCGAAAATACCACCTAAAATCAGCGGATGCTCGCCTCTTAGGGTTAAAATCACCATAAGACCTATAAAGAAAATCGCGACTGCACCGAAATCCAGCATAATTGCAAGTGCACCCATACAAAGCACCGAGTAAATCAAAAATTCAAAGCGTCGAAATTTATTTTTATTTAGCAGATAAAGGGTTATTGCCCCCGAAAGAACAAAAGCAACCTTGCAAAGCTCGGACGGCTGAAAGGAAAAGCTTGCTATTTTAAGCCAGTTGCGGGAGCTGTTTATTTTACTGCCAAAAAAGGCGGTGTAATATAAAAGCAAAAGGGATAACACCATAATTATACGCTGAATTTTAATCCAAAAATCCCTGTATTTTAATAAAATAGTAAGCAAAACAAAGCCCATAAAGCCCACAATATAGCAGATTATCTGTTTAAAAAGCTGTTCGGGCATAGAGCAGGCACAAACGGCAAGGCCAAGGGTGGAAAGGTAAAGCACGGGGATTTCCAACAGCATTTTGGCGTTTTTTATGAACTGATTTATAATAAACCAACACCATTCGCCGAAAACCAAAGCCAAAAAGGCTATGGGGATGAGTGTGTTAAGACCCTCAATAAAACGAAGTGATACCGAAGTGCATATTAAAATTTGAAACAGGGTAAGCAAAAACATTGGCAAAAAACCATTTGGCTCGCTGCTTGACGAAATATTTTCCGAGTCTTTATATTTAAAGGTAAGGGTCTGCCCTGCAATGGTAATATTATCACCGTATTCCAGCGGTGCGGGACGGCGTACATTTTGCAAGTTAATAGCTACCTTGCCCTCTAACGGAGCCAAAATCCAATGATGATTTTTAAAGCTCAGTATCGCGTGACGCTTATGTACACCTCGTATGGGCAGAGTAATATCTGCCGAGGAGGACCTGCCAATTATATTTTCTGTAACGGTAATATCAAGGGAAATTCCGTCGGAGGTAACCAAAGCGGCAAGGGGCATACGGTGGTGCTTTGTTTTAATAAAGCAGTGTATCCATGCGGCGACAAGGCCTATTGAACACAGAGCAATAAGCCAACGTGCTATCATAAAAAAGTAAATATAAAAACCGCTCAAAGCCACACCACCTTTTAAAAAAATACTAAATAAATTATATCAGTAGTTCGGCACCTTGTCAAGAAAGGCGAAGTAACCAAGCCTTAAAAGGAATTTTCGAAAAGATTTTTCACTCAACATGTTATAAGCAAGCAAAATAAAGCCCATAGCCGTTAAAAAACAACTACGGGATTCAAAAAATTTGTTCGTAATTGAATAAAACGCCACAACCGGTCAAAGACCACCTTAAAACTGCAAATTAGTTGGACGCGGAACGAGGCTATGGCGGTGAAAAAACCTATTCGTAATTGGATAAAACGCCACGCCCGGTCTAAGACCACCTTAAAATTGCAAATTAGTTGGACGCGGAACGAGGCTATAGCGGTGAAAAAACCTATTCGTAATTGGATAAAACGCCACGCCCGGTCCAAGACCACCTTAAAATTGCAAATTAGTTGGACGCGGAACGAGGCTATAGCGGTGAAAAAACCTATTCGTAATTGGATAAAACGCCACGCCCGGTCCAAGAC
>JAGARD010000154.1 GCA_017622415.1 Clostridia bacterium | reverse complement strand
ATTTTTAGCATTTTGGCGGCAGCTTTCTCATCTTTAGGCTTTCCTAAAATTTTATCGTTTATTGCAACAACTGTATCGGAGCCTATGACGGTATCATTTTTATCGGCTTCAATTGCTAAGGCTTTGCGTTTTGAAAGCTCCTTAACTAACAAAGAAGGCTCTTTAATATCGGTGTTTTCATCACAATTGGCAGCTTTAACAACAAATTCATACCCAAGCATTGAAAGAAGCTCTTTTCTTCTTGGGGAGTTTGAAGCAAGAATTAACATAAAAAACCTACCTTTAAAATATTAATTGCAATTATAATTATATAAGATTAGTGTTTGAATATCAAGATAATTTTACTACTGCAAGTGATTGATTTTTAATTTAGATTATGTTAAACTATTTTTAGGAGGCAAGATATTATGAAATCTATAATTTATAAAAACGCTTTGATTAACGGTAGACTTACCGATATAACCGTTGAAAACGGAAAAATAATCTCTTTAACCAAAACAGATGAAGACGGTATTGAATTAAATGGTAAAAAAGCCTTTGCAGGTCTTATAGATATTCACACGCACGGCTGTCTTGGTATTAGTGCCACCGATAATATAGGTGAATTAGAAACAATTTGTATATATGAAGCCGAAAATGGTGTTACTAGCTTTTATCCAACAACTGTTACTACTGACGAGGAGTCGATGTTAAAAGCAGTATCACAGCCTTATGAAAATCTAAAAGGAGCAAAAATTTTGGGATTTCATATGGAGGGACCCTATATTTCACCCAAACGTCCAGGTGCACTGAATCCCGAATACATTTTAAAGCCCGATATTCAGGGATTTAAAAAATATCCAAATGTTAAAATTGTTACCGTTGCTCCCGAAGTTGAGGGAGCTGCAGAATTTATAAAAAACTGCGATGCTATGGTTTGTCTTGGTCATAGTGTAGGGGATTACGACTCTGCCTGCGCCGCTGCCGATGCAGGTGCAAAGTGCCTAACCCACACATTTAATGCAATGCCACCGCTTTTACATAGAGACCCAGCTTTAATCGGTGCCGCACTAGATAAAGATATGTATGCTCAGGTAATTAGTGACGGTATACACATTCATCCCGCTGCAGTTAGGGCTCTTTATAAAATGTTTGGTAAGGAAAGAATGGTTATTATAAGCGACAGCGTTGAAGTTACAGGACTTGAAGATGGCGAATATCTTTTTGGCGGTGTTCCTGTTATACTTAAAGACGGAATTGTAAGAACTAAGGATAGCGGAGCGTTGGCAGGCAGCACTTCTAATCTTTTAGATTGTGTTAAATGTGCAATTTCTTTTGGTATTCCTGAAAAAGATGCTTTTGAAATGGCATCAAAAACGCCAGCTGAACTTATGGGACTTAATAAGGGTAAAATCGAAGTTGGTTATGATGCTGATTTTATAACCGTTGATGATGACTATAATATATGTAATGTTGTTATTGATGGTGAGCTTTTTAAATAAATTAATTATTTGCCGTGGGAGATAAAATTCCCACGGTTTTTATTTTAATGAACCTTTTTACATCAAAAACCGACTATATAAATGAAACCGGTTTTAAATAACATTGTAGGAGGTGTGGGTGTGTCGAATTTTGAAAACTTACTTCTGAAAAACAAGTTGGCTGTAGAAAGATTTGTGAAATTTAAAATTTCAAACATTTCTGATGCAGAAGATATTTTGCAAGAAATATATTTAATCGCTTTTAAAAACTTTGCTCAATTAAATAATAGAAACTCTTTCAAATACTGGATATTAGGTATTGCACGAAATAAATGCAATGATTATTTTAGAAAAAAAGCTAAATATTTTGAAATGCCTATTGAAGAGCTAAATGAATTGCAACTCATATCGACTCGTTTTGGTTATGTTGAAAACAATGTTGTTAATGATGTAATCGAAACATTAGCTGATAAGGATAAACAAATTTTGTATTTATTCTATTGGAAAGAGTTATCGCAGTTGGAAATAGCCACAAAACTTAACATTCCAATCGGAACAGTCAAAAGTCGTTTGTTTACAGCTAAACAAAATTTCAAAAGGATGTACCCATCAGATACTTGTATTAGAAAGGTTGATAATATTATGAAAACATTACCTAAAAAATTACCCGAATACAAAATTACACCGCTATCCAATACTCCATTTGAGGTAAATTGCGAAGAATTACAGGGGCTAAGTATTATACCGAAGCTAGGAGAAAGAATAGTTTTGGGTCTTTATGATTTTAAAACAAAAGAATGTGATGAATTTTCTGAGGTATGCGTACTAGGCAAAGCAGAGATACATGGTATTGAAGGTGTTGAAATTATAAGCACACAGCACGATATAAAAAACAACTGTGTAAATGAAAGAACCTTTGTTGCTCAATTGACCGATACACATTGTCGATATTTATCGGAAACTCATAAAGAAAACGATGTAAAAAAGACTATAACATTCCTTGACGGTGAAATTTTTATGAATAATTGGGGTTTTGGTGAAGATAATTGCGGCACTGAAATTCTATTAAAATCTAAAGGTATTATAAAACGCATCGGAAATGTGGTAACCAAAACAGTGGATAAAGAAATTGTTGATATTGTAGGTTGCTATAAAGTTAAAATCGGTGAAAAAAGTTTTAACACAGTATGTGTAATGGATATATGCGATTTTAATAACCCTATTGCAATAGAACAATATATTGACGAGAATGGAAGAACAATACTTTGGCGTAGATTCAACCGTGATGATTGGGCAATAAAGCGTTATAAAAAGAAATGGAGCGAACAGTTTCCCAACAACGAACAACTTATTATTAACGGAGAAACTTATGTTCATTGGTATGACTGCATAACCGATTATATTCTGTAATAAAAATGCATAACAAAACAACCGCCCAGCATTGAGCTAGGCGGTTGTTAACGTTATTAAATATTAAGCAGATAAATTAGTTAAGCTCTGCGAAGTATTTAATGGTGCGAACCATCTGGCTGGTGTAGGAGTTCTCGTTATCATACCAAGAAACAACCTGTACCGGATAGGGGTCATCATCAATCTTAGCAACCATTGTCTGAGGTGCATCAAAGAGAGAACCGTAGGTAATGCCGATGATGTCAGAAGAAACGAGTTCTTCTTCGGTGTAACCAAAGGAAGCAGAAGAAGCAGCCTTCATAGCAGCGTTAACGCCTTCCTTAGTGATGTCCTTACCCTTAACAACTGCAACAAGAAGAGTTGTAGAACCGGTAGGAACGGGAACACGCTGAGCAGAACCGATGAGCTTGCCGTTGAGTTCGGGAATAACAAGACCGATTGCCTTAGCAGCGCCGGTAGAGTTAGGAACAATGTTAACAGCAGGAGCACGTGCACGACGAAGGTCACCCTTTCTGTGAGGACCATCAAGAACCATCTGGTCGCCAGTGAAAGCGTGAACGGTGGTCATAATACCGCTTTGGATAGGTGCATAATCGTTAAGAGCCTTAGCCATAGGAGCGAGGCAGTTTGTGGTACAAGAAGCAGCAGAGATGATTTTATCATCAGCAGTGAGAGTACCCTCGTTTACGCTGTAAACGATAGTGGGAAGATCATTACCTGCGGGAGCAGAAATAACAACCTTTTTAGCACCTGCATCAATGTGAGCCTGTGCCTTATCTTTAGAGCAATAGAAGCCGGTGCACTCGAGAACAACGTCAACACCGATTTCACCCCAAGGAAGATCTGCAGCGTTCTTTTCAGCATAGATTTTAATCTCTTTGCCGTCTACAACGATAGCGCCGTCTTTAGCTTCAACTGTATCAGCCTTAGCATAGCGACCCTGAGCAGAATCGTACTTAAGAAGATGTGCAAGCATTTTTGCATCGGTAAGATCGTTGATAGCAACAACCTCGTAGCCTTCTGCACCGAACATCTGACGGAATGCCAAACGACCGATGCGTCCAAAACCATTAATAGCAACTTTAACCATAATAATTGAACCTCCTAATAAAATTCTAAAACTATTTTAACCTCTTTTGAATAAAATTTCAAGAACTTTGTTTATTTTTTAACTAACTTTTTGCCATTTTTTTGAAATTTCATTTTTATGGGCAAAAAGCAACTAAAATTATTAGAACAATCTGTAACTTTTGACGAAAAAAGTTTTTTACATATCAATACTATTATTATATTTAAAAGGTAATCTATCGGCAAAAATATGCGACATATCTGAAAGCTGCAAGCATAGGGGAGAGGTAAGTCCGTTTTCAAAGTTTTCAAAATTCAAAACAGTAACGCTAGAATGGGTTAAATCAAAGCTCGTCCAAAAAATATGGGGCGGAATTCCAAGTAGGTGCGATAACCAAGTAACACCAAAGCCTTGATGACAAAAAACGGCAATTCTTTCTTCATTAGGGTTTATAATTTTATATACGGAGCCCTCACGTTTATATCCGTGACGTGCCAAAAATTCATCAGATGCATTTTTTATACGCTCATAACCACCTTTAAAATCTTTGTCATAGCCCTTAAAGCATTCAGCTTCATACCAATTATCAACAAGCGTATGCGATAAATCATTTTTTAAAACTGTTGGATTTTGGTGGAAAATCCAACCACGCGAGCCATCATGCCTATCCAAATGGAAACTATCTGCTGCAAGAACCTCACTGGTCCATTCTTCAATTTTAATAGGCAATCCTAATAATTCAGCGGTGGGCTGGGCGGTTTGCTGTGCTCTGATTAAAGGCGATGCATAGATTTTATCTAGTCCATGCATACCAAAGCGTTTTGCCAAGGCTTTAGCTTGTAAATGACCTTTGGGAGTTAAAGAATCAGGATTGTATATTGGATCACCGTGTCTTACAATAAATAATAACATAACAAAACCTCTTATATTAAATATTTTGTTCTAAAGTTTCAATATATAACGTATTATTTTTACTGATTTTTAAGTTTGATTTTTACTAAAGGGTTAGAGTCAAATGCATTTTTTACTGTTTCATCTGAAACGTGAGTGTAAATTTGAGTTGTATTAAGACTTGAATGCCCTAAAACCTCTTTTAATGCACGAATGTCAACATTCCCTTTTTGATACATTAGAGTGGCGGCGGTGTGCCTTAATTTATGTGTAGATAGCCCTCTGTTACCAAAACCTGCTCTATCTAAAAAAGTGTAAACAATATGTTGAACAGTTTTGTTTGAAATGCGCCTTTTATTACGACTTATAAAAAGTGCGTTTTTATGCTCAGGCGGAATACCCTCAACTGGCCGAGTATGTAAATAAGCCTCTAACGAATCAATACACGCTTGATTTAAATAAATCATTCTTTCTTTATTTCCTTTACCTAAAACACGCATTTTACCATCACTTGAAATATCATTTAAATTAATTCCACAAAGCTCCGATAAGCGAAGACCGCAATTTAAAAACAGGGTTAAAATACAATAATCTCGTTCCTTATTAGGACCATCAACCGTTTTTAAAAGCTCAATACTGTCTTCAAGAGTTAAGTGTTTGGGTAGGGAACGGGTGGTTTTTGGTGACTCTAAAAGCTCTGCGGGGTTTGAATCAAGCTGCTTAGTATTAAGTGCTAAATACTTAAAATATATTTTTAAAACAGAACATTTTCTTGCTCTTGTATTAGCAGAGTTTTTTAAATCATTTTTGCAAAATACTAAAAATGCATATAAATCTTGCAAGGTGATTGTCTTAACAAGTTCAAGATCAACCGATGAAATATCTATTTGTTTAAAATCTACATCTCTTGGAGATAAGCCACGTATCATTAAAATATAACGAAAAAAAGTTCTTAAATCTGTATAATATTCGTTAACGGAATTAGCTGATTTGTTTTTAATGGTTTCACTATAAACCAAAAAGCCTTT
>JAGARD010000153.1 GCA_017622415.1 Clostridia bacterium | reverse complement strand
TGTTTCAAATCGCCTTATATTGACAATTGATGTGGACGCGGAACGAGGCTTTGGTTATGATTAAAACCTATTCGTAATTGGATGAAACACCACGTGTTTCAAATCGCCTTATATTGACAATTGATGTGGACGCGGAACGAGGCTTTGGTTATGATTAAAACCTATTCGTAATTGGATGAAACACCACGTATTTCAAATCGCCTTATACTGACAATTGATGTGGACGCGGAACGAGGCTTTGGTTATGATTAAAACCTATTCGTAATTGGATGAAACACCACGTGTTTCTACTTTATTCTGACCTTTCTTCTGTTTCTGCGATGTTTTCTTCTGGCTCTGTTAATAATAACAACATAAAGAATAAATCCAATAATCAAAAGCACTATAACAAGAATTATAATTGCGAAAACCGAGCCACCAAAAAAGTCGGTAACACCCTTAACAAAGGCGAGCATACCGCTTCGCTCAACCGCGTTTATTGCAACAACGGGCACTGTTGCAAGTGGCTCACCTGCGTACTTCACCGTTGCGGTGCCAAGCTCCTGTCCAAGCGAAACGGGTGCTTCGGCACGGTCTTTAAAAAGCTCCACCTCTACCTTAAAGCTGGAAGCTTCAGCCGCCTTTGGTACCACCGCGTTAACGGGGGTTTTAAGGGCAAGAGCTACCGTATCGGCATCCATTGAAAGGTCAACAGGGGATTCGCCAACAGGGGTTGCAGTATCATAAATCTCACGGTATTCAAACTCGTTAAATACCCATTCGTAAAGTTGTTTTGTTTCGGCGAACTCATACCTTACCTTTACTCCTGCATCATTTTTTACGGGACATTTCATAACTACACAGATGTAGGTTATTCCGTCCTCCTCGGCATAGGTTACAAGGCATCGGCCTGCGGGGTCGGTGTAGCCTGTTTTTCCGCCGTCAACGGGTCGGTAGTATGTGTTAGCCATAGAGGTGTTGGGGTCTTGAATAAAAACGGTTGTTGCAAGAATACGGGTGTGGTCGGTCATATTTGTTGCAGGTACGGTGTGACGCACAGTACCGAAAATCTTTTTAAAGGTTTCGTTTTTTAGGGCGTGCTTTGTAAGCAGATACATATCGCGTGGGGTGGTGTAGTGGTCCTCATCATGCAGACCGTGGGGATTCATAAAGTGCGAATTTGTCATTCCAAGCTCTTTAGCCTTTGCGTTCATTTTATCCACAAATCCAGGTAGAGTACCGCCAAAATGCTCTGCCAAGGCGTTTGCGGCATCGTTAGCAGAATGAACAAGCAGAATGTAAAGAAGCTCTAAAGCCGAAAGCTGTTCGCCGCCCACAAGGTTAAATACCGAGGAATCGGTACCGAGCAAAAGGTCAAGAGTATCCTTATTACAGGTAACAATTGTGTTTTCGGGGTCGGCACACTCGTCCAGCACTACCACCGCCGTCATAATTTTTGTAAGCGATGCGGGGTAGAGCTTTGTATCGCCGTTTTTTTCATAAATCACCGAATCGGTGTCCACATTTGCTATAAGACAACCCTCGGCGGTAAGGGTGAAAGTTGATGGCTTATATGCCGCAACAGGTGTTGCAAATATAATGCAAACCAAAAAAATTGAAAGAATTAAAGAAATTGTTTTTTTTACCATAGATTTTTCCTCAAAGATGTAGTATAATGTTTGTGTGTTTTAATTATACATTATATTTTTGAATTTTTAAAGAGTAAAAATCATTAATTTTAAATTAATTTTTAAAGGTGATGCAAAAATGGTATATATCACGGGCGATATGCACGGCGATGAATCCCGTTTGTATGATAAAGAATGGCGTAAGCTTAAAAAGGACGATGTGCTTATAGTATGCGGCGATTTCGGCTTTGTGTGGGATGATAGTCCCAGAGAGCGGAGCACCCTTAAATATTTGGGCAGCAGAAAATTCACCGTCTGCTTTTTAGATGGAGCGCACGAAAATTTTGAGCTTATTAGAAAATACCGTCAAACCGTCTGGAAGGGCGGAAAGGTCCACAGAATTTCGGGAAATCTTTTTCACCTTATGCGCGGTGAGATTTTTGAAATCGAGGGCAATAAGATATTTGTTTTCGGCGGCGGCGAAAGTCTGGATAAGGATATTCGTATGGAGCAGCAGCATTGGTGGAAGGCAGAGCTTCCTTCGCCTAACGAAATGGCGGATGCGGCTTCAAATTTGGATGAATGTTCGGGTCAGATTGATTATATTTTAACCCACGAGCCCCCCTCTTTGGTAAAAAGTGCAATGCTTCTTCGCACAGGCGATGCCGACCACGTAAACAAGCTTAACGGCTTTTTTGAGGAAATCGGCAGATTTTGTACCTATAAGCAGTGGTATTTCGGGGCTTTGCATGAGGATAGAAGAATTACCCCGCGTCACACCTGTATATTCAATAAAATTTTGCCTATTGATACATACATTTATGAAAATAACAAGGCTGAACAGTTATCATTTTTTGATGATGAACCCCAGCCTGTAAAAAAGGCAAAAAGGAGTAAGGCAAAAAATGAAGCATAGCAAAAAAGCAAGAGAGCTATTTTTAAAGGGCTATAACTGTGCTCAGGCGGTTTTTGTAGCGTTTTCGGATGTAACGGGACTAAGCGAGGAGCAGGCGTATGCCATTTCCACCTCATTCGGCGGCGGAATGGGTCATACGGGTGAGGCTTGCGGCGCCGTAACAGGAATGTATATGGCGGTTGGTATGATTTTGGGTTATAAAATGTCTGATGTTACCGATGCAAAGCAAAAGCATTATAAACTTATCAAAGAGCTGTCAAACGAGTTTAAAGCAGAGTTTTCTGACATTCGCTGTCCCGAGCTTTTAACAAGGCTTGGCAATGGAGAATATAATATTCCAGCCGATGAGGCTTATGAAAAACGTCCCTGTCTTATCTTTGTAGAAAAAGCGGCAGAGATGGTGGAGCGATATTTATAATGCGATGAAATTGCCGTACACGAGGTAAAGCCACTGATAACCTCGCCATAACGCAAATGTGCACTGTAAACTTATTTTAGTGTATAGTGTACATTTCACCTGACGGTAAAAGTGAATGGTTTGCTCCGCAAACGGGTTTATTAATATTAAAAAAGAGGTAATAACAATGGAAATTAAAGGCCTTAAAATAAATTTTT
>JAGARD010000152.1 GCA_017622415.1 Clostridia bacterium | reverse complement strand
CGAAAAAACAAAAGAAATAGGCATAAAAAAATCTATCGGTGCCCGTAAATCAAATATCGTATTTGAATTTATTTTTGAATCTGCTACGATTTCCGCAATAGGTGGGTTGTTAGGTGTTATTTTAATGCTTGCGGCAGTTTTTACGGCAAAAATATTTTTTGCTATGGCAATCACTGTGAATTTAAAAACAGTTTTAATAACATTTTTAATTTCTGTTTTATGCGGTATAGTATTTGGCGTTTATCCTGCACTAAAAGCATCAAGCTTAAAGCCAATTGATGCTCTTAGAAGTGAATAAAAATATTAGTATATGATTTTTACGCATACGTAATATTTTGTATGCGTAATACATAAATTTGATTAAAATTTCTACTATACGATAATACTTTAATAAGAACAAATCTTTTACTTGACAATAGTGCTGTTTGCGGGTAAAATTATTATTGGATATATTTGTGTATTTTTATATAATGTATTATAATTTTTGAATTAAAAGTTCGTTTTACATATATTATTTTTTTAAAAACGGAGGTTATAACTTAATGGCAAAAACGCAAAAACAAATTAATAATGACGATAAAAATAAAACCTTAAAGAATACGAAGAAAAGTAATGCTTCTAAAAATAAAACCAATTTTAAACCGCAAAAGAAAAACGAAACAACAGTACCCTCAAACGGTAAAAAGAATTACAATACTAAAAAATATAATTCTAAATCAAATTCATCTAAAAAAACCACCAGCAAAAAGAAAACCAAGCCAATTAAAATCATACCTTTAGGCGGATTGGGTGAAATTGGAAAAAACATCACCCTTTACGAGTATGACGGCGATATGTTTTTGGTGGATTGCGGTATGACCTTTCCCGATGAGGAAACTCCAGGTATTGATATAGTAATTCCCGACTTTACCTATGTTGTAAATAATAAAGATAAAATTAAAGGTTTAGTTGTAACACACGGTCACGAAGACCATATCGGTGCAATTCCGTATTTGCTCAAACATTTTAATTTACCTATTTACGGCACACGCCTTACTCTAGGCTTGGTTGAGGGTAAACTGAAAGAGCATAAGCTTATGAATACCGCTAAATTGAATATCGTTAAAGCGGGCGATACAATAGAACTTGGAAAATTTTCGATAGAGTTCATTCACGTTAATCATTCCATTCCCGATGCTGTTGCAGTAGCTATAAAAACACCGGCGGGTGTGGTTGTGCAAACAGGCGACTTCAAGATTGATACAACTCCCATTGATTCTAATATAATTGATTTAGGCAGATTTGCCGAGCTTGGCAATAAAGGTGTTTTAGCCTTGCTTTCAGACTCTACTAACGCCGAAAGACCTGGATATACCGCATCTGAAAAGCTTGTGGGTGAGTCTTTTTCAACTTTGTTTAAAAAGGCGGAAAAGGAAAGAATTATAGTTGCAACCTTTTCCTCTAATATTCACAGAATTCAGCAGATAATTGATGAAGCCTACCGTTGCGGCCGTAAGGTTGCGGTTTCGGGCAGAAGTATGCACAATGTTGTAACTGTTGCTTCAGAGCTTGGATATTTAAATGTTCCTGAGGGAATTTTAATTGATATTGATATGATTAACAGATATTTGCCCGAACAGATTGTTGTTGTTACAACGGGCAGTCAGGGTGAGCCTTTATCTGCTTTGCACCGAATGGCTTTTGGCGACCACCGTCAGGTTGGAATTGTTCCAGGTGACCTTATAATTATTTCTGCAACACCCATTCCCGGTAATGAAAAGCTTGTAAGCAAGGTTGTTAATGAGCTTATGAAGCAGGGTGCAACCGTTGTGTATGAAAAAATGTATGATGTTCACGTTTCGGGACACGCCTGTCAGGAGGAGCTTAAATTAATGCTCAATCTTGTTAAACCAAAGTATTTTATTCCTGTTCACGGCGAGCAAAAGCATTTGTACAAACACGCTGGTTTAGCACTTACTATGGGTATTCCAAATGAAAATATTATGATAACAGGCATTGGAAACACTATTGAACTTTCTGAAAATAAAATGGCAATAACCGAATCAGTCCCCGCAGGTCGCATTTTGGTTGATGGACTAGGCGTTGGTGATGTTGGTAATATTGTTCTTCGTGATAGAAAGCACCTTGCCGAGGATGGCGTTATTATTGTTGTTATGACTATGGATTCTGTCACTCACGAGGTTATAGCGGGTCCTGAGGTTATTTCTCGCGGATTTGTGTATGTAAAAGAATCCGAAGAGCTTATGGAGGACGTTACCGAAGCGGCTTGTAAGGCAATAGAAAGCTGTTACTTAAACCATAACCACGATTGGAATTCGGTTAAATCCCGTGTTCGTGACAGCGTATCAAAATTCCTTTTTGAAAGAACCAGAAGAAGTCCAATGGTGTTACCAATTATAATGGAAGTTTAATTAATTAGAAGGAGGTCTGCTCTGTGTTTAAAAAGCTTTGGAATTTTAATTTTCTATATATGATTTTACTTGCGTTTTGTGCGGTGCAGACCGTTTTGTTATTCTTTTTATCTAAAAACTTCTTTTACATTTCCTTAGCTTTGTTTGCGGTACTTGCAATAATTACATTTGTGAAAATTTTCACCGTAAAACAAAGGGTGCATGATTTAATAGGCTCCATTAATGATGAATACGATAACACCGCCTCTAACGCTCTTTCGGCTTTTAATATTCCTGTTTTAATTGTTTCGGAAAATGATGAGATTATTTGGTTTAATAATCATTTTGCCCAAACAGTTAATGATAAAGCCGATGTATTGGTTGGGGAAAATATAATAGATATTGTTGGAGAAAAAGGGGCAGAGGAGCTTAAATGCTCTCATTATGCTATTGTTTCCTATGCAAACAAAATTTTTGATGTATACGAAACCGAGCACATATTAAATTCTACTACTCAGCGAATACTTTGCTTTATAGATTTAACAAAGCTTAGAAAAACTGCTTCTGAATATAAGCTTAGCAGACCTGTTGCGGCATTTATTGTTATAGACAATTTAGATGATTTAACCCATAATATGCGTGATGGTGAGCGTAATAATGTCAGCTCTAAAATACAAAATGTTTTGGAGGATTGGTTTTCTACCGCTAACGGTATAAGTCGAAAATTGTCGGGTGAAAGATACTTATTTATTTTTGAAGAACGTGATTTAATTTCCTTTACATCAAATAAATTTGAAATACTTAATCGTGTTCGTTCCATTGATTTTGGCGACAGAGGAAAGGCTACCATTTCAATCGGAATTGGCCATGGCAATAACTTCCGCGAGTGTGAGGAACAGGCTTCCCAAGCACTGGATATGGCATTGGGTAGAGGCGGAGATCAGGTTGCAATAAAGAAAAAAGATAATTCTTTTCAGTTTTTCGGTGGCATTTCTAACTCAAGCGAAAAACGAACAAGGGTTAGAACACGTATAGTCGCTTCCGCTTTACTAGAGCTTATTAATAATAGCGACCAAGTTGTTTTAATGGGACATAAATTTGCCGATTTAGATTGTTATGGTGCGGCGTATGCTCTTTGCTCGGCTATACGTAAACATACCGATACACCTGCTATTATAGCAATGGATAAAAAGACTTCGCTAGTACATTCGCTGTTCGATAGAATAACTTCTTTGGGCGGTGATTTAATGATTACCGATTACCGTTCAATTGAGCATTTAATAACTAAAAACACCTTGCTTATTGTTTTAGATACCCATAGATGTCAAATGCTTGAGTGTGCAGATGCTTTGAATAAGGTTGGGAATGTTGTTGTTATAGACCACCACCGAAAAGCGGTTGACCATATTGCTAATGCCGTTATTTTTTATCACGAAACCTCGGCTTCTTCGGCTTCTGAGATGGTTTGTGAGCTTTTGCAGTATATAAGCGAAACATCAGTTGGTAGGGCAGAGGCGGAGGCTATGCTTGCGGGTATTATGTTAGACACCAGAAACTACTGTATGAATACGGGTGTGCGTACCTTTGAGGCTTCGGCATTTTTACGCAGAAGAGGAGCCGACCCAATCGCAGTTAAAAAGCTTTTTGCCGATACTATGGAGCATCATAAGG
>JAGARD010000151.1 GCA_017622415.1 Clostridia bacterium | reverse complement strand
TCATCAACCGTACTTAATTATATGGTCGAAGAATATATCGCCAAGGGCAGAGGAAACGTTACAACTGATGAAATAGGCCTTAAGGTCACTTCTCGTAATTTGATTATGCCTGCAGGAAATACAACAATTTGGAAGATGGATTAAAATGCAAAGTAGTTTTATTGAGGTCAAAAATGTGACCTATAAATATGATGAGGATGTAGAAAATCAAGTCGCAATAAATAATGTTAGCCTTTCTATTGAAAAAGGTAGCTTTACTGTTATTTTAGGACATAACGGTTCGGGTAAATCTACACTTGCAAAGCTTCTTAATGGTATGCTAAAGCCTGATAAAGGCAGAATTGTTATTGATGGCTTGGATACTTCAAAAACTGAAAATGAATATGAAATTCGTAAACGCTTAGGACTTGTTTTTCAAAATCCTGATAATCAAATTATTTGTACAATCGTTGAAGAGGATGTCGCATTTGGTCCTGAAAATTTAGGTATCGAGCCTAAAGAAATTCGCAAAAGAGTTGATGAAGCACTCTCATTAGTTGGTATGAGCGACTTTGCTAAAGCGGCTCCTCATCAACTTTCTGGTGGACAAAAACAACGCGTTGCTCTGGCAGGTATTCTTGCAATGGAGCCTGAATGTATTGTATTGGATGAGCCTACTGCTATGCTGGACCCAATCGGTCGCAAGGAAGTAATTAACGCTATAACTCGTCTTAACAAAGAAAAAAATATAACGGTTATTTTAATTACCCATTTTATGGAAGAGGCTGAGAATGCAGATAGGGTTATTATTATGAATAAAGGGGAAATAGTTGCTGATTCAGAGCCTTTAAAGGTATTCTCTATGTCTGATGTTTTGAAAAGTTCGGGCTTATCATTACCGCAAACCACCGAGCTTTTGACTTTGTTAAAAAATGGTGGTTTGAATGTAAACAGCGGAATTATTTCTCCCAAAGGTACGGCAGATGAAATTTTTTCTGTGATTTCGGGGAGGTAGAAGTTTTGAGTATTTTAAAAACAAAAAATCTAAGCTTTACCTATCCTCAAATTAGTTCGGTGCATCACGCCACAATAAATGATATTTCTTTTTCACTGGACAGCGGTGAAACAATTGGTATTATTGGTCATACAGGCTCTGGTAAATCTACATTGCTGCAAACCCTTAATGGATTAATCAAGCCCGATAGTGGTATGGTTTTTCTAAACGAAAAGGATTTATGGGAAAATCCAAAAGAGATTTATCAAAAACGTTTTAAGGTTGGCTTGGTTTTTCAATATCCTGAATATCAGTTGTTTGAGGAAACTGCCTATAAAGATATTGCTTATGGTCCTAAAAATATGGGGCTTTCCGACGAGGAAATAGATTTAAGAATAAATGAATATTCTGCACTTTTGGGTATAACAGAGGATAATTTAAACAAATCACCTTTTGAACTTTCGGGCGGTGAAAAACGCCGTGTTGCACTAGCAGGTATCTTAGCTATGGAGCCTGATGTTTTGGTTTTAGACGAGCCTACCGCCGGATTAGACCCAATAGGCAGAACAATGCTATTTAACGCTATAAAAGAGTACCAAATAAAAACTAATGCAGGAGTTATCATTGTTTCACACAGTATGGAAGATTTAAGCAAAATGTGTGATAAGCTTCTTGTTTTAAGTGGCGGTGAGATTAAAAAATTTGGTAGCGTTAAGGATGTTTTTTTAGATAGCGCAGAGCTTAATAATTTAGGCTTGGATGTTCCTATGGTCACTCGTGTAATGCTTGAACTTAAAGCAAAAGGACTTGATATACGTAGTGATATTTTTACGGTAGATGAAGCGGCTAAAGAAATACTGAATTTCTTTAGCCAAAGCCTTTAAACTCGAACCCGCCTCAAAGCGGCATATTCGGTGCTTTTTACCCAATTTAATCTTGCAAGTCTATCGTATTGGTGAGTATTTTAACGAAAAGTGAGCAAAAATCCACCTTTTTAAAACGTGGTTCGTGTTTGACTGCTCACCCTAAGGAGGGGTGAAACTAATGATTAAAAATTTTACTTTAGGTCAGTATTTTAATACTGCTTCGGTTATTCATAAACTTGATTCCAGATTTAAGCTGGTTGAAATTATTGCATTAATTGTGTTTATATTTTTAGCTCCGAATTTTGTCGGTATAGGAATATTATCTGCTGCGGTTTTATTGGTGATTTTGCTTTCTAAGGTCCCTGTTACTATGTATTTACGCAATCTAAAACCAATAATTGCTATAATTATTTTAACAGCTTTACTTAATATTTTTTATGTCAGCGGAGGAACTGTTTTATTTTCGTGGTGGATTTTTACAGTTACCTCAGAGGGATTACTAAAGGCCGCTTTTATGGCTACAAGAATTGTATTAATGATACTTATTAGCTCGGTTTTAACCTACACAACTACTCCTACCGAATTAACAGATGCAATCGAAAGCTTGCTTTCACCGCTTAGATTTATAGGTCTTGGCGAAGCGGTCCACACCCTTGCAATGATGATGACTATTGCACTTAGATTTATTCCCACTCTTACCGATGAAACCGATAAAATTATGTCAGCTCAAAAGGCTAGGGGAGCTGATATGGAAAATGGTGGTATTTTTAAACGCTTAAAGGCTTTAATGCCAATTCTTATTCCGTTACTTTTTTCTTCTGTACGTCGTGCAAATGAGTTGGCTGAGGCTATGGATTGCAGATGCTATACAGGCGGTAAGGGAAGAACACGAATGAAAAAACTTTCTCCTACATTTTATGATTTTATTGCTATTATTTTTACAGTAGTTATTTGTGCGAGTATTATATTTTTAAGAATTTTTTAAGGTGGTGAGCTTGTGAGTAGAAAATTGCTTGAAATTGCCTATTTAGGTACAGCTTATTGTGGTTGGCAGGTGCAGCCAAACGGAATAACTGTTCAAGAAATTCTGCAAGCATCACTTCATAAAGTTTTAAAACATAAGCCTGCGGTCACAGGATGTAGTCGCACCGATTCGGGTGTACACGCAAAATCCTTTTTTTGCCATTTCGATACCGAGTTGAAAATTCCAAACAGTGGGCTTGTGCTAGGGCTTAACACAGTTTTGCCTGACGATATTGCGGCACTTAATTGTTATGATGTGGCTGATGATTTTCACGCAAGATATTCTGCAACGGGCAAAATGTACAGATATTCTTTCTTGTACAGTAAAATAAAAAATCCTTTTTTGTTTGGTCGAACTTTACAAATTAAATCACCAATAGATATTAAATTGGCAAACGAATATTGCAATTTACTTAAAGGCACACACGATTTTGAGGCTTTTTCTTCGGTTAACAGAACTGTTAAAGATACTGTTAGAACAGTTTCGGAATGTTATGTTGAATTTAAAAATGACAGGTTCGATTTTTATGTAAAGGCCGATGGCTTTTTATATAATATGGTCCGCATAATGGTTGGAACTCTACTTGAGTATTCTTCGGGTAAAATTTCGTCTAATGATATAAAAAATGCGTTTATTACGGGCGATAGAACATTACTTGGTGCAACGGCACCGCCTCAAGGATTATATCTTGAAAAGGTCTTTTATGATAATGATAATTTTATGATTTTGGATGATAGGAGTTGATAGATTTTGGCAGAAAGAAAAAAAGTGCAAAAAATTCGTACAAAACGTGCGGTTAAGCCCAAAGGATTAAAAAGTTCTAAAGCAAAAAATGTAAAAAATATTAGCCAAAAAACAACCTCTATACGTATGACTTCTCCAAAACCGAAGGCTAATGCGGTTACAACACAAAACACTCCTAGTAATTCACGCACTACTGCCTCTGTTTACAAAAAACAATCACAAACTGATAAACCAATTAAACAAAACAGAGTGTATAAGAAAAATAATAACCTTTCTGTTATACGTGGTAAAAAAGGCGAAATTAAGAAGAAAAAGCTTATTACAATTTGCGTTTCATTTATTATTGTTTTTTCTATATTCATTTTTTGTCTTACTTCTCCAACAGGTCCGCTGGAACGAATTACCAATGCTTTTGAATTAATGGGAAGCGGTGAATATCCCGCAGTTTTAAGCGGAACAAAAACACTTGCCTTTCAAACGGTGAACAATAAGGCATTCGCTCTAACAAACTCTCATTTATGTGGGTATACATTTTCGGGTAAAAACTTTTTACAATTTCAACATAATTTTAGCAATCCTGTTTTAGATTTGTCTAGTGAAAGGGTGCTTTTATACAACCGCGAAAGTAATAAGTTTATTATTTCAAATAATTCGGGGATACTTTTTGAACAAAATTTAGAGCAATCTGTTTTTTGTGCTGATATTTCACATAACGGTAGTGTCGCTTTTGCTTGTGAAGCGGCATCATATTCGGCTCAAATTTTGGTTTTTGATAAAAATATGGAACAGTACTATACTTGGTATCTCGCAGATGGTTTAGTAAGTGATGTTGCGGTATCAAATAATGGTGAATATGTTGCTGTTGCTGTTTTGAAGGTGAAAAACGGAGAGTTTTACTCGCAAATTTATTGTTTAAATACTGATGAAAAAGAGCCTGTGTTTGTTAAGGAATTAGTTGGTGAAACTGTACTTAAAATTGAAAGCACTTCCTCATCAAACTTTGTATACGCATCAGATAAAAAAGTTAGCTTTATTAAGTGGGAAACAGGCGAAGATGTTAATAAAAATAATTTTTCCGCACCTTCTTATTTTAATAATATTTCGGATTATTATTTAGCACTCTACGGTGAGGCTAACCATTCTGATATTGTTTTATATAATTCTTCGGGTGATATAAAGCATCAGTTTGAATTTAACGGTATTATAGATGATATTTCGATTTTTGATGAAAAGATTTATATTTTAAGCGGAAATAAGGTTACTTGTTTAGATTTTTACAGTACCGATAAAAAACTTATTAATTTGGATAGCAATGTCGATTTTATTTTCGGCTCAAAAGACGGTTTTGTAAAAATCAATAACATAAATATGGATTTTGTAACAATAAAATCAGATAATTGATAGGGGCGTTTTTTAAGTGGGAATAGTTTTAGATTTAATAATTGTAGCTATAGTAGGAATTTGTGTTTTTCTGTCTTATAAACGTGGTTTTGCTCGTACTGTTATTGAATTGGTTGGATATTTTTTAGCAATATATTTAGCGTTTACTTTAGGAGGAGTATTGTCAAGTGCAATTTATGATTCTGCCATAGAGCCTGCTATTGTAGAGAATGTTGCTGAAAAAATTACTGTTTCATCAGGTGCTAGCGTTAATGAAACGGTTGATAATGTTTGGAATTCTTTGCCTGGTATTGTTGTAAATGCGGCAGAAACATTTGACATCACAGCCGATACCTTAAGAGAAACCATAAAAGAAAATTTTGCTAATAATTCTACCGCAACGGATTTTGCTCAAAGTGCCGCTACTTCTGTTGTAAGACCGATTTTAGTTCCAATACTTAAAGCCTTTATTGGTTTTATATTATTTATTATATTAATGTTTGTAGTTAAGATTTTAGCTAAAATTATTAATAAAGCCTTTAATTTACCTTTAATTGGCGGTATTAACAGATTTTTAGGAGGCGTTATTGGCTTTTTAAAGGGTGCTATTATATCGGTTGTTTTTGTTACTGTAGTTTTATTAATAATGTCATTTTTTGAAAACGGATTTCTTATTTTCACTAACGAGAATGTTGAACAGTCCGTTCTGTTTAAGCTTTTAGCGGGATTTAGCCCGTTTAAATAATTTTTTATACTTACCCTAAAGGAGTTTAATTTTTAATGAAGCTTTGTTCTAAATGTAATAAAAGACCCGCAGTTGTCTTTATATCAGATGTTAATAATCCGCAAAATAAACCAAACGGCCTTTGTATTTTGTGTGCAAAGGAAGCGGGTATTAAGCCTATTGATGATATGCTTAAAAGTATGAATATTTCGGATGAAAATATTGAAGAGATTTCTGAGCATATGAATGAAATGATGGGTGGTATGTCGCCGGAAGAGCTTATGACAATGGCTAGTGAAGAAATGGCTGAAATGGAAGGTATGGATGATTTTGAAGCTGGCGGTGCTCCTGTTTTTCCGTTTTTAAATCAAATTTTTGGTAATAACACAGAAAAATCTGAAAATTCAGATAACGGAGAAAAGGACAAAAAGAAATCCGACAAAAAGAAAAAGGGCAAAAAGAAATATATGGATATGTATTGCACTAATCTTACTCAGCGTGCACGCGAAGGTAAGATTGATGCTATTGTAGGTCGTGACGAAGAGCTTTATCGCACAATACAAATTCTTTCGCGTCGTTCTAAAAATAATCCTTGCTTAATTGGTGAGCCTGGTGTTGGTAAAACCGCTATTGTTGAAGGCTTGGCTATGAAAATTGCTTCTGGCGAAGCACCTGCAAGACTCTTAGATCAAGAAATTTGGCTTTTAGATTTAACTGGTTTGGTTGCTGGTACGCAGTTTAGGGGACAGTTTGAAAGCCGTGTTAAAGGCTTGGTAGAGGAAATCAAAGAAGCGGGAAATATTATTCTTTTTATTGATGAGGTTCATAATATTGTTGGTGCTGGTAATTCCGAAGGTGCAATGAATGCGGGTAATATTTTAAAGCCTGCACTTTCACGTGGAGAAATACACGTTATTGGTGCTACAACATTAAAAGAATATCGTCAATACATTGAAAAGGATGCCGCGTTAGAACGTCGTTTTCAGCCTGTTATTATCGAAGAACCTTCGTTTGAAAACTCGCTTAAAATATTGAATTGCGTTAGACCGTATTATGAAGGTTATCACAATATAAAAATCACAGATGATATTTTAAAATCCTGTGTTAAGCTTTCAGAGCGTTATATAACCGATAGATATTTGCCCGATAAGGCTATTGACCTTATGGACGAAGCCTGTGCCTGTGCCGCTTTAAGAAATAAAGCAATAGATGAGCTTTATCAGGTAAATAAAAGAATTGCAGAACTTTCTATGCAAGAGGAAGAAGAAAACGCCAAGGTTGAAAATATTGATTATGAAAAAATTGCACAAATCAAATCTGAGCTTGCAATTTGCAAATCAAAAGCAAATGAGCTTTATGTCCCCGCGGCAGAAAATCTTGTAACAGATGATGATTTGGCTAGAGTTATTGAACTTTGGACAGGTATTCCTGCTTCTAAGGTTAAGGAAAGCGATTTAAAACGACTAACCAATCTCACTGAGGAGCTTAGCTCTAAGGTTAAAGGTCAAACCGAAGCGGTGGAATTTGTTTCGGCTGCCGTAAAACGCTCTAGAATTAAAATCTCTAAAAACAAAAGACCTGCTTCATTCATTTTTGTTGGTCCTACAGGTGTGGGCAAAACAGAGCTGGCTAAAGTGTTAGCAGATAGACTTTTTAACACGCCTGAAACTCTTTTAAGATTTGATATGTCGGAGTTTATGGAAAAACATTCAGTCTCGCGTCTTATTGGTGCACCTCCAGGATATGTTGGTT
>JAGARD010000150.1 GCA_017622415.1 Clostridia bacterium | reverse complement strand
GAGACAACATCCTTGATTTCCTTGCGGTCATAGAATCGTGTGCCGCCAATAACCTTATAGGGTATACCGCTTCGGGCAAGAACATTTTCCAAAGCGTTTGACTGAGCATTCATTCTGTAAAGAATAGCGTTTTCAGAATAAGTGTCACCCTTGTCTATGTTTTCCAAAATACTGTCAACCACAAAACGAGCCTCTGCCCGTTCATCGTTTGCAGTGTGAACGGTTATAAGATTTCCGTCTCCGTTATCGGTCCAAAGGGTTTTGCCCTTTCTTCCCCTATTATTCTCTATAACCTTGTTTGCGGCTTCAAGAATATTAGAGGTTGAGCGATAATTTTGCTCTAAGCGTATTGTGACAGCATTTTTATACTGGTCCTCAAAATTGAGGATATTTTCTATTGTGGCGCCTCTGAACTTATAAATACTCTGGTCGTCATCGCCCACAACGCAAATGTTGTTATGCGCCTTAGCGAGTAAACTTACAAGCACATATTGAGCGTGGTTAGTGTCCTGATACTCATCCACCATAACATACTTGAATTTGTTGTTATAGTAATCAAGCACATCTTCGTTTTCGGACAAGAGTTTTACAGTATTGACAATCATATCGTCAAAATCCATAGCATCGGCTCTTTTAAGTGCCTTTTGGTAAAGGTGATATAATTCGCCTATAATTTTGCGGCGGCTGTCAAAACTGTTTTCACTTAAATATTCTGCAGTAGAAATAAGTTTATCCTTAGCACTTGAAATTGCCGAAAGAACAGTTTTATGAGGCACAAATTTTTCATCAATATTGTGCTCTTTCATAATATTTTTCATCAAACGGCGTTGGTCGTCGGTATCATAAATTGTAAAACGGGGTGTGTAACCCAAACGCTCGGCGTGGTCTCGGCTTCTTAAAATTTTACCGCAAACCGAGTGGAATGTTCCTGCCCAAACACCGCTTTCATCATCGCCCAAGCGATTGGCAATTCTCTCTTTAAGCTCACCTGCCGCCTTGTTTGTAAAGGTAATCGCTAAAATTTCCCAAGGTTTTGGCGCATTTATGCTAAAAGCACCGCTTGGCAAATCGTTTATTTTACCGTCAAGAAAATCGTGTCCCTTTTGAATATCAAAATCAGCGTCAAAAGGCACAATTTCACACTCAGGCTCGGCACCGAATTTAACAAGATTTAAAATTCGGTTAACCAAAACTGTGGTCTTGCCGCTTCCCGCACCCGCAAGAACAAGCAAAGGACCCTCAGTTTTAGTTACAGCCTCAAACTGGCGGTCGTTCATATTACCGAAATACTTTTTTATAACCTGTTTTCTAAGTGAAGAATAATCCATTTTTATCTCCGTTTTTTTGAAGTTCTGAATACATTAATTTTACCCTTTTTTTATCTAAATGTCAATTAAATAAACTGTTAACAAAACACTTGAATATTGAACATGAAAATGGTAGAATTTTAATATAAAAACCATAGGGAGAAATTTAATGGAAACTGTTAAAATTCTGCACTGTTCAGATATACATATTGGTGCCGAGGAAAGCTTTTTAGGTGTCAGAGCCGAAAGCCGCCGCAGAGAAACCCTTTTAACCTTTGAAAGGGTTGTTGACCTATGCCTTGAAAATGATGTTAAGGTACTGCTTATAGCAGGTGACCTTTTTAATTCAAACAACATTGAAAACAGTTTTTTTGATGATGTTTTAAGAAAAATCAGACTTGCAAACGGTTTGAAAGTTATTTTTGCGGCAGGAAACCACGACCCACTCACTCCCCGCTCCCCCTTTACTCGCGAAAACTTACCCGAAAACCTTTATGTTTTAGGAAGTGAGGAAACGGTTTTCTCTTTCCCCGAGCTTAATTTAAGGGTTTACGGCCGTTCCTTTGAAACCGCATTTATGCAAGGAAAAACTTCCCCCGACCTCATTCCTGAAAACGATGATGTTATAAATATTTCGGTATTGCATGGCGAACTCACTAGCGATTTATCTTCTCAGTATAACGCCATTACAAGAGAATATATTGAAAACTCTCAGATGGACTATATTGCTTTGGGTCATATTCACAAGAGAAGTGAAATTGAAAAAATCGGCAACACCTATTTTGCATATTCGGGTTGTCCCGAGGGTCAAGGCTTTGACGAATTGGGCGAAAAAGGTGTATATATGGGTGAAATCGGAAAAGGAATTTGCAATTTAGAATTTGTAAAGACCGCCAGAAGACAACACATAACCGAAAAAATTGATATTAGTGATAAAGAAATTTCCGCCGAATTCATTTTAGAATATTTAAAAGAAAAATACGGCGAGAATCACTGTGAAAATCTTTATAAAATCGAGTTTGTGGGTGAAACAGACAATAGTTTCCAAATTGATATTTCCGACCTTACCGCAAGACTCAGCGAAAAGCTTTATTTCGTGAAATTTAGGGACACAACCCAAATTAAAACCGACCTTGAAGCCTTATCAAGAGAGAAAACATTAAAGGGCATTTTTGTTAAAAAAATGCTTGAAAAAATTGCGTCTTGCGAAGACAAAGAAAAATATGAAACCGCTCTAAAACTGGGGCTTAAAGCTTTTGCGGGGGAGGTAAAATATGATGAAAATTAATAAAATTCACATCATCTCCTTTGGCGGTCTTAAAAATTATACCCTTAATTTAGGAGATGGCTTTAACTGCATCTACGGCGAAAACGAAAAGGGCAAAACCACCATAATGTCCTTTATTAAGATGATGTTTTACGGTAATGAAAAGGGTGGCTCTCAGCTTTCCAAAAACATCCGTAAAAAATACACCCCTTGGGATTCAAACCTCATGGCTGGTAGCATTGAATTTGAAAAAGACGGCAGAGCCTACCGTTTAGAGCGAGAATTTAAAAGTTCTAACTCTACCGACAAGGTAAGTATTACTGACCTGAGTTTAGGTGAAAAAAGACCCGCTTCGGCCACTATAGGCGAGGAGCTTTTCGGTCTTTCTGCCTCTGCCTTTGAACGAAGCTTTTTCATTGGTCAGTTAGGTTTTCCCGAAAGTAACGTCAGTGCCGAAAGTGAGCTTAACGCAAAGCTTTCAAATATGGTTTCCACAGGTGACGAAAGCGTTTCCTTGGACGAGGTTGTAAGCAAACTTGAAAAGGTGCGTCACTCAATTATTTCCAAAAGCGGAAAAGCGGGAGAATATTATAAAAACTCCATAACCGCTAAAAATTTAAAGGAAAAGCTAGACGAAAGCATAACCGCCAACAACAGATTTTTAGAGGGCAAAGAAAAACTCACTCTTTATAAATCGGAAACCGAAAAAATTATACAGAAAGCCTATTCTTTAAAGCAACAGCTTTCAAAAGAAGAGGACATTAAAAACGCAGAGAAACTGCGTGAGCTTTTAAAAACAAAAGAGACTTTGGAAGCCTTAAAGAAAGAGTCCACCTTAAAAAACGGCTCGACTGCCGACGATAATTTCCTTAGAAATTTGAAATTCTTGAGTGCTAAATTCGAAAACGCAAAAGCAAAGCGTGAAGCCAAAGAAAAGGAAGCCGAAATTATTAAAAATCAGCTTGATGTTTTAATTAACGGACCAAAAATCAGTGTTGATGAGTCAAGTGAGAGTATCGAAAACACCTTGCAACAGCTTTATACGAATTTAGAAAGCGTTGAGACTTCTCAAAAAGAAAACACTATTCGCCTTGAAACTTTAAATTTTTCTAAGGATGATAAGAAAAAATCCATAACTCCCCTTTCTATTATTGGCATTGTTCTGATAATACTCGGTGCCTTAGGAATTATAATTTCCCCAGTTATTACCGCAGTTTTAGGGGTGCTCGGCGTTGTCTTATTAGTTTTAGGTTTGACTTTAAAATCAAACAAAAAAGGCGAACTTATAAAGCAAGAAATCGCCTCCCTTGAAAATGTAATTAAAAATCAGCAATTGCATATTGATGACATTAAATCTCAAATTGCTGACAAAAAGGCAAAAATAGAGGCTATTAAACTTGCCAACACTTCAAATGCACAGATTGTATCGGCTCAACAAAATCTTCTGCTT
>JAGARD010000149.1 GCA_017622415.1 Clostridia bacterium | reverse complement strand
TTATCGACCGTTGCGAGGGCAAGGTAGATGCAGTTGAAACTCCTATCGGTTTTGTTCCCAAGGCTGAGGATATTGACCTTACCGACCTTGATTTTGACATTGAAACCTTAAAATCAATCCTTGAGGTTGATAAGGACACCTGGACCAAGGAAGCTGCTGAAATTGAAGAGCATTACAAGAAATTCGGTGACAGACTCCCCGAAGAGCTTGTAAATCAGCTTAACACCCTTAAAGCTAACCTTAAATAATAGTTTTAGGGATTAAATAGATAAAATTGGCGGGCTCGCAAATAAGTGCGAGCCCGCCAATTTTATAAATATACATAATAGTTATTATTTATTTCCCTTACATTTTATTCTGAATGAGGTGGGGGAACAGCCGTATTTTTCGGTAAACTGCTTTGAAAAATAGTTCTGGTCATAAAATCCGCACTCGCAGGCAATTTCCTTAAAGGAAAGCTCGGTATCGCAAATAAGCTTCTCCGCCTCCTCCAAACGGATTTGGTTAAGGTAGGCTATTACGGTAATTCCGTATTTTTTCCTAAAGCTATTCATTATGGTGGATTTGGAGCAATCAAATTTTTTGGCTATATTATCCAATGTTACCGTTTTTGCAAAATTTTGGTATATATATTTTTTTATAAGCTCGGGCAGGCTATCTGCCTTAGCAGGAAAACGGTTATGTTGGGCTATATATTTAGCCAATATTCCCATAAGTCTGGCATAGCTTTCAAACTTGTTATACTCCAGCATTTGGATTTTGCTAAAATATTCAAGCTGTTCCTCATCAGTTTTAAAAAGCGAGCGACTGCTTTTTAAAATATGCTCATCGTTATCGGGATTTTCATCCCTTACCTGACCCATCATTAAATATCCCGTTATTACACCTAGATTATGAATAGGGGCAACCGCCTCTAAAAGTCCACAGGAGCAACGGTATACATGCGGCTCGCCGTTGGCGGTAAGACTGGAACATACCTTTTGGTCGCAATCCACGCAATTTCTACGGGTAAATATGTTTTCCTGAATTTTTGCACAAAAGGGCGAAAGCTTAGATGGGTATGCGTATAATTCCTCACCTGCAGAATCGTGCACCGAAACACGTGCGCCTGAAATATTGTATAAATCCTTTATAACTGCCATAACATCCATCTTTTTTCACTTCCCCTTTAATATTTACTCTTTTATACTAATAATTGTACTTTTTTTTATAGAACTTGTCAAGTAGTTTTTTTATAATCTAAGGTAGATTGTTACGCAAAGGTGCGTTTTTGCGTAAATTATCCTCGACTTAAATTGGCTAGACTTATAATATAATTTTGAAAGGAATTAATTAAGATGGCAAAGAACTGTTTGGATTTTATCAACAACGCAGTAAACAATTTTAAGGTAACGGGTACTCCCCGCGGATGCATCCCTTACGGAAACGGTCATATTAACGACTCTTTCCGCCTTGTTTGTGACGAGGCTGACGGGTCTGAGAGCGCCTACATCATTCAGGCGGTTAACAGCTCTATTTTCAAAAATCCCCGTGAGGTAATGGCAAATATTGAAAAGGTTACCGAGCATCTTAAAAAGAAGATTTCCGACCCCCGTGGTGTTTTGGAGCTTATTCCTACTCACAACGGTAACAGCTATTACATAGATAAACACGGCAACTACTGGAGAGTTTATCGCTTTATTGAAAATTCTCTTTGCATTGAGCTTCCCGAGCGTACTGATGATTTTTATGAGTGCGGTATTGCGTTTGGTAAATTCCAACGTGATTTAACCGATTTCCCCGCCGAGGAGCTTTATGAAGTTTTACCAAAGTTTCACGATACAGTTAAGCGTTATAACGACTTTTTAAAGGCTGTTGAGGAAGATAAGGTTGGCAGAGCAGCAGGTGTTAAAGAAGAGATTAAGTTTGTTATGGACCGTGCAGATTTTTACGGTGTTCTTGCTGAGGCACACAAAAACGGTGAGCTTCCCCTTAGAGTTAGCCATAATGATACAAAAACCAACAATGCAATGCTTGATGCCACCACCCGCAAGGCACTTTGCGTTATTGACCTTGATACAATTATGCCGGGCTTTTCTGTAACCGATTTTGGTGATGCTATTCGCTTTGGTGCTAATACCGCTGCTGAGGATGAAAAGGATTTATCTAAGGTTGGTATTGATATTGGTATGTTCACCGCCTTTGCTGATGGATTTTTAACAGGCTGTGAGGGTCAGCTTGAGAATAGCGAAATTATGCTTATGCCCGAGGGTGCAAAGATGATGACCATTGAGTGCGGTATGAGATTTTTAACCGACTATTTAGAGGGTGACACCTACTTTAAAACCAAATATGCCGACCACAATTTGGTTCGTTGCCGTACACAGCTTAAATTGGTTGCAGATATGGAACGCAACTGGGAAACAATGAAGCAGATTGTTTCAAAATACTGCAAATAGAAACGCGTGGCGTTTCATCCAAATACGAACAAGTTTTAATCACCGCCACAGTCTCGTTCCGCGTCCATATAGTTTGTGATTTTAAGGTGATTTTCTAACGCGTGGCGTTTCATCCAAATACGAACAAGTTTTAATCACCACCACAGCCTCGTTCCGCGTCCATATAATTTGTGATTTTAAGGTGATCTTTTAACGCGTGGCGTTTCATCCAAATACGAATGTGTTTTAATCACCGCCACAGCCTCGTTCCGCGTCCATATAATTTGTGATTTTAAGGTGATTTTTTAACGCGTGGCGTACTAGACGCTAAATGCTAGATAATAGATAATAAAACCGACGGTTTATGCCTTTAAGCATTCGCCGTCGGTTTTTACTTTAGTTTATTTAAGTGGGTTGCGACCTAGATGACAAATAGGTGTATTTTTGCTGAATTTTTAGGATATTTTGTTGATTTTTTCTATTTTTGGCTAATGACAAAAAATCGGGTGGCCGATTTACATAAAAATATGCAAATGGGTCACCCGATTATCCCTTATTTTTAGTTTTGATAGTTGATTTTTTCTTTCCCTTCTAAAGCATAGGTGATTAAAGAACTTTGATTAAGCTTTTCCTTTTTCATATCAACTGCCGTTATGCTTCGGTTTTGGTAGGTTGTGTAATAATAAACCCCTGTATCGGTATTAAGACAGCTTGAATAAAGGGTATATTCGTAAACCCCCTCCTCCACCTCGGTAACGCCCTTTTGTTGCTCGACTGAGGAAAGAATATGAAAAAACTGCCCAACCTCGGTGACTTCATCCGTTTCGCAAACCGAATTTTGTTTTACAAAAGCCGCTCTTACAAAACGCGAGGGTGAGGACATATCCCCAGGCAGACCAATAGCACCCATACCAAGGCTATAGGGCTTTACCTTGATGTTCGGTGCAAAGCCTTTTTCGGGATTTTTAGGCGAAAGTCCCGAATACTGCTGTAAAAGTAGCATTTGGGTATCAAAGGGGGGATTGTTTGTGAGCACGCCTATGGGATTTTGAAAAACTTTTAGACCGTCCGCCATTGGCTCCAGCACCAAAGACCCCGTTTTATCGCTTATCATCCAATGAAGCGGCGAAAGCGGTAGTTCTTTACTAAAATTAATATTCACAAGATTAAGCCTTTGAACTTCCTGCTGCACCTCATCCAGACTGCTGAAATTTCCCAGCACCCAAGGAATAAGCTCAAAGGGGGCTATATTTATTTTATCCTTTTTTGGGGCATAATAATGGGCATTTTTTGGAAAATTAAGGGCGGCTATGGCAAGTCCTTTTTCGTTCATAGCCTCATAGTAAAGGGGGAAACCGTTTTCCACCGTCGCCATACCAATAAAGGCATAGTGGCTTTTACGGCAGTCTGCCATACGAAAATCAAGCTGAAAATTGCGAGGTGTTATCGTCACCTGCTCATTGTAATTATAATAAAGGTCTAAATTCCGCCCAAAATAATGATTTTTAGCCATAAAGCTTATTGCTGTACACATATTCATCACCACAGATATTATGCCCAAAAAAACAAAGCCCTCGATTACACATTACAACCGAGAGCTTTAAATTATTTAATATTAACAAGTCCACAAACCGAGGAAACATCCTCTAGTCTTTTGGCAAAATATGTAGGCTTAACCTTTTCTGGCGAATTTTTACCCACTAAGCAAGAGTCTATTCCTGCGGCAACCGCCCCTGCAATATCACTGCTTGGGGAGTCGCCTATAACCAAAGCCTCTTTTTTGTTATGGGCTCCGACCGTCTTTAAAATATACTCAAAAAATTCGGGGTCGGGCTTTTTAAAACCAATTTCCTCTGAAATATAAATTCCTAAGTCAAAAAATTCTGCAAGACCCGAAGCCGCTATTCTGCCCTTTTGGGTAACAAGCGTGCCGTTGGTTGCCGCCGCCATTTTATACCCTTTGGCTTTAAGCTCGCTTAAAAGCACGTGGGCATAGGGAAAGGTTTGCCCCTGTTGGGACAGCAGTTTGCAATACATTTTAGTAAACTCATTTACGTTAAAGCTAACCGAAAGCCTTTCGCCAAGCATATTAACGCGGTTTTCATAAATTTCATCCCTTGTTATTTCGCCCTTTTCATAGCGTTTCCAGCAGGAAAGATTTATATTAGAATAAAGCTCAATGATTTCCTTGGTGGGGGTCACTCCAAAATTTTCTAAAACCTCAGATATGGCGGTTGCCTCTGCCTTTTTAAAGTCCAGCAGGGTATCATCCAAATCGAACAATAAATATTTATACATTACCAAATTCCGCCTGATGGGTCATCAAAATCAAAGGGCATTTCGTCAAACGGCATCTGTTCATAATACTCCGAGCCTGAATTATCCGCGGCATATTCTTCAAGCTTTTCATACATTCCGCCTAAAAACCAACTCATAATATAAAATACAACTGCAAAAATTATAACACCATAGGCGGTAGAAACAATACCTACTAAACCGCCCCTTGTACCTCCCGTTACCGTAAACTGAGGTTTTGCAGCCTTATTATATTCGGCACGAATTTTTTTAAGTGCAAAGTTTTTGTACTGTCTGTAAGCGAAAAAAGGTAGAACAATAGCAAGCACAAAGGATGCCAAAGATACCATATTTAAAAGGCTATCTAACAGAAGTAAGGTTGGATGCCCCGATGACATAAGCTCGGCAGTAATATCCACTCCCTCGCCACTGTGGATGCTATCCAAAAGTGAATTATAAAGCTCGGGACTGAAATTATTTAAAGTCTCCGTAAAGGTTAGTATTAACACATAAAGACCTGCTGCAAGCTGTGCCACAACACCCGCAAAAAAGGCGGCGGCTGGCTTATACATTTTGCGGTAAAGATACCAACATCCCATACCGAAAAATCCGAATATTATGCCTAAAAAGAAAAGAGGCCAACAGTAGGGACCCGTTTTGCCCGAAAAATGCTGAATACGAAGCTTGTTAAAAAGCTCGGGCTTTTCGCCCGTAAAATCATAAACATCCTTTGCCGAAACACCATTGAAATCTGGAGTGCCGTCATAAGGGGCGTGCATATTCATACCATAGGGTATGTAGTTCGGCGTATAGCTGTTTTGTGAATACTGACCGCCGTAATATCCTCCGTTTGTGCCGTAGCCATAAGGCGAGCCACCCGACGGAATATTATTAGATGCAGGGTTGTTAGATGTATTTGAATAGCTTGACTGATTTAAAGCCGTACCACATTCATTGCAGTATTTATAAGCCGATTTATTTTTAGCTCCGCAGGATGGGCATAGCTTAATATCGTGATTATTGTTTTCCATAATCTACTCCTAATCTTAACTGATTACATAAGTATATAGAATGCTCCTATCCACTCTAAAACAAGGTCTAAAGCAAATAGGCCTATAAGACCAAAAAGCGGGCTTACGCCACCCTTTTTTGCAAGGGCAAGCTCCAAGGGAAGCTCGTTTTCCTCCGACTCCCTTACCTTTTTAACACCCTCTACAACTGTTTTTTTGTAGATTTTATCACCTGTAAAGCCAGCTACAATTCTTATGACAATTTCCAAAACACTACCGAAAAGTCCTAAATAAATCGGAAAAGCTTCTATTGAGGATAAATTATCTGCCAAATATCTGGCTAAAACGGCTGTTGATGCAGTTGCCTCCTGTGGGAATGTGCTTATAACTGCCGAAAGAGGTAGCAAAAACATTGAAGCCGCAACTAAAAGGATGGAAAAAAGCAATCCCGATAGGTACATTTTGCGGTAGAAAAACCATACATTGGGTACCAAAAATGCCGCCCAGTTCCAAGAGCGTTTCTTTTTTTCCTCCATAGCCTTAAACCTTGGCAAATATCTTTGTGTGTTTACAGCAACAAAGCATTTTACATCCTTTGCGGGAACACCGTCAATAGTATCATCAGGGGAAACACCGCCCATAGGGTCCATAACAATGGTTGGTCCGAACGGGGGCTGATTAGCCACCACAGGTCTACCGCATTTATGACATACCTTTTCGGTTAAATCTAACTGTTCACCGCAAAAGCGACAGACCGCTTTAGACTGTTCTTTAGGCTTAGCCTCTGACTGTGACTGCTCATTTTCTGCTATTTTCACAGGCTTATAGCCATCATCTGTTCCGTGCTTATCCGAATAGGCACAGTGACCAAGTGCCTGATAGCAATCCCTATGATGGGGTGCACCGCATTCGGGACAAAAAACCAAGTCATCATTATCAAAAAGATATGCATCACATACGGGACACTTTTGTCCCTCAACCGAAATTCCCATTTTAATCCTCTTTTTCGTTTTTGATTTCGTCCACAAGGGAATAGACCAAGTTAAAATAATCCTTGCCGTAATCGTGGAATTCACCCGAGTCAATCATACTCATAAGGGTAGATTTATTAACCCATTTTGCCTCGGCAACCTCGCTTTTTTGAAGTCTGAGCTCGGGCACACGCACATTAGCACGTACTGTCCACATATCTATAAAAGAATTTTTTCTTTTTATTCGGTGAACCAGCCTTAAATCCTCCGGAGAAACATTTATACCAAGCTCCTCACCAAGCTCACGTATAGCCGCTGTGACAGAGTTCTCCCCTGCTATTGCCGCTCCGCCCGTTGCCGCCCAAATGCCAGGCATAAGACGTTTTGTTTTTGTTCGTTTTTGAATTAAAATACTGCCGTAATCGTTTAAGGGCCAAATATGCACCACCAGATGATAATCGCCCGAGCGGATAGCATTTCCACCCCTTACCATAGTGCGACCCGTAGGCTTTCCCTCAGCAGTAAGTATATCCCAAAGTTCCATTTAATTTCGACCTCTTAATATTTTGTAACTATCTCACCTAAACGCTTATAAATACTGTTTTCTGGGACTGCTCCACGCACCGAGGAAAGAGGATAAATTTGTGATTTTTTACCGATTACCGTACCCGGATTTAATACCGAGCCACAACCGACCTCTACCTCATCACCCAGCATTGCACCAAATTTTTTAAGACCTGTTTCAAGCCTTTTCTCCCCCACCTTTACGGTGACCAGAGTTTTATTGCTCTTAACATTTGAGGTTATGGCACCTGCACCCAGATGAGCCTTATAGCCAAGCACCGAATCACCAACATAGTTATAGTGTGGCACCTGAGCATTGTCGAACAAAATAACATTTTTAAGCTCGGTTGAATTACCGACAACTGCATTTTTGCCCACAATTGCGTTACCGCGAATAAAAGCTGAGTGGCGGATTTCGGCACCCTCATCAATAATACAGGGTCCCGTAATGCTTGCAGTGGGGGCGACCTTTGCGGTTTTTGATACCCAAATATTTTCGCCCACCTTATTAAATTCATCGTCATTTAAGGTTTTGCCAAGCTCTAAAATAAAATTGCTTATTTTAGGTAGTACCTCAAAGGGGTATTCGCTTTTTTCAAGAAGCGACCGAGCAATAGAATGACTTAAATCAAAAAGCTTTGCAGTTTTAATGCTCTCCATATAAAATCCCTCCCATTTTTAGGCGATAATTATAAATACAAACACTTCGCCTTTATATCATAACAAATATATTTTACCAAATTATTACGAATGTTACAACATTTTTATTAAAAAAATATTATATATTTAATTTATTTTTACTCAAAATATATTTAAAAACTCAAAAAAGGATAAAGGAAATGAAAAAATTTAAAAAGGCTTTAAAAAATACGGCAAAAAACAACGACACAACCGTTAAAGCTGTAAAAAAAGAAATTTCGTATGCAATATCCGCTGCGATGGAAAGCACAGAGCTAAACGAAAGCGGAAGGGCATTTTGGAGCGAGCTTACCAAAAGCAAAAAGCGACCCACCCCCGAGGAGGTTGTAGCCGCCCTTTATAAAAAAATATCAAATTTTTACAGCTCACCTTGAAAAAGCTGAATTTCCCTTACTATCAATACCAACAATAAGCGGAAAATCCTTAAATTCAAGACGCTTTATACTTTCGCAGCCAAGCTCAGGAAAGGCAACTACCTCACACTCGGTAATGCATTTTGCCGCCAAAGCTCCCGCTCCGCCAATAGCACAAAGATATATAGCACTGTTTCTTACGATAGTCTCCACAACATAAGGACTTCTGTTACCCTTGCCTATCATACAGCAAAGCCCCATATTAAGAAGTGTTGGCGAAAAGCTGTCCATTCTTGAGGAGGTTGTAGGTCCACAGCTGCCTATAGGACGTCCCTTTGGTGCCTCGGTTGGTCCCGCATAATAAATTACCGCATCCTTAATCTCAAAGGGAAGTGGCTCGCCGTTTTTTATAAGCTCCAACAACTTAGAGTGGGCGGCATCGCGTGCGGTATATACCGTGCCTGACAGCAAGACTCTATCCCCCGCCGAAAGCTTTGGAACGAAAGACTTTAGTTCACTTGTATTAATCTTGTAGGTAGTCATTTTCTAACATCACCGGTATTTCAGGTAGTTTTTTGCCCTCCAGCTGAGCCGCAAGACGGTTTTTAGGTCCCTCAAGCGACAACGACATAGAATTAATATCCTCTGCAAACTGTTCGGCAGAGCTTTTTATGCTTTCCTTAATCGCTTTAAGCTGCTGTTCAGCCTTGGCTGCCGCCTCCAAACGCAGGGAGGAAATTTGATTAATCTCATGAGCGGTGGCCTCAGCCTCGCCTATAATTTCCTGAGCATTTTGCATTGCCACCATATACATAGTGCCTATGCTTTCGCTCATCTGCTCAATTTCCTGCTCCTTACCCTTAAAATAAGAAAGCTCACCGCGAGCTGTCAAAAGCTCCTTTTCATTTTGGTCGGATTTTTGCTTTATTTCAAGATTTTCCTTTTCAAGGTCTGCAACCTTTTTTAAAAGCTCCTGCTCCTTTAAAGAATACTCCTGTTGAAGCTTCATTAAATACAAATTAACATCCGATTTATTAAATCCGAACATAGCGGAACGAAACCCTATTCTTGCCAAATTAATCACATCCGTCTAGTTTTCAATATAAACTCATTATACAGTTGCCGACAAAATTTGTCAACACCGATGAACTTGATTTATTTTGCAGGTTGTGGTATACTGTAAAAAACCAAAAATAAGGAGAACATAAAAAATGAAAAAAATTATTTGCAAAGTAGAATATGATACCGAATATTCTAAGCTTTTAGGTCAGATGACCTGCGGTGAGTTTGGCGACCCCGACGGTTATGAGGAAAAGCTCTACCAAACCGAGGGTGGCAAATATTTTCTTTATGTAAACGGTGGAGAGGACTCCCCCTACAAAAAAGAGGATATTAAAAGAATGTCTGCCGCCAAGGCAGAGGAATGGATTAAAGAGCACGAATAATTAAGTGTTTTTTATCCTTGTAACAAAAGCCCGCGATGGAAACTAATTTCCATCGCGGGCTAAATTTTTAGCTTTTTATCGCTTTAAGGGCTGTTAATCAGCCTTTTTCTTTTTGCCGATAAGCTGAGAGCCGAAAAGAACTGCACCGCTTACAAAAGCAAATGCTATAAGCATCGCAAGATTTGTGTAGTCACCCGTTTTGGGATTTTCAGGAGCTATAGGGGTTTCATCCTCGACTACAGGTGGTTTCTCCTCATTTACAGGAGGCTCTTCCTCAACGGGAGGCTTCTCCTCGGGGGGAGGAGTAATCTCGGTAGTGGTAGTAACCGAATTAGTTGTGTAGGTGTTTTTACCCTCACTCGCCGTTGCGGTATTGGTGATTTCTACACCCTCCTTATCGCCTACAGTTACCTTGAAGCTTACTGTTACACTCTCGTCTGCGGGAATGATTATATTCCAAGTGATAACTCTGTCCACATAAACACCGCCGTTTGTTGCCGAGCCCTCTACATAAGTAGTATTTTCGGGAATAGTATCGGTAATGGTAACGGTTGCTTCCTCAGTATCGGTGTTTTTGTAGCTTATCTCATAACGAAGCTCGTCGCCAGCCTTAATCTCCTTGCCGTCAACACTTACCGTTTCGTCTTTAGCTAGGAATACATCCTTTTTAACCTCATCCTCGACGGTATGATTGGTAACGGTGTTGGTTTCATAGGTGTTGCCTGCATTAACAACCGCCTTGTTTTCTATGGTAATGGCACCGATATTTTCATCAACCGTAACCATAAAGGCAACTGTTACGGTGGTCCAAGGCTGAACATCTTCAATTTCCCAAACTACTTCGCCGTTTGCAAATGTACCGCCATTATCTGCCGAGCCATCTACATAGGTGGTGTATTCGGGGATTTCATCGGTGATTTTTACATCTACCAAATTGTAGGAGGTGTTGGTGTAGCTTATGGTATAAAGAAGCTTGTCGCCCTCATAAACCTTTTTACCGTTAATGGTTAAATCTACATTATCGGGATTTACAACATCCTTTTTAACGGGGTCTTTAAAGCTGTGATTATTAACGGTATTGGTTTTGTAGGTGTTTTTACCGTCACGAACAATGGCGGTATTAGCAACTATAGAATCGGACTCATCAACCTTAACGCTGAACTGAACCATAACAGAGCGACCTCTGGGAACTGTTAATATCCAATCAATATTTCCGCCCGAATAAACTCCGCCGTGCGATGCTGAGCCATCCACATAGCTGGTATATGCGGGAATAGTATCGCTGATTTCTACGGTTGCTTCCTTGCCTGTATAGTTATAATAGTAAATATAATAGGTAAGAATTTCGCCTGCCTCAACAAACTCTCCGTCGATTTTTGCAACTGCATTTTCCTGCTTTGCAACCTCTTTTTCGGTTGCTTCATCAAAGGTAGCATTTACAAAGCTACAGGTGATATTTGCATTATCGGTTTCGGTAGAGCCTGTGTCCATATCCATAACGGTAGCAATAAGTCTACCCGTACCGTAATCACGAACCTGAACACGATAGCCGTGCTCGGTGGTATCGTAAACTACCTCATCCTTTGTGTTATAGGTATCATCCTCATCAATCACATAGAAATATGTGCCGGGCTCGGTGTAGGTGATGGTTTCAAAGGCAAATTCGCCATTTGCACCGTTATAAACAGTCTGCAGAGGATTTACCCCGTTAAGGTTTAAGGTGTGGTCGGTTTGATAAAGTCTGAATGCAAAATCGTTTGCGTTTAAGGTTGCACCCTTAAATTCCTTAGTACCCTTAAAGGTAACGGTGGTGGGAGCCGCCTTGTAGCTGTTAGCAAACGCTATTTGGGTATTAGCTACATTTGCCGATGCGGTTAAGGTGCCGTCGCCGTTATCGGTAACGGTTACGGTTACATTAATCTGATGGGTGTCATAGGTAACGCCGTTAAGTGAGAATTTATTTGTTGCGGGATTATAGCTTGCACCTGTGGGCACCTCTTCAAGAATAACGTAGTTGTACACGCCTGCGTCAGTATAGGTAATTTCAGAGAACTCGAAGGAGCCGTCAAGCTTATTTCTAACGGTCTCGATAGGAGGATTAAGCGGACTGTCCTTACGTAAGGTGAAGCCAAACTCACCAACCTGCATAGGTCTGCCGTTTAACGTCTTATTACCCGAAAGCTTATAGGTGGTGGGTGCTACGTTATAATAGTTTTTAAAGGTTACGGGAATAGAGGTAGAGTCCTCAAAATAATAGGTTGCTTTTAGCTTGCCTGTAGTAATATCGTTTTCAACCTCAACAACCAAGTCGTAGATGGTGGTATCGTAGGTTATGCCGTCCTTTACTCCGCCTAAGGGTGCAACCTCTTTAATATCAAATTCATACTTACCAACCGAAGTGAAGTTAAGTACATCATTTTGGGTAAGAGGATTATTTGCGTCTACCGCTTTGAAATCAATATTACCGTTTGCATCATTAGTACCACGAAGTAAAGCAGTGGTTTTACCGTTTTCATAAAGCTCAAAGGTAAAGTCGCCTGCATTAAGGGTCTTTCCCTCTAAGGATTTTTTAACAAGAGCATCAACATCTACAACTTCATCTGCGGGGTCATAGGTGTTTGTGAAGTAAAGCTGACCCTTGTTATTAGCACCAACGGTGGGAGCTTTCTCTGCCCTTGCGGCATCATTAAAGGGTACAATAGACATATCTGCCACAAGCTTGCCTGAATTATCCTCAGCTACATTAACGGTCACAAGGTACTGAGCCTTGGAATAGCTCCAGCCTGCCTTACCCTCATCCTCCTCATAAACGAGGTAATGATGTGTGCCAATTTGTGTTCTGGTGTAAACACCGCTTATTCTTGCCATACCAGCGGCATCCGAAAAGATAGTGTTAGTTGCGGTTTCGGGCTGATTTGCAGGTAAGGGATTGCCGTTTGCATCCACATTGATTGACCTGAATTTAAAGCCTGCCGCCGATACGGTGTCATCACCCGAAAGGTTGTTTATAGCCTTTGTAATATCCATACTAATAGGTGCGGTATCATAGGTGTTATTGAACTCCACGTTATAAACACTGCCGATATTATTTGAAGTATTATCCAAAACGGTAGCTACAAGCTGACCGCCGTTATCGACAACGATTACATCAAAGGTATAAACGGTGCGGTCATAGGAAACATTTGCTACATTGCCCCTTACCTCTAATACTTGATACGAATATCTGCCTATTTCAGTATAAACCTCATTTTTAAGGACATTAGCAATATTAACCGACTTTTCACCGTATTCGTTTGCTAAATATTTAATGGTTTCGCTAGCAATATCCTCCCAATCCTTATTGTCGGAATTATATTTTTGAACAAGGAAATTAAATTCTCCGCCCAAAAGCTTGTTAGCAACCGATGCATCAGCAAATTTTTTGGTTATAGCAATATCCAAGGAGGCTGTTGTTGATTTAGGAGCATAGGTGTTAATAACAACTGCGGTAGCACTGCCTGTAGAAGGAATTGTAACGATAGCCTCATTAGTGGTTTCGGTTGCATCCTCACCCGAATGGTTGCGAGCACGATATTTAACACCCTTAAATAGCTCTGCCTGAGCGGCAGTAAGCTTTTCGGTAAGGGTTACAACGGTATTTTCGGGAATGTTTAAAATTTCAAGTGTCTGCCTTGCCGAAATATAAACGGTGGCTCTGCCGTTTTCATCAAAGGTTACCTGAGAAGTTTTATTTTTACTGTCGGCGACATTAAAGCTCTTGTCGGCCAATGCCGCACCGCCATTTAACTCAAAGGCAAAATCTTCACTTAGAATACTATCGGGAATAGCGTGGTCACTTTGCAGCTCCTTAGTGATGAAAAGATTGCCGTACTTGTTAAGAGTATTTGTTACGGTTACAGCTACATACTGATCCTTTGTGCGGTCCATAACCTCTGATACTGTAGGAATAGTAACAGTTTTAGAGGAAATACTGTCAACTCTAAAGTCTGCACCCTGAGGGATTTCCTCGCCCACGGTACATATACTTCCTGCGGGTATTCCGCTTACCCAAACAGTTTCGCCAACCTTAACCTGCACCTTAACGGTATCGTTGTTAAAGATAAAGGGTACCTCATTGCCGTTTATATCGTGAACTGTGGGAGCAACAACTCCGCCTGACGGCATACTGTCTATTTTAAGGGTTAAGGTATAGGTGTCATCTGCGTTTCCAATGGCTTCGGTAGCCGCCTTGGAAAGGGCAACACCTGTTGTAAGGGGAAGGGTTAATTTACCGTTGTTACCAAGCCATACAACAACGTCATTACCGTGGTGGTTTGCTGCCATACCCTCAGTATACTGAGGCTCATAACGAATAGAATTTGTGCCTGTTGCATTAACCTCTTTATCAAAGGTCATATTGTGGAATCGGCTGGTACGCATTGAACCAACACCAAGCACTGCATAAATATCGGCATTTGGGTTTTGGCGTACATACTCAGCAATCTGCCTTTCGGTCATAACATGACCTATATCGTCCAAGGTATAGCCTGCTGTAGCATCATAGTTTACATACTTTTTGGTAGTAGCATCGTAAAATGCAGCCGAGGATTTAAGGTATTTCCACTCGGTGTAAACCAGATAGGTTACACGCTCTGCGGCATTGGCGTTATCCGCAGCCGACTCGGTGGGACGATAATAGTTTACATAGGTGTAAACAAGTGTATCTTCCGATGTATTAAGATACTCATCATAGGTCATCCAATCAAGAGTGTAAGCATCTTCGTTCCAAACAATACCGTATTCCTGATTGGGAGGAATGGTTACCTCATCGCCATCCTCATCCTTAATTTTGGTGAATATTCCTTGATTGCTCTGATGATAGTAGTAGCGGTTTTCAGCCGAGGGCTTAAAGCCAACGTGAGCGTCACGGCGAACAGGATTTCCATTACTGTCAAGCTCGGCAGTAGTAGTACCAAACTGATTGCTGTAAAGGGTAAGCTCGCCCTTATTAAGGTCAAGACCCGAATAAGCTTTTTCAATTTTAGTTAAATCTATCTCTCCGTTAGGAAGAAGAATATCCGACTTAACACCTACGGTATAATAAACACGAAGCGGACCGTAGGTAAGCTCATTAATGGTAGCGGTGGTTTTATTACCAACCGTTTCAGAGGAAACCTGCTCCAATAAAATAGGTAGGATTTCCTGATTAATTTTTATTTCCAGTCTTTGGGTACCGTCAGAAGCATTATCCAAAATTTCAATTTTAATATCCTCAGAGGTTTCGTATTCCTCGTTGGTGGTGGGATTAGTGCCCTTTGCATACTGAACGGTATATCTACCTCCCGCATTGGTAACGGCATAGGATTTACCAAAAAGGGTAACAGCCTGAACGTTTTTAACCTCCATATATTTTCCGATATGGTCAACATATAAAAGCGGTGTGTCCTTAACACCTGTAGCACCGTCTACAGTTTCGGTAGAGGTAATAGGGTTAAATGCGCCCGAGAAAAGCTCTTCATAAATAGAATTAAAGGTATCATCAAGCTGAGCGCTAGAAACATCGTAATATTTATCTACATAATTTATATTGGCGGCTACATCGGCATCGGTAATGTTAGAGCCTGCGGGATAGCTGTGGTTGGCTACAAAGGTATGATTACCGTTATAGCTTTCGGTTCTGGTTGCATTTCTGCCTTTAAGCCAAGTATTCACATATAAATCATAGGCCTGAGTTATATAGTAATTAGAGTTCCGTGCATTAAAGCCGTTTTTGGTGGCAGCGGGATTTATTATAGCATTAGCGGCTGCATCGCCGTCAAGGTCAACACCTATTCCGTAGATGGTAGGAGCCTTACTGTAAACCTTTTCTACCCTTGCTTTTCGGTAAGCGGCGGTAAGCATAGTTACAAGTGCAACGCCGGGTGCAACGCTACCGTTAAATATGGAGTGGGGTGTCTGACCCGAAATATTATAAAAATTATTAACTGCGGCGGTATTTGCCGAGCCATCAGTAAGAAGAATTGCAACGGGGGTACGACCCTCGGTATTTGTTACGTTTTCAAGCATACGCATACCCATATCAAAGCCGGCCTGCACATTTGTGCCTCTGGCATAGCCCTTGGTATTATTATGCAAAAGCATATTGGAGTTATCAAAGGCTCTTATGGTGCCGCCCTTGTCGGTATTATTCCACTCATCAAAGGTATATTTGTTATTAAGCACGCTGAGCTTAATGCCATTTTCATATTTTCCAAAGGGTAAAATCTCAATGCTGTTCTGATTGTAGCCAACAATACCTATTCTTATATCCTTTGCGGTTAAAAGGTCGGCTAAAAGCTTGTTGGAGGACTCAATAAGCTTTTCAAGACGGGTTGTTCGGCCTGAAATTATATCATCCATAGAGGTTGAGTCGTCCAAGATTATAACAACATCCAAGGGACCCGAGGAGCTAACGGTGGCTTTGGTGGTCATTGAGGAGCCGAGTGCCGAGAATATTGTTTGGAAGTTCTCGCCCTGCTCCAAATTAACCTTAAAGGTGGAGCCCTCATCACCGCTTGTGTTTAAAACGGCGGTTTGACCATCGGTATAAACCGATTTATCTACCCAAACTCTACCTGCATAGCGGTTTCCGTCTATATCAGTACCCATTATGCTTTCAAAGGTGTGGGCGGTACCGTTATCTGCTATTGCCGTTACAGTTTTTGACGATGCCGCCATACTTGTAATAGGTAAGGCTGTTGCAACTATTAGTGTACACAGCAAAAGGCTTACTGCCTTTTTAAAATAATTTTTAATCATTAGAGCTTCCTCCTTGTTTTTTGTTTAAATCACATTTACATATACCAAGCAAATCGTCACCGTGATGGTAATGCTTACAGCTAAAACAGTCCTCGCCATTCGGCTCACCGACGTAAAAATCACATATATCCTGCATCTGTGTTACAAACGGATGTCCTTCGGCTGTGTACTGCGGTTCTTTAACGAAATTAGGATAAATGGGAATTACCTCATTAAATTTACTGTGCCGTTCGCTTTCGGTATAGTAGCCATACCTAAGCTCGAAGGTTTTCCCAAAAAGATTTATAATCTTGTATAAATCGCCTTCCTTTAAAACGGTATCCATAAAACATCTCCTTTCAAACGCGTGGCGTTTGATCCAATTACGAATAAGTTATAATCAAAACCATAGCCTCGTTCCGCGTCCATATAAATTGTAGTTTTAAGGTAATTTTAACGCGTGGCGTTTGATCCAATTACGAATAGGTTTTAATCATCGCCACAGCCTCGCTTCGCGTCCACATCAAATCACTTTTTTAGGATGATCGGCTTATGCTTGCTCTTCGGCCGCGGGATGAAAACTAACGGCACGTACAAAACACATTCGGAATAAATCCGGTCTTGGACCGGGC
>JAGARD010000148.1 GCA_017622415.1 Clostridia bacterium | reverse complement strand
GTCATACACCGGAAGCTTTGCATGATGCGGACAAATGCGAATACACTCGCCACAGTCAATACAAAATTCCTTAATAATATGAGCCTTGCCGCCACGCACACGAATTGCACCTGTGGGGCAACGCTTAATACAATTTATACATCCCTTGCATTTATCGGCATCAAGGTAAACCGAATGTGTAAAAGCGGACATATAAGTGGTTCCTTTCTATAAATTTACTTGCATAAAAATGTTGGTGCCTTCGCCTAGCTTGGTATCTATTTTCATTTCGTCGGAATATTTTTTCATATTGGGCAGACCCATACCTGCACCAAAGCCTAAAGACCTAATGTTTTCGGTAGCGGTTGAAAAGCCCTCGGTCATAGCCTTTTCAACATCGGCAATACCGGGTCCCTTATCGCTAAGAGTCATTTTTATGTTTTCGGGGGAAATTTCAACATCAATTTCTCCGCCGCCTGCGTGAATAACAAGATTTATTTCACCCTCATAAAGAGCAATGGCAACACGACGCACAGCATCGGGGGCAATACCTAGCTGCTTGAGCTTGGCTTTAACCTTGCCTGAAGCCTCACCCGCACGGGTGAAGTCGTCGCCCGAAACATCAAAATGAAGCTTCATTGTCATACACATTGACTTGCGCCTCCCCCAAGACCTTTTTCGTAAAGCACTCCGCAAGCTGTGAACATACGCATTTTGGTAGCCATAAGAACTATTCCGCGTTCTTTAGCAAGCTCTACCATAGCCTCGTCGGGTTCCTTGCCCCTGACAAAGCATATACATATAATATCCATCATTTCGGCGGTGCGAATAACCTGAGGATTGCAAAGGCCTGTAATAAGTAAAGATTGGTCCTTAACAAATGCCAAGACGTCGCTCATCATATCTGAGCCACAGGCATTGTGAACTTCCTTTTCAAGATTTTCCTCACCGCAAATAACATCAGCAGAAAGTATTTCGGTAATATCGCGAATGGTCATAAAATTTTCTCCCATCGTTTTAATTTATTAGTTCCTTTACATTAAGTATAACATATAAATATTTCTTTATCAAGAATTAAAAACTTTTTGCATATTCCTTGGGTGTTTTTCCCGTTATAGCCTTAAAGGTGCGTGTAAAGTAATTGGCATCGGGAATACCCACCTGCTGTGCAACCTCACCTATGGAAAATTTTGCTTCACTTAAAAGTTCCTTTGCCTTATTAACACGCTCAAGCCTTATAATCTGCACCACAGACACGCCAAAGCTTTTCTTGAAAAGCTGATAGAGTGCCGTTTGCGACAAACCGTATTTGTTACAAAGAGCATCTACCGACAAATCCTCGCACAGATGACCCACAATATAAAGCCTGATTTCCATTGCAAGGTCGCTTTCACTAAGCTTCAGAACATTTTTAAGCCATATATACCCCGCACACATTTCCACAAGCTGAGAAAGCGCGTTAATGTAAGCATCACCAGGACAAGGTATTTCATCCACATACGTAAGTAAATTATCGGCATTAAATCCGTATTTATTGGCTGTATCAGCAACTGCTTTTTTTATTTCGGATTTATCGGGCTGGTCGGCAAACTGACCTATAATTATGTAGCCTATAAGGGTATCACCAAACATAATAGGCGCTGTTATTTCCACAAGTCCCATATGGCAGTGATACAAATACGGTTTTTTGGTTGCCGAGCATCCCTTGAAGCCTATTTTGTCACACTCATGACACTTTTTATGAAGCTCGGGCCTTTTTCTAACCGCTTCACAAAAGGGTATATTATCCGACCCCGAAACAACGCAATTTCGGTTTGCATCAAAAATTGAAACGGTAACATTGCTTATTACTGCGAAATTTTTGGTTATTTCTGCAAGTATTTCATTTTGTGAATAGGGCAAAACTCTCACCACCGAAAAATGCTAAAATTAAACTTAATATTGCTATAATTATACTGCATATATGTGATATAATCAAGTTAAAATAACTATATTTTTAAAAAATGCTATTTTAGGAGGATATTTATGTGGTATAAGAACAGTTACAGAAGGCATCTTATGGATATGCACATTAACGATTGGGGCGAAGATATATTTTTGAGAGATTTTGACCCCGAAGTATATTGTGACAATCTTAAAGCGGCAAATATAAAATCTGCTATGATTTATTTGCAGTCGCATGTGGGCTTTTGCCACTACCCCACCAAGGTAGGTCATACCCATCCCGCCTTTTTAGAAAAGCCCGATGCTATGAAAAGGCTGACCGACCTCTGCCATCAAAACAATATTGATGTTACTGCTTATTACAGCATAAATTACAATAATATTGAGGCTGAAGCACACCCCAATTGGATGATTGTTCCCATGAAAGGGGATGCAGAGCTTGAATTTGGCGGTGACCGTTACGGGCTATGCTGTCCCAACAATCCCGATTACAGGGAATTTGTTAAAACCCAGATTAAAGAAATGCTGGAATATGCCGATTTTGACGGACTGTTTTTTGATATGCCCTTCTGGAGATACCCCTGCCACTGTAAGCACTGCACCGAAAAATGGAAGGCGGTTTATGGCACCGAAATGCCAAATGAGCGAGACACCAAGGAATGGGACAATTATATTGCCATTAAAGAAATCTGGACAGGCGAATACGCAAAAGAATATTACGATTATGCAAAAAGTATTCGTCCCGACCTTGTTATTTATTACAACTATGCCTGCGTAATGCTTCCCGCCGATGAGTTTTTAAGCTCTGAAGTCCTCAATGATAGTCAGGATTTTGCATCGGGCGACCTTTACAGAGGCTTTTTAACCCAGTCCTTTACCTGCAAATATTTTGATGCCGTTACTACCAATAAGCCTTTTGAATATATGACCGGCAGATGTGACCCGGGTCTTGCCTGCCATACCGTTACTAAGAGTGATGATAAGCTAAAGCTTGCCGCCATGCTGACGGTAGCTCACCACGGTGCCAACTTCTTTATTGATGCTATTGACCCAAAGGGCACAATGGATTCCCGTTTTTATAATAAGCTTGGTGAGGTTTACCGCGAGGCCGAAAAATATGAACCATATATGGGTAGCGGAGACCTTATTGCTGATATTGGTGTGTACTACTGCATTGAAGGCAGAGGCATGAACGTTAAATCGGAATTCGGCACCTACAACGCCACCTTTGCCGCTTCTGAAAATCTTATAAGGAAAAAGATTCCCTTTAGTGTGTTCTCACAAAGAACAATAAATCAAATTTCAAAATACAAGGCTCTTATTATGGCTAATCCCAGATTTACAAACGATAATACCATAAGTAAGCTTAAAAAATATGTAGAAAATGGCGGAATTCTTTACTTCAGCGGCTCAGACGATCCCAAACTGTTAAAAGAATTTTTGAATGCAGAGGTTACGGGCTATACCCATTCCGCCTACACCTATTTAGCTCCCAAGCCCGATTATGAAGAGCTTTTAGGCGGCTTTAATGCAGAATATCCTTTAGCCTGTCAAAGCAAGCTCCCCTTTGTTTCAGGTGTGGAAGATATGGAAATTCTTGCCACCATAACCCTTCCCTACATAAACAAGGATGACCCCGATGCATTCGCTTCTATTCACTCCAATCCTCCCGGCACACCCACCGATTATCCAGGCCTGGTAATTAAAAACTACGGCAAGGGTAAGGTCATATGGTCGGCGGCAGGAATTGAGGCTAAAACAATTAAAGCCTACCGCGAGATTTTAGTTAATCTTTTAAACTACGCGGGACTCGGCGAGCTTTCAGTTACCGCAAATGCTTCACCAAACGTTGAAATCATTGCTTTTAAAAATCCCAACAGCATTACTTTAAGTGCGGTTTACATAACGGATGATGAGGATACCGAAATTCAGTCACCCTTTGAAATCAGGCTCAAGTGCTGTGGTGCAAAATCGGTTAAATTATTGCCGACTAATGAGGAAATCCCCTTCATACAAAACGGCGAATTTATCACATTCAAAACCAGAGAGCTTAATATTTTTGATATGTACGAGATTAGATGCTAGATGCTAGAGGCTAGAGGCTAGATGATTAAACCGATAAATTGTAGTTTGAAAGGCAGACTACATAAGGCCGTCCCCAGACGGGGAAGGCTTCAGAGAAAGCCGCTACCTACCGCTAAATTACAATTTATATATTCATTAAATCCAACACAAACAGGAGGTTTTTATTATGTCAATTTCAAAAAAATTATTAGAGCAAGGCGAGGGTATTTACCGTCTTGCCCCCACATGGGTACCCCGTTCTTTCTGCCGTCCCGGTAAAAGAATCAAGCTTCATCCCGACGATTATTACGTATTGGGCTTGGAACGAGGCGGTATTGACGAGCGTTGGTTTGCATCCACCACATGGGCAGAAAACGGCCCCGACACTCCCGACGACGAAGGTCTTTCCTACATTGTTTCCAAGGACGGTAGCGAGCGAGTTTTACTCCGCGATGCCGTTGACGAGCTTAAAGGCGAGGTTATTGGCGAGGAGCTTTGGAATAAATACAAAAAATGGCCTATGTTCTCAAAATTCTTTGATAACGCAGGACCTCTGCCCCATCATATACATCACCGCGAGGAGCACGCTAAAAGAGTTGGTGCCGCAGGCAAGCCCGAAATGTACTTCTTCCCCTCGCAGTGCAACAACCACGGCGGCGAATTTCCCTTTACCTTTTTCGGTGTTAATCCTGAGGTTACAAAAGAGCAGGTTAAGGAGTGTTTAGAGAACTTCCCCAAGGGCGACAACAAGCTACTTGACCTTTCCCGCGCATACAAGCTCTCCCTTGATACCGGTTGGGATGTACCTCCCGGAGTGCTTCACGCTCCCGGTAGCCTTTGCACCTACGAGCCTCAGTTTGCAAGCGATGTTTACGCTATGTATCAATCTGTGCTTTACGGCGGCCACTGCGTACCCAATGACCTTCTTTGGAAAAACTGTCCCGAAGAGGAAAAAGGCAACGTAGATTACCTTATGGACGTTATTGACTGGGATGCAAACACCGACCCTGAATTCACCAAAAACCGCTTTATGGCACCCAAGGTTATATGGGAGAACGAAAAGGCCAAGGAAGAATGGATTTGCTACAAATGTCCCCTTGTTTCAGCAAAACGACTTACCGTTTACCCCGGTCAGACAGTAGTTGTTAAAGATATGGCGGCATATGGTCTTATTCTTCTTGAAGGCTACGGCAAAATGGGTGTATGGGATATTGCAACACCCACCCTTATCCGCTACGGCGAGCTTACAAATGATGAATTCTTTGTAACCGAATCCGCCGCCAAGGAGGGTGTTACCATTACCAACACCTCCGCAACCGAGCCGATTGTTATGCTTAAGCACTTTGCAGAAAACCCCGAATTGGTAATTGAATAAAGCTTATGCCCCGTTTTTGGCAAAACCAAAAACGGGGCATTTAAATTTAAAAACGCATTGCAAAATCAAGCCACATCTGTTAATATTAAATTAGAGAGGTGTTTAATTATGACAATGGTTATTTTAACAGCCATAGGTGTTGGCGGTGCAACCGTTTTTGGTGCACTTATGGGCTTTATATTTAAAAAATTCTCACACAAATTTGCCGATATTGTTTTATCCTTTGCGGCGGGAGTAATGCTTGCCGCCGCCGTTTTGGGACTTATTGTACCATCGCTTGAATACGGCGGAAAATGGGGGATTTTAATAACCGTAGCAGGTATTTTTTGCGGTGCGGTTTGCCTTAATCTTATTGATAAGCTTGTACCACATATTCATAAGCTTATGGGCAGTGACAACGAAACCCACAGCGGTACAAATATAAATAAGGTGATTTTGTTTGTTACCGCCATTGCCATACACAATCTGCCCGAGGGCATTGCGGCGGGTGTTGGATTTGGGTCGGATAACCCCGAGGGTGCACTGCTTATTGCAGGCGGTATTGCACTTCAGAACATCCCTGAGGGAATGGTTATTATTGGTCCTATGCTGGCGGCGGGAATACCACCTAGAAAAACCTTTATCGCGGCTATGCTAACAGGTGTTGTGGAGGTTGTGGGAACCTTGCTTGGCTACTTTGCCGTTAGTATTGCCGAGGCTATACTTCCCTTTGCACTTGCCTTTGCAGGCGGAACAATGCTTTATGTTATAAGCGATGAAATGATACCCGAAACCCATTCACACGGCTATCAGAGAGGTGCTACCTATTCACTGCTTGTGGGCTTTTGCCTAATGCTTATAAGTGATGTGCTTTTGGGATAATTTTTTTGCATTTTAATTTTTAAATATATTCACAAACACAAAAACTGCAATAAAAGCGTGGAAAAATCACTTTTATTGCAGTTTTTTCATTTTGTTTTTTTATTTAAAGAGATTTAATGAGAATTTTATTGTTTACAACCCTTTTATATAACATTTTCACATCTCTTTTAATTATTTTTTGCTTAGTGCAATTATTTTATCATACACACGCTGACAGTTATTTTTGTCGTTAAAGGCAAAGAAGTTGTCAATACGCTCGCGATATTTATCCTTTAGCTCGCAACCGTTTTCCATATATTCTATAATGCGGTCAACGGTGGAGTCTAAATCATACTCAACCTCACCAAAGCCATCCCGCTCATAATCGAAGTAGCCTTGTGCGGCAATATGTGCGCCTGCGAAAAATTCCTCTTTATCAAACTGAGTATATATAAGCGGTTTTCTTAAATATGCAAAGTCAAAAACTGCAGAGGAATAATCGGTAAGAATCAAACTGCTTTTAGCATAAATATCTCTATATTCGGTACCCTTAGCCAAAAAATCAACCTTATCATTTTTATCGAATATATCCATATGGGGTTGAAGAGTAGGATGAGGGAAGAAATTGATTTTGTACCCATATTTTTCAGCAGTATTTATAAGTCTTGAATTGTTAATAAGTCCATTATAAAACTTAAAATAATCACTTTCCTTAAAATCGGGAATCAAAGTCCATAAATCAGTTTCAACATCCCATTTGCCCGAAAGATATTTGCGCCAAGTAGGCATAAGGGTAATTATTTTTTGCGAATCATCATAAAGTCGGTCAAATCGGGGGAAGCCTGTAAGCCACGCCTGTCCATCGTCATAATTATAATTACCTTCTATAATAGAATTATATTCCGGCTTGGCGGCTGTTACAAATCCCGAGAAATTTTTACTATATTTGCCAAG